>NZ_JBEBMG010000010.1:0-152868 GCF_040081975.1 Mesorhizobium hunchu
CCATTGCGGATCACATAGACGATCCCGCTCACGATCCGTCGGTCATCAACACGCGGCACGCCATGCGCCAAGGGAAAAAACGGCGAGATCCGAGCCATCTGGCGCGCGCTCAGCAGAAACAAATCACTCATCACAGCCTCCTCAAACAAGACTGTGAATCACATCTCAAATCAATTTAATAGGTCCTGAACCTAGTTGCTCGCCATGCGCGAGCCGTTCTGGCGGGCGAGCCATGCCCACCAGTCGTTCTCGTCGCCGTTGAAGGCATTGAGATCGACGCGGCCGTTGACGCCGTGCGAGAGACCGGAGCCCGAATATTGCCAGAATACCCAATCGCGTCCCGGGTAGACTTTCCCCGGATGGGCGGCCACGGACCGCAGCCAGAAGGGATAGTCCTGGAAAGCGCCTCTCAGGTTGTCGGCGTAGAAGTCCGGCGAAGTGTAGATGATGGGGCGCTTGCCGTAGTGACGCTCCAGCCTGTCCATGAAGACCTGCATCTTGTCCAACACATTCTTGTGCGAGGGCCGGCGCTTGCACGAAGATTCGTGGTTCCACTCGACGTCGATGACGGGCGGCAGCGCGTCCTTGTCCTTCGGCACATTGCGGATGAACCAGTCCGCCTGCTCGCTGGCCAGCCGGCACCAGTAAAAGAAATGGTAGGCGCCACGCCGCAGCCCCGCCTCATCGGCGTTGCGCCAGTTCTTGCGGAACATCGGATCGAGGTGGTCGCCGCCGTCGGTCGCCTTGATGTAGACGAAGTTGGCGCCCTGCGAGCGCAACTTTACCCAGTCGATGTCACCCTGCCAGCGCGAGACATCGACACCGTGCACGGCCAGATGCTTGGGCGAGCGCTTGCCGAAGTTGATCGGCTTGGCGTCACGAAAGCGCCGTTCGTGGACGACGCCGTGACGGACGCTGCGCGGCCGCGCGGGTCGTGCGGACGGAGTGATCGCAACAAGGCTCGCCGGCACCGGGCTCTCCGGCTCCACCAGAGCCGCGGGCTCCGAAGCCGGGAAATCGTCGGAAGCAGACGCGATGGCCTGTGTTCCAGCATCCCCCTCTTTCACGGCAGCGGCAGGGCGCGGGATGGAGCTGGTCGTCTCCAGCGATGGGCGCGGCACCATATCCTCAAGGCCTCCGCTCGACGCGCAGCCGGCGGCAACCAGACAAAGAAGCAACGATGTGAGAACGCCCGGAGAACGCATCTCGACCCTGTACGCAGAACAAAACAGACCGACGGCGACATGCCGGCGGGAGATCGCTCGTTTATGAACGATAAATTACCAAGAAAGATTGAATCGAAGTCTTAACGGTTGGGAGAAAGCAGCGGCGGCGCGCGAATCGTCGATCCGGGAAAACAAAAACGCCCGCAGCCTGGAGCCGCGGGCATTATCCTTACTCGTGCAATCTCTCCGCTGCTTTCTCCGGGAAATGCGGGAAGAGACTGAAAACCAGCGTTACAGGCACAAACGTCCGAAACCGCAACCCTTGTCGATGACATGGGCGGGCGGAATGCCGTCCTCGACGGCCTGCGTGCGGACACGTTCGAGCATCGAGCGCAGATGTTCGGGGCGCACGCTGTCTCTTTTCATGACGAGTTGTACCATCGGGTCGTTCAAAAGGTCGTCCAGGTGGGTATGGCTCTTTGTCATCGCGCTCTCCTCGTCATCCGCCGCCTTACCGAATGTCCTATAGATAGGAAGCGATCGTGGCTTGCCAATGATGATTAGACGGCGATCTCATGACGAGACGAAAAAATCCGTCAGGCGTCATGCCGGCGGCGCGCCTTGATATTGCGGCAGACCGTCGTCGATCACCACCCAGGGCTGCTTCGAGGCGGTCCAGATATGGATCTGCGGGCGGAACACGGACGGATCGTCCAGCGAACCGGTGGTGATCCCGATGATTCCCGCTCCGGCGCGCCTGGAGAACATGGTGGTCCCGCAGCCGGGGCAGAAACCGCGTTCGAGATCCGGCGACGACTTCGCCCAGCCCGCCGGCCCGTCGATGGGCACGGCCTCGACGGCGAAGAGCACGCGCGCATTGAAGGCGGCGCCGATCGCCTTCTGGCAAAGCCGACAGTGGCAGATGCGCTCGTTGATCGGCTCGCCCTCGGCGCGATAGCGCACCGCGCCGCAAAGACAGCCGCCCGTGTATTTGTCGTCCATCACATTTCCTCATCCGTTGTAGCAGCGATGATAGTGACGGACACAGGCCGATCCAACGAAAAGTCCTGATGGAGAAATCGATTTCGCTGCAGCGTACGAGCGTGGGCCGAGCCGTCGGCCGTCGACACGTAGTCCTTTGAGGCCCGGCGGTTACGGCATCCTTCCACGAAACCGATTCAATGGCGTCTGGCCTGAACCAGATAGGCGTCGATCGCCTCCTCGCCGAGCCACCTCATCGCCTCCAGCCGGTGCTGGCCCTCGACGAGGACGAAGCGCTTGCCGTCCTGGCGCACCTGGATCGGCGTCTTCAGCCCGTTCTCGACGATATCCTCGGCCAGCGCGCGCGCCGTTTCGGGATGCAGCAGTTTGCGGCGCGCCGTCGGCACGTAGATGTCCTCGATCTTGATCTTCTGGACCCTGAGCATCGTATGTCCTGCCTCCCCTGCCTCCCACAGTCATAGAGGCTTTGCCGGCTGCGGCCAATGGAAGTCGCCGCGCTGGCCCGATGCGCTTCCTTGACGTCCCGTGGCCGCATCGCCGAATGTCGGCTTCCCACAGGATCGCCATGACAGGTTTGCCGACAGAGTTCCCGGATTTCGGCCTGACGCCCGAGCAGCGCAGGCTCGCCGTGCGCAGCCACTATTACGAGCGGCCGGGCATGGACGGCGCGCGCGGCGAGATCTGGTGCTACAGCGACCGCTTTTCCTACCGGCCGGGCGACACGGTGCGATTGCGGGTGAGTTCCACCGCACCGCGCTTCGCCATCGAGATCGCACGCGACGGCGCGAGCGAAACGAAGGTCTTCCAACAGGCCGGAATCGCCGCGCGCTGGCAGGACACGCCGGACAATTGCTCTGTCGTCGGCTGCGGCTGGGAAACGGCGTTCGAATTTACAATCGGCGAGGATTGGCCTTCCGGCGGCTATCGGCTGACGCTCACGGTCGAAGGCCGCGACGGTGGGCCGATCCGCTGCCACCACATCCTGATCGTGCTGCCGAAGCCGGGCCGAAAGCCCGGCCGCATCCTGCAGGTCGCGGCGACCGGCACCTGGCTTGCCTATAACACATGGGGCGGCTCGAACCATTACGAGGGCATCACCGGACCGGAGCGCAACCAGTATTCGCCGACCGTCTCCACACAGCGGCCGTGGTGTCGCGGCTTCGTCGCTTTGCCTGACGACGCACCGCGCGTGCCGCTGGAAGTGGCGATGCCGCCCAAAACCGTGCCGCGCTACCCGCATATGGAATGGGCCTACGCCACCGGCCATTCCAAGAAATACGCCTCGGCCGGCTGGGCGAGCTACGACAGCCATTTCTTCCGGTTCGCCGAGAGGGCCGGCTATCAGGTCGACCTTGCCTGCCAGCACGACCTGCATTTTTCGCCGGAAATCTTGGCAGACTACGATTGCGCGGTGTTCGTCGGCCATGACGAATACTGGACATGGGAAATGCGCGACGCGGTCGACGCCTTCGTCGACCAGGGCGGGCATGCGGCGCGCTTTGCCGGCAACTTCATGTGGCAGACGCGGCAGGAGGACGAGGGCCGCAAGCAGGTCTGCTACAAGTACCGGGCGCGCGCCGAGGACCCTGTCTATCGCGGCGGCGACGTGACGCGGGCTACCAACTCATGGGAGGCGCCGGAGATCGGCCGACCGGGCTGCAAGACCTTCGGGTTGAACGCCTCGAACGGCGTCTATGCCGGTTGGGGCGGCTGCGCGCCGCGCGGGGTTCGCGGTTTCCCCGTCTACCGGCCGCAGCATTGGGCCTTTGCCGGCACCGGCCTCTATTACGGCGACCTACTCGGCGCCGAGAGCCACATCTACGGCTACGAGGTAGACGGGCTGGACTACGAGATGCGCCACGGCCTGCCCTACCCCAGCGCTACCAGCGGCGCACCGGACGGTCTGGAAATCCTCGCGCTCGGCATGGCCTGCCAGGTCGAGGAAAGCCCCGACGTGCCGCTTGAGGACCAGTTCTTCGGCGACGAGGATGGCCGCTTCATCGCCGAGACGCTTTATGGTGGAGCGAGCGACGAGAATCTCGAAAAAGTGCGCTATTCCAACGGTATGATCGTCAATTTCCGACGCGGCAAGGGCGAGGTCTTCCACGCCGGCACCTGCGAATGGGTGGCGGGGCTGCTTCGGCGGGACGCGATGGTGGAGCGCGTGACGAAGAACGTGCTGGACCGGTTTTTGGGACCTTGACTGGGAGGGCCACGGATTTTGGTTTCGACTTTACGGCGCCCCCCTCTGTCCTGCCGGACATCTCCCCCACGAGGGGGGAGATCAATCCTCGCGTCCACTTTCGCCAGTCTCCGGCATTGCAGAAAAGGCGCTGAGGCCGAAATTGCCAATCTCCCCCCTCGTGGGGGAGATGTCCGGCAGGACAGAGGGGGGCGCGAAGGAATGCAGCACACATCATGAGCACGCCCGCAAAACCCCACCTCTTCCACTTCACCCGCGCGCCTCGCCCGCTGATCGACCGGGCCGACGGCGTTTACATGTGGGACGCCACCGGCAAGCGCTATATCGACGGCTCGTCGGGTGCGGTGAACGTCAATATCGGCCACGGCAACCGCGCCGTGATCGACGCCATGAAGCGGCAGATGGACCGGGTGTCCTTCGCTTATACGATCCATTTCGAGAACCAGCCGGCGCTCGATCTGGCGCGAGATCTCGCCGCTCGCCTGCCCGGCCTCGACCGCATCTATTTCGTCTCGGGCGGTTCGGAAGCGGTGGAGGCCTGCCTGAAGCTGGCGCGGCAATGGGCCATCGCCACCGGCCAGCCGGGGCGTTGGAAGATCATCGGGCGCATGCCTTCCTACCACGGCATCACCATCGGCTCGCTCGGCGTCACCGGCGACGCGGTCCTGACGCCGGCCTTCGAGGCGATGGGCCGTGCGATGCCGCTGATCCCGGCGCCCATGCTTCACCGCGACTACGACAACCTGTCGCTGGAACAGCGCGGACTGCGCTATGCCGACATGCTGGAGGAGAAAATCCTGGCCGAGGGGCCGGAAAGCGTGGTCGCCTTCATCATGGAGCCGATCGGCGGAGCCGCCACTGCCGCGCTGGTACCGCCGGACAGCTATTTCGCGCGCATCCGCGCGATCTGCGACAAATACGACATTCTGCTCATCCATGACGAGGTAATGACCGGCATCGGCCGCACCGGCGCCTTCCTCGGCGGCGACCACTGGAACTGCCGCCCCGACATCGTCTCGCTGTCGAAGGGCCTGTCGTCCGGCTACGCGCCGCTCGGCGCCCTGGCGGCGTCGGAGCGTATCGTCGGCCCGGTGCTTGAAATGGGCGGCTTCCTGCACGGCCATACCTATGGCGGCAACCCGGTGGCCTGCGCCGCCGGCGGCGCGGTGCTTTCCGAGGTCGACCGGCTCGGCCTGATCGACAACGCCGCCGCGATGGGAGAGGTGTTGAAGACCGAACTGGAAGGCCTGTCGGCCCGCTTCCCCTTCGTCGGAGACATCCGCGGCAAGGGGCTGCTTCTCGGCGGCGAACTCTATGCCGATCCGGTGGCAAGGGTTCCGCTGCCGCGCGACCTCAATGCCAATGTGCGCCTCATCGACCTTGCTTTCGAACGTGGTCTCATCGTCTACTCCCGGCGCGTTAAGGGCGGGCCGGAGAGCGACAACTTCATGGTCTGCCCGCCGCTGATCGTGACGAGGGACCAGATCGGCGAGATCATGGGTCTGCTCGGCGACACACTGGAAGCGTTGGCAACCGAACTCGACCTGCCGACCAACAACTGACCGGGTCATCGCCGGGTCGAACAATCACCGAGGGGGAAAGAAGAAATGGCGTCAGCGCCCCGCAAGGTCATCATCACCTGCGCCGTCACCGGTTCGGTGCACACGCCGACCATGTCGCCGTACCTGCCGGTGACGCCCGACCAGATCGCCTCTGAGGCGCTCGCGGCTGCTGAAGCCGGCGCGTCGATCCTGCATCTGCACGCCCGCGACCCGCAGGACGGCCGCCCGACCGCCGATCCGGCCGTGTTCATGCAGTTCCTGCCGCGCATCAAGCAGGCGACCGACGCGGTGGTGAACATCACCACCGGCGGCTCCTCGCTGATGACGCTGGAGGAGCGGCTGGCCGCCCCGCTCCGAGCCGAACCGGAAATGTGCTCGCTCAACATGGGGTCGATGAATTTCGGCTTGTTCCCGATGCTCGACCGGCCGCGCGAGTGGCAGCACGAGTGGGAGCCGAAGTTGCTTGAAGCCACGCGCCACACCATCTTCAAAAACACCTTCGCCGACATGGAGACGATCCTTGAAAAACTCGGCAAGGGATGCGGCACGCGCTTCGAATTCGAATGCTACGACGTCGGCCACCTCTATTCGCTGGCGCATTTCCGCGACCGCAGGCTGGTCGAGGGGCCGCTGTTCATCCAGTTCGTCCTCGGCATCCTCGGCGGCATCGGCGCCGATCCGGAAAACCTCGTCCACATGAAGCGCATCGCCGACAAGCTGTTCGGCGACGACTACCGCTTTTCGGTGCTGGCGGCCGGCCGGGCGCAGATGCCGCTGATCTCGATGGCGGCGGCGATGGGCGGCAACGTGCGCGTCGGGCTGGAGGATTCGCTCTATGACGGGCGCGCGCTGGCGACCTCGAACGCCGATCAGGTGCGGCGCATCCGCAGCATCCTCGAAGGCCTGTCGCTGGAGGTCGCCACGCCGGCCGAGGCGCGCGACATGCTTGCGCTGAAGGGCGGCGACCGGGTGGCGTTTTGACCGGGCTCGTCATACGCCCCGCCCGCCCCGACGATGCCGAGGCCATCCACGCGGCGCTGATGGGCATCGGCGAGACGGTGGGCGAGGCCCACAAGATCAAGTCGACGCCGGAAGACATCCGCCGTGACGGGTTCGGAGAACGCCCGCATTTCTCGACGCTGATTGCAGAAATCGATTCAGAATTCGCCGGCATGTGCCTGTATTTCCCGATCTATTCGACATGGATGGGAAGGTCGGGCGCCTATGTTCAGGACCTGTTCGTCGACGCAAAATTCCGTGGGCTGAAGATCGGCGAGCAATTGCTGCGCGCTCTGGCGCGCGCGGTGCGCGATCAGGGCGGCGCCTATATTGAACTCGCGGTCGATACGGGCAACCATGCGGCGCAGCGCTTCTACGAGCGCATCGGCATCACCCACCGGGCGGATGATCAGGTGCATCGCATCACCGGCGATACCTTTTTCACCTTCGCCGACCGGGACAACAACAAGGGGATTTGATGAAAGCCATCTACGCAGCCGAACAGAAACGCCACGATCCGAAGATGTTCCTGTCGAGCGGCGCCCAGAAGCCGAATCCGGAACAGCCGGAGCGCGTCGAGCGGCTGCTGGCCGGCGCCAGGGCTGCCGGCTGCACGGTCGAGCGGCCGCGCAATCACGGCCTCGGGCCGGCCGCATCGGTCCACACACCGGAATATCTCGATTTCCTGGAACGCATCTACGAACGCTGGCAGCGCATCGAAGGCGCCTCGGCGGAAGTGATCCCCAATATCCATCCGATCGCCCGCGGGGGCATGCGTCCGGCCTCGGCCGTCGGCCAGGCGGGCTACCACATGGCCGACACGTCCTGCCCGATCTCGGCCGAGACCTGGGAAAGCGCGCTGTGGAGTTCATGGACGGCCGTCGAGGCGGCGCAAAGCGTGATGGCCGGCGCGCCGGCCGCCTATGCGCTCTGCCGCCCGCCGGGCCACCACGCCTTCGCCGACGTCGCCGGTGGCTTCTGCTTCATCAACAATTCGGCGGTCGCCGCGCAGACGCTGAGAAAGCAGGCGCCGCGCGTCGCCATCCTCGACGTCGACCTGCATCACGGCAACGGCACACAAGGCATCTTCTATGCAAGGCCGGACGTGCTGACGGTCTCTCTCCATGCCGATCCGATCCGCTTCTATCCCTTCTTCTGGGGTCATGCCGACGAGCGCGGCGACGGCCCAGGTCTCGGCTACAATTTCAATCTGCCGCTGGCGCGCAAATCGGGCGACGACGCCTTTCTCGAAGCGCTGGCGTCGGCGGTGCAACGCATCCGCGCCTTCGCGCCCGAGGCGCTGGTCGTGGCGCTCGGGCTCGACGCGTTCGAAGGCGACCCGTTCGGCGGGCTGTCGGTCTCGACGCCCGGCTTCGCGCGCATCGGCGAGGCGATCGCCGGGCTCGGCCTGCCGACCGTCATCGTGCAGGAGGGCGGCTATCTGTGCGACGAACTCGGCGACAACCTGACATCGTTCCTGACGGGATTCGGCGCCAAGCATCAGGCGGCGTAAGCGGCTTCGCCGCCGTCTGCCCTACGGGCAGGGGTTTCCCGTCCGCTGGTGTACGGCATCGACAGCTGCCTGCATCTCCTCGGTCCAGTTCACGTCGATGGCCGAAAGCGCGGTTTCAAGCTGGCCGATGGTCGTCGCGCCGACGATGCTCGCCGTGACGAACGGCCGGTTGAGCACGAACGCGCCAGCGAACAGCGCCGGCTCCATGCCGAAGGATCGCGCCAGCTCGTTGTATTCAAGCAATGTCTCGGCAGCGTTCGGCGTCTCGTAGCGCGTCCCGCGGTTGAACAGCGCGGTCCGCGAGCCTTGCGGGCGCGCGCCGTGGTCGTACTTGCCGGTCAGGTAGCCTTGCGCGAGAGGCGAATAGGCGAGCAGCGAGACCTGCTCGCGCTCGCAGACTTCCTCGAGGTTCACCTCAAAGGTGCGGTTGACGAGATTGTAGGCGTTCTGAAGCGAGGAAACGCGCGGACCTCCGCCCTTCTCCGCTTCGAAAAGAAAGCGCAGGACGCCCCACGAACTCTCGTTCGACAGGCCGAAGTGACGAATCTTGCCGGCCTTCACCAGATCGTCGAACACGGCGAGCGTCTCGGCGACCGGGGTTTCCGGATCGGTGACGGCGGCGGCGTCCGCCCGGCGGGCCGCGCCGGCGCGGGTCGGATTGGCGCCCCAGGGAATATCTCGATCCGGCCAGTGGATCTGGTAGAGATCGAGATAGTCCGTCTGGAGCTTGGCGAGCGACTTGTCGACGGCATCCATGATGTCGGCGCGGACTAGCTTCGAGGGACGTCCGCCGCGGAACCAGTCGTTGGCGGTGCGCCCGACCACCTTGGACGCGAGGATCACCTGGTCGCGGTTGCCCTTGGCCTTCATCCAGGTGCCGATGATCTTTTCGGTTCGCCCTTGCGTCTCGGCCTTGGGCGGGATCGGATAGAGCTCGGCGGTGTCGATGAAATTGACGCCGCGCTCGAAGGCGAGGTCCATCTGCGCGTGCCCGTCGGCCTCGGTGTTCTGCTGGCCCCAGGTCATCGATCCGAGGCAAATGCGGGAAACAACAAGGTCCGTACGACCGAGCCGGCGTGTCTGCATGAGGTAGTCTCCGGGGATTTCAGCGCGTGACCGCGCAGGAAGGAACCGGGAGAATAGAGAGGCGGGCCGCGTTGGCCAAGTGTCGGAAAGCGGGAATCTTGCAACAGAGCGCGGTCAGCGCTTGCGCAGCTTCCTGCGTGCGTCGTCGATCAGCATGTTGGCCACCTGCATACGTACGATCGCGCGCGAGCGCAGATGAGATTCGACACGATCCGGGTGGTTTTCGAAGGCGAAGCTGCGCCTAAGCCGGCCGAGTTCGGCGTCGGTCGCGGCCTGGTCGAGGCTGAGTTCGGCGGCGATCGATTCGGGATCGATCGGCGGCAGGTCGCGCTCGGGCGCAGACGCCTCGTCCGCGAGCGCCAGCCGGGCCTGTTCCAAAAGCGCGGCGAATTCGGCCGCCATATCGACGCCGGTCTCGCGGTATTCCGCCGCCAGAGCATCGCCCGACACTTTGATGCGGCCCGAATGAAGTTCGTCCACCACCGAAAGATAATCGAAGGGAATGGTCGGCGTGGCGGCGCCCTTCTCCGCCGCGTCCTGCTCCGGAGCGGTGAAGAGGTCGTCCAGAAGCGAAGCGAAATCACGCTTGGCACTGCCAGAAATGTCCGCCTCCCCCGATTCACGTCAATCTGGCCGGCACCATAAGCAGCGCTCGTTAAAAATGAATGCGCCCGGTGCGGGGCAATTTAGGCAATGCCGCCGTTTTCGCCGTTATCACTCGGGTGCAAGAAAAACCGGGTCGCTTGCGCGATCCGGAAAGTCGCCTGTTGGCGAGGGAAGCCGGCAAGGCCGGCATCATGAATACGTGCGAGACACGCAAAAGTTTCATCGTCCAGCGATCGGACAAAACGCCGCGCATGGCTGTTATGCGAAATGCTGCGCTGCACAATCACCATGAATCACCTATATGTGAAGCGGGAGGACCAATTAGGAGAGCCTGACCGTGGGGTTCTTGACAGAGATGTTCTCCCGGCCCCGACCAAAGGAGCAGGCGCGCTACCGCGCCGCCCTGGCCGTCGTCCATGCGATGAATAACGCCGACCGGACGGAATTCGTCCTCAAGCCGGTCGATTTTCCGCGTATCGCGCGCGAACTGGCGATGCGATGACCGTCAACGACCGCCGATAAACAGCGGCTTGCCGAGCGGCACGCCGTTATGGCGCAGGATGTCGTAGGCGGTGGTGACGTGGAAATAGAAGTTCGGCATGGCGAAATGCAGCAGATACTGCATGCCAGGCATGGCGATCTCCCGTCCGCCGAGCTTCAGTTCTATCGCCCGATCCTCCGAACCATCGATATCGCCGGCTGAAAAGGTTTCGAGATAGTCGATCGTTTTCGCGATCCGGGCCTGGAGATCGGCGAAGCTCGCCTCATCGTCCTCATATCGTGGCGCCGTCCGCCCGGCGAGGCGCGAAGGCGCGCCTTTGGCATGGTCGGTGGCGATCTGCACCTGGCGCGTCAGCGCGAACATATCCGGTGCGAGGCGGGCGTTTAGGAACACCTGCGGATCGATCTTGCGCGTCTGCGCATTGCGCTCGCCTTCGTTCAGGACCGCCGCAAGCGCCTTGAGGCGTGCTGCGAACACCGGCACCGACGCCTCGTACATCGAAATGGTCACGCCTGCTTCTCCCATGCCTGGAACCGCGACGAGATAGCGCCGATTTCGGCGATTTCGCAAGCGCCACCTCGCCGCCGCATTCGATGGTAGACTCGCGGCCAGCAGGAGGTCCCCAGCATGAATCCTATCGCCCTTGCCGCAACCGCCGCCGCCACGCTTATTGCCTGCGCGCATCCGGTCCTTGCGGCCGAGACCACCTATCTGGACGACCGGTCGAGCGCCGAATCGGTGATCCGCTCCCTTTACAACGCCATCGACCGGCACGACTACGCGCGCGCCTGGGGTTACTTCGGCGACGCGAAGCCGGCCAAGGACTTCGACAGCTTCGTCAAAGGCTATACCGAGACCGACTCGGTCAAAGTCCGCACCGGAGCGGTATCGGAGGAAGGCGCGGCCGGCAGCGTCTACTACTCGGTTCCCGTCGCCATTGAGGCGATCACCAAGGGTGGCGACGCCAAGGTGTTCGCGGGCTGCTACACGCTGCGCCAGGTCAACGGCGAAATCCAGGAACCGCCCTTCGATCCCATCCACATCGAAAAGGGCGAGTTGAAGCCTTCGACCGAAAGCCTCGACAAGGCGGTGCCGGAAAAATGCGGCGACGGCCCGCCGCCGCCGAAGAAGGATTCGGCGCTGGAGCAGGCAAAAAAGGCATTCCTGGCCAGTTACGGCGACGAATGCGATCAGGAGACACCCGACCACAAGCCGATCAGCGAACCGGCTGCTTTCACCATCTCCTACAAGGATAAGGATGCGGCGGAAAACGACCCAGACCGGACGGCCCGGCTCTTCCGCTTCTTCTGCCGGATGGCGGCCTACAACGAGAGCGCCTATTACTACCTCGCCGACGATACGGGCGAAGTGCGGCAATTGCAGTTCGCGGTACCGGAACTCGACATCCGCTACGAGAACGACAATCCAGAGGGCAAGGTGGATTCGGTTACGGTCACCGGCTTCCAGACCGAGGACGTCGCCATCAATTCCAACTACGACGAGAAGGACCGCACCATCACCACGGCCGACAAATGGCGCGGCGTCGGCGACGCGTCTTCTACCGGGCTATACCTTTTCCGCAACGGCGATTTCTCGCTGGTGAAGTACGACGTGGACGCGTCCTATGACGGCGAGGTCGATCCCCAAACCGTCGTGGACTACTACACCGCGCCGTGATCCTCACCGTTCCAGCGACAGCATCCAGTTGAGCGTTTCGCGCCAGTCCACCATGCGGATCGGCGTGCCGTGCGTGCCGGTCTCGAAGCGCGCGAAGCGGGTGGGGTAGCCGGGCGCCTTGGCCAGGATCGAGCGGAAGAACGCCTCCTGGTTGGCGATGGGGAAGACGGGGTCCTTGCTGCCTTGCCCGAAAAAGACGGGAACGCGCCGGCGGAAGGCCGGGCTGGCGAGAAAATCCTGATCCCACAGCGACCCGAGCAGCAGCAGGCCGTCGATCCGGCCGCCCGTATCCCGGCGCTCGGCCAGTTTCCAGCAGATATGACCGCCCATCGAGCCGCAGGCGACGAAGATCTTCGCGGCGGGCGACTGCTGTGCGTAGTGATCGATCAGGGCGGCGACCTGCGCCGCGCCCGTATCGCCGAAATCGGTGAAGTCGGGCGACAGGTAGAGGCCGCCATTGTCAGCCATCAGGTTCTTGATGCGGTTGAAATTGCCGCCGAAAGTGAAGTCGTCCGCACCCTGCCGGCGCGAACCGCCCTGCCCGTGCAGATAGAGCACGATCACCGACGCCCCTTCGGTCCTGCCGACCGCGATGTGGCGCACGTCGCCCGCATCGCTCTTCAGTTTCAGGTCGTTCTGCACCCGGCGCACGCCGAGCGACACATATTGCGACTGGACGCGCTTTTCGGGGATTTCGTCGCGCTGGTTGATGTCGCGCATCTCGCGGTAGTCGAAAACGCGATAGAGATCGCCTTTTTCCGAAGACAGCACCGCCGGATAGGCGAAAAGCTCGTCCTTGTAGGGTTTGAGCGTCAGCGCGGTGGCGGGCAGCGTCGGGGCAAGCAGCGCCGAGAACAAGAGCGCGAGAGACAGTGCGGGTCGAATTCTAAAAAGCCTTGCCATGCGGCATGGCTTGCGCGGTTCGTCGCGTTCTTGTCAACCGGGTGCGCGATCAATCCTGCAGGACGCCGCCGGCACTCGCCAGCGCCTCGCGCGTGTCGACATCCACCGAAGCGGCCGCGCCGATCTCGACATCGATCACGTCGAGTCCCCCCGCCTCGACCAGATGGCGCGCGCCGGTGTCGCCTTCCAGCGTCGCGACGGCAGGGAAGAGCGCGCGTGGCAGAAGGACCGGATTGCCGCGCTTGCCGGCATGCGTCGCGCGCACCACCGCCTTGCCGTCGGCGCGGACGAAGGCGTCGATCAACCGGTCGAGGTCCCGCGCGGCAATGCCAGGCATGTCGCCCAGCACGATCAACGCGCCCGCCGCATCGGCGGACAACGCGGCGACGCCCGCCTTCAGGGAAGACGACAGGCCCTCCGCATAGTCGGGATTATGAACGACGCGCAGGTCGAGTCCGGCGAGCGCCGCCTCGATCTCTGCCGTCTGATGGCCGGTGACCACCACCGTGGCGGCCGCCCGCGACGCCATCACCCGTTCGGCGGTGCGCCGCACAAGCGCCTCGCCGTCGAAGCGGGCCAGCAGCTTGTTCGGTCCGCACATGCGGCTCGACCGGCCGGCAGCGAGCAGCACGGCGTGGACCTTCGGGACTATCTTGCCCGGCGCGGATTCGCGCGGCGAGGTTTCGCGCGGCTGCGGACGGGTTGGGATCTCCATCAGGAGTCCGCCCACGCCCATGCCGGCGATGTCTTCGCTGGTGATGCCGATGCCGGAGGCAATGCGGTCCAGCACCCAGTCGAAGCCGTTGAGCTTGGGGCTGCGGGCGCAGCCCGGCGCGCCGAGTACCGGCTTGCCGTCGCGCTCTCCCAGCACAAAAAGATTGCCGGGATCGACCGGCATTCCCGACCGGAATACCGTGCCGCCGGACGCCCGGATGGCGGCGGGGATGACATCTTCCTCGGGATCGCTCATGGCCGAAGCGCCGAACACCAGCACCATGTCGTTGGCCGCCGACAGGTTCTCGATCGCCTCCGCCACCTCTGGCGTCGCATGGGATGTGCGGATTTCCTTCGAGACGATGCTGCCGGTGCGACCGAGCCGCTCCTCGGTGACGCGCAGCGTCTTATCCAGTACGCTCGCCTTCACGGTCGGCAGCGTGGTTTGCACCACACCGACGCGCATGGGGCGGTAGGCGTGCATGCCGAAGACCTCGTGCCCGGCGGCCAGCGCCAATATCTCTTTCAGCACCGCCTCCGGCACCGCGAAGGGAATGATCTTGATCGTCGCGACCATCTGGCCTTCCAGCATCGGCGCGAAGGCCGGCATCGTGGCGATCGTGATGCGCGGATCGACAAGGTTCATCCGATCGATCAGCGTCTTGTCGACGGTGAAGATGCCCGATACCAGCGCGTGAAGATTGACGCGGCCGGTCGCGGCGGGCCGCGCCTCGATGCCCCTGAAGCGCAGCGCCTCGGCGATGCGTGTTGCCGCTGCGTTCTCGTCGACATCGTCCGGCGCGAGAACGACGGCGACCACCTCGCCGATTCCGGCGGCACGTAACGCCTCGATGTCATCGCCGGTCAGCCGGTGCGCCTTGCGCAAGCGCCTGTCGCCCGCGACGGTGGCATGCGCGAGGATGGCGCCCTCGGCGTCCGCGACGGCGACCGGCCCGAATTTCACGCCGCACGGCCCTTCGCTTCCAGACCGCGCGAGCGGAAGGCCTGGATCATCTGCGCCAGCACGGCCACGGCGATCTCGGCCGGGCTGGAGGCGCCGATATCGAGGCCGATAGGCGCATGGATGCGCTCGATCTGGTCCGCCAGCGCACCGAGCGCCAGAAGGCGCTCCACCCGCTTCGCATGGGTCTTTCGGCTACCGAGCGCCCCGACATAGAAGCAGCCGGCATCGAGTGCCGCCTTCAGCGCGAAATCGTCGATCTTGGGGTCGTGGGTGACGGCAGCCAGCGCGGTATAGCCGTCCAGCGGTCGCGCCTTCAGGACATCCTCCGGCCACTCGGCTTCGAGCGTGACGTCGGGAAAGCGCTCGGCGGTGGCGAAGGCCGTCCGCGGATCGATGATCTCGACCGGATAACCGGCCACCCGTGCCATCGGCGCCAGCGCCTGACTGATATGCACCGCGCCGATCACCACCAGCCGGGGGCTGGGCAGGTGCGCGTTGAGGAACACCTGGCGCCCATCAGCCTCGACCGATCCGGATTGTCCGGTGCGGAAAGCGCGCGCCACGGCTTCGCCCAGTGCGCCATCCAGTTCGTCGCCTTCCAGCACCAGTCGGTCCGGTCCGCCGTCCATGTCGGTGACGAGCACCGCGGCGCGGCGGGCGCGGCGGGCTTCGTTCAGCCGCTTGAGAGTGCCGATATCCATCGTTCAGGAAAGCCTTTCGACATAGACCTTGATACGGCCGCCGCAGGACAGGCCGACCTGCCAAGCGGTCTCGTCGGCGACGCCGAATTCGAGCATTTTCGCCTTGCCGGTGTCGATCACGTCCATCGCGTCGGTCACCACCGCGCCCTCGACGCAGCCGCCGGAGACGGAGCCGTGGAAATTGCCGTCGGCGTCGATCACCAGATGGCTGCCGACCGGGCGCGGCGCCGAGCCCCAGGTCTCGACCACGGTGGCGAGCGCGACGGGCTTACCCTCTGCGACCCAATTCTCGGCGATCGCCAGAGGATCGCGCGCCTCGTCGATCGATGCCGGCATCTGTGCTGGGTTGTCCATGACTGAACCTCCTTGCAACGGCATGGAACCATGCCGCGTTATATATGGCTATGCCGCGCGCCTGGTTGCAAGCGCCATCCAGCGTTTCGGATCGACATTGGCGCCGCGCCGGCGGTCGAGCGACGCGACGAGATCGGCCAGCGCATCCAGATTGTGGACCGGCCGGAATTCGTCGACATGCGGCAGCATGGCGCGAACGCCGCGCGCCCGCGCCTCGAACCCGTCGAAGCGCAGCAGCGGATTCAGCCAGATCAGCCGCCTGCAGGACTTGTGCAGCCGTTCCATCTCTGCCGACAGGCCTTCCACGTCGTCACGCTCCAGCCCGTCAGTGATGAGCAGCACGACGGCGCCCTGCCCCAGCACGCGGCGCGACCACAGACGGTTGAACTCGGCCAGCGCCTCGCCGATACGCGTGCCGCCCGACCAGTCCTTCACGGCGGCGGAGCAGTCGGCCAGCGCCTCGTCCGGATCGCGATGGCGCAACTGCCGACTTATGTTGGTCAGCCGCGTGCCGAAGACGAAAGCGTGGACGCGCCGCCGCTTCTCGCTCAGCACATGCAGGAAATGCAGGAAGATACGTGTGTACTGGCTCATCGAGCCGGAAATATCGGCCAGCACCACCAACGGCGGGTGGATTTCGCGCGGTGAGCGGAATTTCGGCAGGATCAGCCCACCGCCGCTACGCGCCGCCGCGCGCATCATGGCGCGCGGATCGACACGGCGGCCGGCTGGATCGGCGCGGAAACGGCGCGTCAGGACCGTATCGAACGGCAGTTTCAAATCCGTGATCGCCCGGCGCGCATCGGTCAGTTCCCCGGCGCTCATCTGCGCAAAATCGCGCGTGCGTAGCACCTCGCTGCCGGAAAAGGTGAAGCTGGCGTCCACCTCGACCTCGGGCGTCTCCCGGACCGGCTGGTTCTTCTCATGGCCCTCGAACAGCGCCCGGCTGACGCGGTTCTCCGCTGCCCGCGGCTTTTCCGGCTCGCGATTGTCGGGCGCCACCGGCGAGAACATGGCCAGCATCTTTTCCACCAGTTCGCGCGACTTCCAGAACAGCCGGAACGCCTCGTCGAAGGTGGCGTGATCCTCGCGCCGCGACACCAGAACGGAATGCAGCGTCCAGTAGAAATCGTCGCGGCTGCCGATGCCGGCCGCCAGCACCGCCTCGATGGCGTCCTTCACCGAAGCCGGCCCGACCCGAAGGCCTGCCTTGCGCAGCGCACGGGCGAAATAAACGATGTTGTTGGCGATGCGGCCGGCGCCGCTGCCATCTGAGATTTCCGATTGCATCACAGGCCTTCAGGCGGAAAGCGGCATCAACCGAAACACGCGCGCCTCATGACTGGCCGACGCAAGGTCGCCACGCTTGAGCGCTGCCCGCACGCGGTCGAGTTTCAGTGCGTCGTCCTTCGAGAGATAGGGGCCCCACGCATCGTCGTCGGGGCTCAATTCGACCTCGACCTCCGCAGCGTATTTATCGGTATGCACGAAGCGCAGAGATTTGCGGTTCATTTCGGCTTCCTCCTCAGGAAATCCGGGCTCCATTTTTCGGGATCCGGGCGGTATGCCGTGATCAAGGTAACCATATCCGGCGCGTTCTTGGCGAGACCCCACAAGGCATGCACCGGACCTCCGTCATCCAAGAGCTGGAATAGAAGAACACAAGGGCCTTTGTGATAATCCTGATACTCCTCGACGATAACAGCCATTGGCAAACCGCCAAGAACTTCGCCGAAAGAAATATCATCGTTGGCGAGTTCATCAAAACCGTGCGCCGAAACACGAACGTTTCCTCTCGCCGCCAGTTGCTGAATTCCGGCAAGCAAGGTGCTCATCATTCAGCCGCTGCAAGTTCGGCCTTGACCTCGTCCAATATCCGTCTGCCCTCGCCCTGGCCGATGCGGGCGATGTCGTCCTGATATTTCAACAGCACGCCGATCGTGTCGGAGATCGTCTCCGGGTCGAGCGCCACCTTGTCGAGTTCGTGCAGCGCGCCGGCCCAGTCGATGGTCTCCGCGACGCCCGGCGCCTTGAACAGGTCGACCTGCCTCAGTTTCTGGATGAAGGAAACCACCTCGGCCGAGAGCCTGCGGTTGGCCTCGGGCACCTTGCGGCGCACGATTTCCAGTTCGCGCTCGGCGTCGGGATAGTCGACCCAATGATAGAGGCAGCGCCGCTTCAGCGCATCGTGAATCTCGCGCGTGCGGTTGGTGGTGATGATGACGAGCGGCGGCTCCTCCGCCTTGATGGTGCCGAGTTCGGGGACGGTCACCTGGAAATCGGAGAGGATTTCCAGCAGGAACGCCTCGAACGCTTCGTCGGTGCGGTCGAGTTCGTCAATCAGGAAGACTGGTGCTGCGCCCGCCTTGCCGGTGAGCGCGTCGAGCACCGGACGCCTGATCAGGTATTTTTCAGAGAAGACATTGCGCTCCAGGGCGGCGCGCTCGACCTCACCGGTCGCCTCCTCCATGCGGATCTCGATCATCTGGGCCGCATAGTTCCACTCGTAGACGGCGGAAGAGACGTCGAGCCCCTCGTAGCATTGCAGGCGGATCAGCCGGCGGCCGAGCGCGGATGCCAGGACCTTGGCGATCTCCGTCTTGCCGACGCCGGCCTCGCCTTCCAGGAACAACGGCCGCCTCATGCGCAGCGACAGGAACAGCACGGTCGCCAGAGACCTGTCGGCCACGTAGTCGGCGCCGGTCAGCAGCGCCAATGTCTCGTCGATCGTGCGCGGCAGGGCGCGCGGTTGTGAGGCGGTCTTGGTCAAGATCGAAACGGGTCCGGTTTCCCGCCGGCGCGGCCCGGCGTCAGAGGCTGTGATAGCTGCGGTCGTGATAGATCAGCGGCTGCAAATTATCGCCGATGCGCAGCCCTGTCACCTTGCCAAAAAGCACACGATGGGTGGCAAGGTCCTTGTGGTCGACCAGTTCGCAATCGAAGACGGCAAGTGCGTCCTTCAGCGTCGGCGCGCCGGTCGAGATCACGTCCCATTCGCCGAGCGCGAAGCGTTCGTCCGGCGACAAGCCGGTCAACCCGGAAAATCCGCTGGCAAGCGCCTGATGATGCGAGGACAGCGTGTTCAGCGCAAACCGGCCGTTGACGAGGAACGGCTCGTTCTTCGGGTTCTCCCGGTTCAGGCAGGCAAGCACCATCGGCGGCGAGTCGGAAACCGAGCAGGCGGCGATGATGGTCGCGCCGCGCCGGCCGCCCGGGCCGTCCGTGGTCGCCACATGGACGTGACCGGCGAAATGGCTCATCGCGTCGCGATAGGCCTGCGGCCCTATGTCGTTCTTCGTCAGCACCAATGATCGTCCAAGTCGGAGTTGCCCGCTATGTATGACCGAAGCCCGGATGCTACAAGCAAAGTGTTAATGCGGCCTCTCGCCATTGTGTCGTGTTGCACGCAAGCCGGCCAGGCTTTAGGAACCTTGGCGCCAGAGAGCGCAGCCTGCGCAAGAAAGCCGACCTCCGCGATGCGAACAGCCCTCGCCCTAGCCGCCAGCGCCTGCCTGCTGATGTTCGGCGAAGCGCATGCCGAGCCGCTGGCCATCGGCGTAGCGGCGCCGTTGTCCGGCCCGTTGGAGAGCCTTGGCTCGCAGGTGCGGACGGGTGCGGCGATCGCGGCAGGCAGGCTCGACGCCAGGATAACCGCGGTCGACGATTCCTGCACGGCCGAGGGCGGCCGCGCCGCCGCGCAAGCCTTCGTCGAGGCGAAAGTGGCCGGGGTCGTCGGCTTCCTGTGCACGGACGCCATCGAGGCGGCGCTGCCGGTCCTGAAGGACGCGAACATTCCGGTCATCACGGTCGGCGTGCGCACCGAAAGCCTGACCGACCGCCGCGCCAAGACTGGCTGGCCGGTCTATCGGCTGGCGCCGCGCGGCGATGACGAGCGCAACGCCGCCGCCTCGCTGTTGACGCAGCTTTGGCGAGACCGTCTCTTCGCGATCGTCGACGACGGGACGATCTACGGCCGCGAACTCGCCGAGACCGTGCGCAACGGCGCCGAGCAGGCCGTCTTGAAGCCCGTGTTCATCGATACCTACCGCCCCGACAGCGACAACCAGATCGGCCTCGTCGGACGCCTGAAGCGGGCCGGCGCGGCAAGCGTCTTCGTCGGCGGCGACGGCGGCGACGTCGCCGTCATGGCCCGCGATGCGGCCAAACTGGGCGCGGATATCGTCTTCGCCGGCGGTGAGGCGCTGCGGTCCGCCTCGGAGGATATTCCCTATGCCGACGGCACCCTGATGATCTCCCTGCCGGAGTGGGCGGACGTGGCGGACCCTGCCGCGCTTGATGCCTTCAAGACCGCCAACGTGATCGCGGAAGGCTATGCCCTGCCCGCCTATGCGGCCGTCGAGATCGCCGTGGCCGCTGCTGGAAAGGCCGGACGGGACGACAGGCCGGTCACGGCGGAACTGGCAGGACAGGATTTCACCACCGCCATCGGGCCGATCCGGTTCGACGAAAAGGGCGATCTTTCCGGCAATCCCTACCGGCTGTTCCGCTACGAGGGCGGCCGGTTCGTGCCCGCGGAGGAACAGTGATGCCGCGCACCGGCCCCAGAAACCTGATTACCGATGTGGCCGGCCTGAGCGTCGGCAACGCCGGGGACGCCAGACTGAAATCCGGCGTCACCGCCGTGATCTGCGACAAGCCGACGGCCGCCGGCGTCCAGGTGCTGGGCGGCGCTCCCGGCACGCGCGAAACCGACCTGCTCGAGCCGCACAACATGGTCGAGGGCGTCAACGCCATCGTGCTTTCCGGCGGATCGGCCTTCGGGCTGGACGCGGCATCGGGCGTGCAGGCCTCGCTGCGCGAAAAGGGCGTCGGCTTCGATGCCTTCGGCCATATCGTGCCGATCGTGCCTGCGGCCATCCTGTTCGACCTCGTCAACGGCGGAGACAAGGAGTGGGGGCGCTATTCGCCCTATCGCGAACTTGGCTATCAGGCCGCCCGGGCGGCCGACGCGGTCTTCCAACTCGGCAGCGTCGGAGCGGGAACGGGCGCTACGACCGCCGGCCTGAAGGGCGGGCTGGGATCGGCATCGACGGTTCTGGAAAGCGGAATAACGGTGGGCGCGATCGCGGCAGCGAACGGGGTGGGCTCGGTGACAGTCGGCGCCGGCCGCCATTTCTGGGCGGCGCCTCATGAGATCGGCGAGGAATTCGGCGGATTGGGTTTCCCGCATCCGCTTCCGGCGGAAGCCCAGGACATCCGGCTCAAGCGGCGCAGTCTCGACCCGATCGAGAACACGACGATCGCGGTGATCGCGACAGACGCGGTGCTCAGCAAGGCGGCGTGCAAGCGGCTTGCCATCGCCGCGCATGACGGCTTCGCCCGCGCGATCTGGCCGACGCACACGCCGTTCGACGGCGATCTGGTGTTCGCGCTGGCGACAGGTACGAGCGGTATCGAACCCGATCCTGCGGCCGCGATCGAACTCTACGCAGCCGCTGGCGCGACGATGTCCCGCGCCATCGCGCGCGGGGTTTATTCGGCGACGGCGACGGAGGGCGACACGCTGCCGGTCTGGTCCGCGCGCCGATAGGTTCGATCACGTCGGATCAGATTTTTCCTCGAGGAATTCGTCGATCGTGACATCCGCATTGGCCGAAAGCCGAACCTTGTCGCCTTCAACGGCGGCCACCAGGCTTTTCGGGAGATAGTGATGGTGGCCCTTGTGGCTTCCCATGCCGCTGTCGGCCTTGGTGAGCTTGAGGCGGTCGCCCTCGACCCGGTCGACGGTGCCGATATGCACGCCATCGGCACCAATGACTTCCATATGCTCGCGAATGTCGCTCATGACAAAACTCCGTTTCTGCACCCCTGCAACGGTCTGGGCGGCATTTGGATGCGTCGAGCGCAACAAAAACGCTGCGGCGGCCACTGCACGCAGCCATGATAGTCCGAATTCGCCAGGTCGGAGAAGCCCCGATGCCGCTTGCGGCGGCAGTTCCGGTTGCCCGCCGGATTCTCCGCGCGCCGGTCTGTGCTTCGCCGGTGCACACGTTGAGGATTGCCGTTCGGTCTGTTAGGAGGCGGCGACGGCAAGACATCGATGCGCGCCCCACCCGACAAGCCAAGTAAGGGTTTACCTATGATCCCCCGCTACTCCCGCCCCGAAATGGTCGCCATATGGTCGCCGGAAACGCGCTTCCGCATCTGGTTCGAGATCGAGGCGCATGCCTGCGACGCGCTGGCCGAGCTCGATGTCATTCCGAAGGAAGCTGCGAAGACCATCTGGGAAAAGGGCGGCGCGGCGGAATTCGACGTCGAGCGCATCGACGAAATCGAGCGCGTCACCAAGCACGACGTCATCGCCTTCCTGACGCATCTGGGCGAGTTCGTCGGGCCGGATGCCCGCTTCATTCATCAGGGCATGACCTCGTCGGACGTGCTGGATACCTGCCTCGCCGTACAGTTGACCCGCGCCAGCGACATTCTCCTGGCTGACATCGACGCCCTGCTCGCCGCCCTGAAGAAGCGCGCCTTCGAGCACAAGGACACCGTCACCATCGGCCGCAGCCACGGCATCCATGCCGAACCGACCACCTTCGGCATCAAGCTGGCGGAAGCCTATGCAGAATTCTCCCGCGCCCGCGAGCGGCTGGTGCATGCGCGCGAGGATATCGCCACCTGCGCCATTTCCGGTGCCGTCGGCACCTTCGCCAATATCGATCCTTACGTGGAAGAACACGTCGCGGCAAAGATGGGGCTGAAGCCGGAGCCGGTCTCCACGCAGGTCATCCCGCGAGACCGCCACGCCATGTTCTTCGCCACGCTCGGCGTGATCGCCTCCTCGATTGAGCGTCTTTCCATCGAAATCCGCCATTTGCAGCGCACCGAGGTGCTGGAGGCGGAGGAGTATTTCTCGCCCGGCCAGAAGGGCTCGTCGGCCATGCCGCACAAGCGCAACCCGGTGCTGACGGAAAACCTCACCGGGCTCGCCCGGATGGTGCGCTCCTACGCCATGCCGGCGATGGAGAACGTGGCGCTCTGGCACGAGCGAGACATTTCGCATTCCTCGGTCGAACGCATGATCGGGCCTGACGCGACCATCACGCTGGATTTCGCGCTCGCCCGTCTGACCGGCGTGATCGACAAGCTCCTGGTCTATCCGGACAATATGCTGAAGAATCTGAATCGCTTCCGCGGACTTGTTCACTCGCAGCGCGTGCTTCTGGCACTGACCCAGGCAGGACTGTCGCGCGAAGACGCCTATCGGCTTGTCCAGCGCAACGCCATGAAAGTGTGGGAACAGGGCAAGGACTTTTTGGAGGAACTGCTGGTCGACAAGGAGGTGACGGCCGCGCTTCCGGAAGCCGAGATCCGCGAGAAATTCGACCTCGGCTATCATACCAAGCATGTCGATACGATCTTCAAGCGGGTGTTCGGCGAAAGCCGGGACGCCGCGTAGCCGCTCCTGGATAAGGACTGTGGCCGACAAAGCACACAACACCTGGCGCGACGCGATGGTCGGAACCGGCGATCCCACGTAGACGTTTAAGGCGGAAAGACAACCATTTGGAGGTGTCATGCCGGGCGTCGTCAACATGCCGGAATTGCACGAACTGCCGCCAGAGAAGGACGGCGGCGACCGCAACACCCGCAAGGGTCACTGGGGCTGGTTTCTCAAGGGTTTCGTGGCCGCCGCGCTTATTTTCGGCACCTTCCTCGCCGCACAAAGTTGGCTTGCCTCATCGCACGCGACCGATACCGACGGATCACAGATCATCGAAGGGAATTGATCGGCACGGCCGAGCGCGCGACACTCGTCCGCGCACCGCACCATGACGGTATTGGTATCGGGAGCTTCGAATGATCAGCATCAAAGGTGATTTCGACTTTCTGGCCTTGCCGGGACGCGGCAATTCGGGGCCGCAGCACTGGATGTCGCACTGGTGCAGGGTCTTCCCGAATTCCAGCCGCGTGCTTCAGCAGAACTGGGACAGGCCAGACCCGGCCGACTGGATCGCGCGGGTCGATGCGGCGGTGGCCGGCGCACCACGCAAGGTGGTGCTTCTCGCCCATTCGCTTTCGGTGGCGACCGCTGTCAAATGGGCTGCACAGGCCGACGAGGCAAACAGGCACAAGGTCGCGGCGGCTTTTCTCGTCGCCGCCACGAATGTCGAGGATCCAGATCCGTCGTTCGATCTCGTGCGGCCGTTCGCGCCTATGCCGCTCGCTCCGCTGCCCTTTCCCGCACTGGTGGTGGCGAGCCGGACGGACCCGCGCGTCGCCTTCGACAAGGCCGAGGCGTTCGCCCGCGCCTGGGGCGCCGACATCGCCGATGCCGGCGATCTCGGCCATATGGGCAATGAGCAGGCGCTCGGGCTTTGGCCGGAAGGCTTGCTTTTGCTCGGACGCCTGCTGGCGAAGGCCGGGCTTTAAGCCGTCGCCGTCACCTTGTCCGGCACAACCCGGATGGAGGTCCCCCAAGGGTCCCGCCTCTCGACGAAGCCGGGCGCGAGGGCCGAGCGCATCTCCACCCATGACAGGCCGGTGCGCGAGGGATCGCGCGGACCGGCGCCGGCGCTCTGCCAGGTGTTGGCGCCGATGTGATGGTGATAGCCGCCGGAAGACAGGAACGCGGCCTGTGTCCCGTATCTCGCGACCGTGTCGAAACCGAATTCGCGATGCCAGAAATCTTCCGCCGCACGTGGATCGCCGACGCGCAGGTGCACATGACCGACGACGGTGTTTTCAGGCATGCCGCTCCATCCGGCATCGCCGGCGGGGACCGAACCGACGACGCCCGGTATATCCATGCGCGCCGTCGCCATCTCCACCATGCCGTCGTTCCATTTCCACTCCTGACGGGGACGGTCGGCGTAGATCTCGATGCCGTTGCCTTCCGGATCGGAGAGATAAAGGGCTTCGGAAACGATGTGGTCGGACGCCCCGTCGATGCTGATCCGGTCGGCGATCGCGTGATTGATCCAGCGGCCGAGATCAGCGCGGCCGGGCAACAGGAAAGCGGTGTGGAACAGCCCGGCGCCGCGCGGGTCGTCCGGCTTCGCGCCGGAGTCGCTCTCCAGAACCAGCAAGGGCCGGTCCGGCGAGCCGAGCGTGATGGTCTCGCCGTCGCGGGCCAGTTCCTGCAATCCGACGACGGTGCGATAGAACGCAGCCAGGGCCTCGGCGTCGCGCGCCTTCAGGCCGACGCGGGCGACGCTGACGGGGGTGGTCGCGGCAAAGGGCAGTTCGCTCATCGAAATCTCCTTGGCAACCGGCCTTGAATTCCTGTCCCGGACTCTCGGGAGGATGTTTCGCCGATCGCTCTCCCTGCCTAGATCGGCCATCGCGTGCGTTCACACAAGATGCACGAAATCGAACATCGTGTTCACTGTTTCGACATCGAAGCGGACATATGCCGGTGGTTGCAGCCCTAGCCTCGGCTCGCTACATGGCGGCCATGAAAGTCAAGGACGCCGATATCCTCATCGTTCCCGGCTATACCAATTCCGGACCTGACCACTGGCAGAGCCGCTGGCAATCACGGCTGTCGACCGCGCGGCGCGTTGAGCAGGCGGAATGGTCGAAGCCGGTACGCGAAGACTGGACGGCGAAGGTGGCCGATGCTGTCAACGAGGCGGAGCGGCCGGTGGTCGTCATCGCGCATTCGCTCGGCGTGCCGAGCGTGGTGCAGGCGATACCGCGCTTTCGCAACCGGGTCGCCGGCGCCTTCTTCGTGGCCCCGCCGGACGTGGCCAATCCGGATATCAGGCCGCGCCATCTGATGACGTTCGGGCCCTATCCGCGCGATCCGCTGCCGTTCCCGTCGATCACCATCGCCAGCCGCAACGATCCCTACTGCACCTTCGAGGTGGCCGAGGACATCGCATCGGCCTGGGGCTCGCTGTTCATCGACGCGGGCGAGGCAGGCCATCTCAACGCCGAATCCGGACATGGACCGTGGCCGGAAGGCTCCATGACCTTCGCGCAGTTTATGACGCGATTGTAGGAACACGGTAGTCGGCAGTAGGCAGTAGGCAGTCGAAACGGTCTTCCGGACTGCCGATTGGCTACTGCCGATTGCCGATACTTTCCTTCACGCTGCCCAGATAGGACGCCGCGCCGAGCGCGATGAGGGAATGCTCGGAACCGCCGGCCAGCAGGCGGTAGCCCATCTCGACGACGCGACCGGCGATCCTCGGCTCGACCACGTAGATGGCCGCATGCCGGCCTGCTTCGCGGGCGCGCTTCGCCACCTGCGCGACCGTCTCCAGCATGTCCTCGTGGGTGGAATCGATCACGCCGCCGTTCGTCCAGGCGATCGAGAAATCGGAGGGACCGAGGAAGATGCCGTCGATACCCGGCGTATCGAGGATACCGTCCAGCGCATCGAGCGCGGCGCGCGTCTCGATCATGGCGAAAGCCATCGTGCGCTGGTTGCTTTCGTGCAGCCATTCGGCGGCAGTGCCCTTGCCGTGACGCGGGAACGCGTAGGTCGGCCCCCAGGATCGCCCGCCGAGAGGCGGATATTTCATCGATTCGGCGAAGGCCTTGGCATCCGCCACCGAATTGATCATCGGCGCGATGACGGCCTCGGCACCGAAGTCGAGCGCGCGGCTGGCCATGTCGAAACGGCCGACCGGAATGCGCACGAGGGCCGGCTTTCCCGCCGCCAGGATCGGCGCGAGGGAGCGCAGCACGCTGTCCTCGTTGTGGCCGCCATGCTGCATGTCCAGCGTCACGCAGTCGAAACCCTGGCCGGCCATGATCTCGACGGTCAGGGCATCGGGAACGCCCGACCAGGCTGTGCAAAGCGTCTCATCGGCTTCCAGACGAGCTCTCAACGACATCGGCTTCCTCCTGAATCGAATCCAGTTTCAGCCGGAAAGAACTGAAAGGCAAAGAAAAACCGCCCGACTATGCGGGCGGTTCGTTGGTCCAGCACGGCAGGGATCAGGTGTTCTTCACCTGCTCGGCAGCCTGCGCCATCAATTCGTCCATGGTGCGGCGGATCTGGTGGTCCGACTGGTCGACGCCGGCGGCATCGAAATCCCTCCGGATCTTGCGGAACACGTCATGATCGCCCGCCTCCTCGATATCGGAGACGACCACTTCCCTGGCATAGGCGTCGGCATCGGCGCCGCTCTTGCCGAGCTTTTCGGCCGCCCACAGGCCGAGCGCCTTGTTGCGGCGCGCCACGGCGCGGAATTTCTGTTCTTCGTCCAGCGCGAACTTGCGCTCGAAACCTTCCTGGCGGTCCTTCATGCTGGTCATGGGCATTGCCTCCGATGGAAAAGCGAGTTGTGATGCGAATATGTGGCTGGGCAGCACAAACCAAAAGCCCGCTCCGCGGTCAATATGAGACTGCGCGTGGTGCGCCGCAGCATTTCGCCTTCAAATCGGTTGATCCTCGGGTTTTGCACGTTGAGCAAACCTCACGATTGCGCTAGAGACCGGCATCGAAACCCGTGGCGGCCGTCGGTGCCGCGAAGAGAGGGACCCGGTTCGCTCCGTCTGCCCTTCCAACCAGAGACCATTCCCATGAAATCACGCCGCCGCATCTACGAAGGCAAGGCCAAGATCCTTTACGAAGGACCCGAGCCAGGGACACTGATCCAGTTCTTCAAGGACGACGCCACCGCCTTCAACAAGAAGAAGCACGAGGTGGTCGACGGCAAGGGCGTGCTCAACAACCGCATCTCCGAGCACATCTTCAATCATCTCAACCGCATGGGCATCCCGACCCATTTCATCAAGCGGCTGAACATGCGCGAGCAATTGATCAAGGAAGTCGAGATCATCCCGCTCGAAGTGGTCGTACGAAACGTCGCCGCCGGCTCGCTGTCCAAGCGCCTCGGCATCGAGGAAGGCACCGTGCTGCCGCGCTCGATCATCGAATTCTACTACAAGGCCGACGCGCTGGACGACCCGATGGTATCGGAAGAGCACATCACCGCCTTCGGCTGGGCGTCGCCGCAGGAGATCGACGACATCATGGCGCTGGCCATCCGCGTCAACGACTTCCTCTCCGGCCTGTTCCTCGGCGTCGGCATCCAGCTCGTCGATTTCAAGATGGAATGCGGCCGTCTCTACGAGGGCGACATGATGCGCATCGTCGTCGCCGACGAGATTTCCCCGGACTCCTGCCGTCTGTGGGACGTCGCCACGCAGGACAAGCTCGACAAGGACCGCTTCCGCCGCGACATGGGCGGGCTGGTGGAAGCCTATCAGGAAGTCGCGCGCCGTCTCGGCATCATGAACGAGAACGAGCCGCCGCGCCCCACCGGCCCCGTGCTCGTCGCCTCGACCGATCCCAAGTCCACCAAGCATTGAGGTAAGCCGCGTGATCAAGGCCCGCGTCACCGTCACCCTGAAGACCGGCGTTCTCGACCCGCAGGGCAAGGCGATCGAACATGCGCTGACCGGCCTCGGCTTCGACGGCGTCGGCCAAGTGCGCCAAGGCAAGGTGTTCGACATAGAGATCGACGGTGCCGACCGGGCGAAAGCCGAGGCGGATCTCAAGGCCATGTGCGACAAGCTGCTGGCAAATACGGTGATTGAGAATTATAGTGTAGCCATTACCTGAAGTTGTACCGAAGGGTAGCGACTACATGGCGGAAGTCAGCAATGAATTGATGTACGAGCTTCTGAAGAAGATACATCAGCGCATGGATCGCCTGGAAAACGGCCTGGGTGAAGTAAAGCACGAGATCGTGGCGATACGCCTGCAAGCCATGAGCACCCAGACGGATATAAACAATATCTATTCGGTTACTGCGCGTATCGATGATCGCCTCGACCGGATAGAACGCCGCCTCGAATTGCACGAACTGGCCGAAGCGCAAAAGCCCTACCAGCCGGAGTGACAGTTCGGCCGGCCGGTTAACCAGATCGCCTGAAAGCTTCATCTTTACCTTCCCGGTTAACCCGGCTTGCGCACCTGCGCGCTATTGTTCGCCCGGCGAAGGGAATGCCGGGCGCAATGGGCAACAGCAACCGTCTCGACTGGGTCGACGCCGCCAAGGGTCTCTCGATCCTGCTGGTGGTGATGATGTACGCCGCCTACAATCTCGGCGAGCATACCGGCCAGATCGGCGTATTGCACTACATTATCGGTTTCGCCACGCCATTCCGGATGCCGGAATTCTTCCTGATCTCCGGCCTTTTCCTGTCGCAGGTCATCGACCGGCCGTGGCGGCGCTATGCCGACCGGCGCGTCGTGCATTACCTCTATTTCTATGTCGTGTGGGTGGCGATCGATTTCATCCTGAAAAGCGGCATTGCCCAGCAGGACGGTGTCGTCATGGTGAAAGGCATCGCTCTGGCGATGATCCAGCCCTACGGGGTGCTGTGGTTCATCTACATGCTGGCGGTGTTCAGCGTGACCGCGAAGCTGTGCGCGCAGTTGCGGTTGCCCCACTGGCTGGTGATCGCGGCGGCGGCGGCGCTGCAGATCGCGCAGATCCAGTCGCCCAGCTACGCGGTGACACAATTCGCGGCCTATTTCGTGTTCTTCCATGTCGGCTACGTCGGGGCTGCCTACGTGTTCCGCATCGTCGATGCCGCCACGCGCCATCCCGGCCGGGCATGGGCCGCGCTGGCGGCGTGGGCGGCCGCAGAGGCGTTCCTGGTGTTCTGGCCCGACGGCAGGGTCGAGCCGATGGCCATGCATATGGGGCTCGCCGCCTTCGCGCCGCTGCACCTGGCACTCGCCGTAGCGGGAGCGATCGCGCTGTGCGTGCTGGCATGCCTGCTGATGCGCCTGCCCTATACCGATTGGTTGCGTTGGCTCGGCGCGCACTCGCTGGTCGTCTATCTCGCATTCACGCTGCCGATGTCGGCCGTCCGCATCGTCCTGGCGAAGACCGGTCTCCTGGCCGATCCGAGTGCCGTCGCGATCGTGGTGTTCGTGTCGTCGGTCTTCGCGCCCGTCCTGCTCTATCTCGCGATCAAGCGATTCGGCATCGGCGAATTCCTGTTCGAGCGGCCCGCCTGGGCGCACCTGCCGGACGGCAGCGACAAGCGCGGCAAGCCGCTTTCGGTCGAGCCGGCGGAATAATCGCGACTGTTTCGGCTGCGTCCGCCACAATTGGCTCGCGGGCGAAGACGCTTTGGGATAAGGACTGGCCCGTGTTCAACGCCAGCGGTCTGGAGCAACCATGAAATCCGCCGTCGTCCTGCTTCCCGGCCTCAACCGCGACCGAGACATGATCGCGGCGCTGACCAGGATTTCGGGAACCGCACCTGCGACGGTATGGCAAACGGACACCGAAATCCCCGATGTCGACCTGATTGCCATTCCCGGTGGCTTCTCCTTCGGCGACTATCTGCGCTGCGGCGCGATCGCGGCGCGTTCGCCGGTCATGCGCGCTGTGGCAGAAAAGGCGGCGCAGGGCGTCATGGTGATCGGCGTGTGCAATGGCTTCCAGATCCTGGTCGAGGCCGGCCTGCTGCCCGGCGCGCTGATGCGCAACGCCTCGCTGAGGTTCGTGTGCCGCGAAGTCAGGCTGCAGGTGGCCAACGCCAACACCGCCTTCACCCGCGGCTACAGCCAGCACCAGGTCATCCGCTGCCCGGTGGCGCATCACGACGGCAACTATTTCGCTGACGCCGAGACGCTGAAACGTATCGAGGGCGAAGGCCAGGTGGTGTTCCGCTACGCCGAGGGCACCAACCCGAACGGCTCGATCAACGACATCGCCGGCATTGTCAGCGAAAAGGGCAATGTGCTGGGCCTGATGCCGCATCCGGAAAACCTGATCGAAGCCGCGCATGGCGGCAAGGACGGACGCGCGCTGTTCGAAAGCGCGCTCGGGCTGGCTGCCTGACAACGCCGCTGGCGCGCCGCGGCAAAGTCTGTGATTCTGTCTCGTCTGATCGATTCGCCCCTTGAGCAGGACGACATGAGAGCATGACGATCCGTTTCGCAGCCGCCGGCATCCTCCTTGCAGCCTCGACGCTCGCGCTGGCCGGTTGCCAGTCCAAATCCTACAATGGTTCGGGTGGCGGCGGGGGCAAGAGCGCTTCGCTTCAGGCGATGGAGCAGGTCGCCATCGCCGCGCATAAATGCTGGATCGCCTCGAAGGACCCGGCCTTCAAGGACTACCAGATGGCCAACGAGCTCAACAATTTCGGCGGCACGCCGCGTTTCCTGCTGGTGCCGGCCAAGCATTACGGCGGCAAGCCGCTGCTGGTCGTGCAGGCAACCGGCAATTCGCGCCGCATCGACGTCTACGGACCGCTGATGGACGGGCCCTTGGCTGGGCGCATCGGCTCCGACATCGGCCGCTGGCAGGGCGGAAACAACGGTTGCACCACCGCTTCCTGACACTGGTTCTGCCTTTTCCTGTGCTTTAGCAGCCTGTGAGCCTTGCGGATCGTGCTTCACCGCGCTTACGGACATCCTTCAATGTCTTTGGGGGGAGCCTTCTGACATGGCCGACAAACCCGCGCGCTATCCGCGCCTCCTGCCCTGGCTGGCTCTTGGAGGCGCAATGCTCGTCTTCGGCGCGCTATTTGGATGGTACATCGACGTTCAAACGAATCTGGACGACTTCTTCTTCGCCGAGAATGGACCGATCGAAGGTCTACAAAGCGCGGTCATCCTGGCTCCGATTTTCGTGTTCGCCGCCAGAACCTGGCGCGGAAGAGGTCCCGTCGCCCTGATCTGCGCGGTTCTTGCCTTCATCATGCTGCATGTGCTCATGCGCGAGACGCCGCGTTGCGACAGCTCGTTCTATCCGGGCGGCGTCTGTCTCTACGATCCGACGAAGTACGCGCTTTCCGCCGTCTTCAGCATTGTTCTGCTTGCCGTCCTCGTCCCGCGGCGCAATGACGTGATCGACGCGCTGAAACCGCGCTGGAGTTTCCTCTTCTGGCCTCTCGGCGTCGCCTTCGTCTTGCTTGTCGCGGCCGAGGTGATGGAAAGACGTCACATGGAAGGTGTCGAGGAAACGCTAGAAATGATGTCTTATCTCTACACGGCAGCGTGTTCGGTCTGGATTTATCGCAACACGTGAACTAGGTCGTGGATCGACGCTGCCCGAGCCGAGACAGGAACCGATGACGATTTCCAACGCCGTGCCGATCACCGATAAACTGATCGCCGCGCACGGTCTGAAACCGGACGAATACCAGCGCATCCTCGATCTGATCGGGCGCGAGCCGAGCTTCACCGAACTCGGCATCTTCTCGGCCATGTGGAACGAGCACTGTTCCTACAAATCATCCAAGAAATGGCTGCGCACCCTGCCGACCAAGGGGGACGTGGTCATCCAGGGACCGGGCGAGAATGCCGGCGTGGTCGACATCGGCGACGGCGAGGTCGTGGTCTTCAAGATGGAGAGCCACAACCACCCCTCCTATATCGAGCCCTACCAGGGCGCGGCGACCGGCGTCGGCGGCATATTGCGCGATGTCTTCACCATGGGCGCGCGGCCGGTGGCGGCCATGAACGCGCTGCGCTTCGGCGATCCGGGACATCCCAAGACGAAGCACCTTGTGGCGGGTGTGGTCTCAGGCGTCGGCGGCTACGGCAACTCCTTCGGCGTGCCGACGGTCGGGGGCGAGGTGAATTTCGACGCGCGCTATAACGGCAATATTCTCGTGAACGCTTTTGCCGCGGGCATCGCCAAGGCAGACGGCATCTTCCTGTCGGAAGCCAAGGGCGTCGGCCTGCCCGTCGTCTATCTCGGTGCCAAGACCGGCCGCGACGGCGTCGGCGGCGCCACCATGGCCTCGGCCGAGTTCGACGACTCCATAGAGGAAAAGCGCCCGACCGTGCAGGTCGGTGACCCCTTCACCGAGAAATGCCTGCTGGAGGCCTGCCTGGAACTGATGGCGTCGGGCGCGGTCATCGCCATCCAGGACATGGGCGCGGCCGGCCTGACCTGTTCGGCTGTCGAAATGGGCGCCAAGGGCGACCTCGGCATCGAACTCGACCTCGACAAGGTGCCGGTGCGCGAGGAACGCATGAGCGCCTACGAGATGATGCTCTCGGAAAGCCAGGAGCGCATGCTCATGGTGCTGCGCCCCGAAAAGGAGAAGCAAGCCGAGGCGATCTTCACCAAATGGGGGCTGGACTTCGCCATCGTCGGCAGGACGACGGACGATCTGCGCTTCCGCGTCATTCACCAGGGCGAGCAGGTCGCCGACCTGCCGATCAAGGATCTCGGCGACCAGGCCCCGGAATACGACCGTCCGTGGGTGGAACCGAAGAAGCCGGCCGCGTTCAAGCCGGACGACGCGCCGAAGGCCGACGTCGCCGACGCGCTGCTCAAGCTGCTCGGCGGCCCCGACCTGTCCTCGCGGCGCTGGGTGTGGGAGCAGTACGACACCCTGATCCAGGGCAATTCGCTCCAGATTCCGGGCGGCGACGCTGGCGTGGTGCGCGTGGAAGGCCACGCCACCAAGGCGCTCGCCTTCTCCTCCGACGTGACGCCGCGCTATTGCGAGGCCGACCCGTTCGAGGGCGGCAAGCAGGCGGTAGCCGAATGCTGGCGTAACCTTACCGCCACCGGCGCGCTGCCGCTGGCGGCGACCGACAACCTCAATTTCGGCAACCCCGAGCGGCCCGAGATCATGGGCCAGCTCGTCAAGGCCATCGAGGGCATCGGCGAGGCCTGCCGGACGCTCAACTTCCCGATCGTCTCGGGCAACGTCTCGCTCTACAACGAGACCAACGGCCAGGGCATCCTGCCGACACCAACCATCGGCGGAGTCGGGCTGATTGCCGACTGGGGCAGGATGGCGCGCATCGGCTTTGCAGCTGAAAACCAGCCTATCCTGCTGGTCGGCGCGCCGACGCTGTGGGGCATCCATCTCAGCCAGTCGGCCTATATGCGCGAGATCCACGGCCGCACAGACGGCCCGCCGCCGCCGGTCGACCTCGCACACGAAAAGAAGGTCGGCGATTTCGTGCGCAAGCTGATCGCCTCCGGCGTCGTCACCGCCTGCCACGACCTGTCCGACGGGGGCCTGGCCGTGGCGCTGGCCGAGATGGCGATGGCGTCCGGCATCGGCGCCGCTGTTCCCGGCCTTGCCGGCGTGGACGCCGTTCCGGTTTGGTTCGGCGAAGACCAGGGCCGCTACCTCGTCACCGTCAACCTCGACCCGCAAGGCCAGGAGATGGTGGATTTGTGGAAAGAGGCCAAGGAAGCCGGCGTCTTCGCGCCGTGGATCGGCACCACCGGCGGCGCCGATCTGAAGCTCGGCGAGGCGCGCGCCATACCGGTCGCGGAGATGAAGACCGCGCATGAAGGCTGGTTCCCCCGCTACATGGATGCGTGACGGGCTGCGCCGCACGCTGCTCGCCGCCTGTCTCGTCGGCTTCTGGCTGTCGCTTCTGGCCTGCTGGGCGGCGGCGCCCCTGGCATTCTATCCCTACACCGTCTTCGATCCGGCGAGTTGCGCCGGACTACCCGCCGGCGCCTCGTTCGATCTCGCAATCGGAACGCTTCCTCTTCTGCTCGCCATGAGCGCCGTCTATGCGCTGCCGATCGTCTTTCTTGTCGGCATGAGCCGTTTCAGCACGCCCGCGCGGAACAGGGCCTATCCCAAGGCCGGCATCGTCCTTTTCGCGATCTCGCTTGCGATCACCTGGGTGGAAACCTTGGGCGACGCGCTGGCGTGCAATGCTTCCGGCGGCTTTCCGTTGTGGGACGCGGCGCGGGCGATCCTTGTGTTGGGATCGATTCTGGTGACGCTGGCGCTGTTCATCGAGGCCGTCGGCATGGCCCGCCACTATGTCGTGGACCCCGACTGATTTTCCGTTGATGCCGATCGGTTTGTCACCTACCTCTGGGCGGCAGAGGAGAACCGACAATGGCCATGGACGCCCACGACATCGAACGCCTCATCAAGCAGGGCATACCCGATGCCCGCGTGACGATCCGCGACCTCGCTGGCGACGGCGACCACTACGCCGCCGAGGTGGTTGCAGAGAGCTTTCGCGGCAAGAGCCGCGTCCAGCAGCACCAGATGGTCTACGACGCGCTCAAGGGCAACATGGGCGGCGTGCTGCACGCGCTGGCGCTGCAAACCAGCGTGCCGGAGTAATCTCTACTTCTCTCGCACCGCCAATATCGGCCCCACAGGGTCCTTGCCGCCGATCAGCGTGCGCTCGCCATCGGACAGGCTCGAGATGGCGCCGTCGAGGAACAGTGCGTTCGGGCACGACAAGCGGTCCCGGAACAGCCGTGCGAAGGAGCCGAGGCTGACGGGAGATCGCGAGATCGCCAGCACCACCGTTCCGTCGGCGCGCACGCCGACGCCGTTTCGGATGTAGCGCGACGAGCCGTTTTCCTCGAAGCGCGGATGGATAGCGCCGTCGATGACCAGCATCGGCCCCGACTGCGTGGCGTAGGCGACATCGGGATGCGCCGCCGCATAGGCGCCGGTTTCCAGAACGCCGGCGCTGCCGTCCGGCCGCACGAAGAATACGCCGTTCGGCTTGAGGAAGAAATTCCCCTCCCCCTCGGCCGTATTCAGCGGCGTCTCCTGCCGTCCGTCCTCGACGAACAGGCCGACCGGGCCGAGCCCCTTATGATACATGCCGGCATTCATGGCGAGCAGGACGGGCGCCCCCTTCGCCGTCACCACCGTGTCGAAGGCCTGTAGCGATCCGTAGGGCTTGCCGTTGCCGTCCGCGCGGGCAAGGACGACAGCATGGCGATGCGGGTCGATCTCGCAGACCGCGTAGGGCACGCCCTCGAAACCGGTGTCGCGGCAGATGGCGGGGAGTTCGCCGACCACCAAGGGCGGTTTCGGCGTCGGCATCGGTCGCCACAGGAGCAGGCCGGCAAGAAGCAGCGCGACGGCGGCCACGAAAAAAGCCAGCGCCGCGATCAAAGAGCGTCGAGGCATGTCGGCTCGTCGTCCATTTGGCCCAAATCGCTTCAATTCTTGCGCCATTTCCCCGGCAAACCGGCAAACGGCTTGTTTCGGGTCGCCTTGGGGGTTATCTGAGTGTCATGTTTCAGCTCGACTCCCACGAGCGCGAAAGGGCAACCCATGAGCGGAATCAACGACTACATCGACAGTGAGGTGAAGAGCAACGACGTGGTCCTCTTCATGAAGGGCACGCCGGGCTTCCCCCAGTGCGGCTTCTCGGGCCAGGTCGTGCAGATCCTCGACTATGTCGGCGCGGACTACAAGGGCATCAACGTGCTCACCTCCAACGAGCTGCGCCAGGGCATCAAGGATTATTCCAACTGGCCGACCATCCCCCAGCTCTACGTCAAGGGCGAGTTCGTCGGCGGCTGCGATATCATCCGCGAGATGTTCCAGGCCGGCGAATTGCAGTCCTTCCTCGAGGAGAAGGGCGTCAGCGTCAAAGGCGCCGCCTGATTTTTCGCGAGAGCGTGGCGCGTCTGGCGCCACGTCCCGTTTTGATTTTTTGATCTGATGCATGTCCGCCGACGCTGGTGCGGACATGTCCCGGCCGAGGTTGCCCCGCCTCGCCAACCCCATTCCCGCGAGGGAAGCTGACGAGCCCCATGCGCTGGCCTGCCGGCGCATTTTCGTTTGACGACTGGATTTGCCATGGACCAGCAGGCCATCCCTGCCCCGACGACGATGCGTATTGCGCGGTGGGAATTCATCGCACTGTGCGCGGCGCTGATGGCGCTGAATTCGCTGGCCATCGACATCATGCTGCCGGCCTTGCAGCAGATCGGCGCGTCGCTGGGGGTCGAGAACGAAAATCACCGGCAATATGTCATCCCGGCCTACATTCTGGGCTTCGGCTTCGCGCAGTTGTTCTTCGGCCCGCTGTCCGATCGTTTCGGCCGCCGCCCGCCGCTGCTGGCCGGCCTCGTCATCTATGTGCTCGCCTCGGGTGCAGCCGCGGTGGCACCGACCTTCGAGACCCTGCTGCTCTGCCGCTTCGTGCAGGGCATCGGTGCCGCCTCGACGCGCGTCATCGCCGTCTCGATCGTGCGCGACACCTTCGAGGGCCGGCGCATGGCCGAGGTCATGTCGCTGATCTTCATGGTGTTCATGGCCATCCCGGTCATCGCTCCCAGCATCGGCCAGTTGGTGATCCTGTTCGCGAGCTGGCACTTCATCTTCGTGGCGATGGCGATAGGCGCAATTCTGATCTCGACCTGGGTGACGCTGCGTCTTCCCGAGACGCTGCATCCGCAATATCGGCGCCCCCTGACATCGCAGGCGATCATCGGCGGCTTCACCACCGTGCTGTCGAACCGGGTGGCGCTGTGCTACGCGCTCGCCAGCACCTTCGCCTTCGCGGCGATGTTCGGCTTCATCAACTCCGCCCAGCAGATCTATGTCGGGCTCTACGGGGTCGGCGAGCTGTTTCCGGTGATCTTCGCCTGCGTTGCGGGCATGATCGCGGTCTCCAACTTCGCCAATGCCCGCCTGGTCGGACGCATCGGCATGCGGCGCCTGTCGCAGGGTGCGCTGATCGCGCTGCTCTCGATCAGCCTGCTGTGGCTGCTGCTTTCGCTGCGCGGGCCGATCCCGCTGCCGCTGTTCATCGCCATCTTCGCTTCGGCGATGGTCCCATTCGCCATGCTCGGCTCCAATTTCAACGCGCTGGCGATGGAGCCGCTCGGCGCGGTTGCCGGCACGGCCTCCTCGGTGCTCGGCTTCCTGCAGACCTTCGGCGGCGGGCTTCTCGGCACGATCATCGGCCAGGCCTACAACGGCACGGTCACGCCGCTGGCGGCCGGGTTCTGCCTCGTCTCGGCTGGCGCCTTCGTCGCCGTGCTGATCGCCGAGAACGGCAAGCTGTTCCAGCCGCACAACGCGCCGGTGGAGCCGGGCGGCGGTTTCGGCGAGTAGCAGAGCGCGTTAGCCTTCAACCGTCGGCGCAAGGCTGGCGAAATCGAACAGTTTCCGGTCGAGCAGGTGCGAAGGCCGGACGTTGGCGAGCGCCCGGATCATGGTGTCCTTGCGGCCGGGCATGCGCTTCTCGATATCGTCCAGCATCGCCTTCATGGCATTGCGCTGCAGCCCCTCCTGCGAACCGCACAGGTCGCAGGGGATGATGGGGAAGCGCATGGCCGCGGCGAATTTCTCCAGATCGGCCTCGGCGCAGTAGGAGAGCGGCCGCAGCACCAGCACGTCGCCCTCGTCGTTGACGAGCTTCGGCGGCATGGCGGCGAGCCGCCCGCCGTGGAAGAGGTTCATGAAGAAGGTTTCGAGGATGTCCTCGCGGTGGTGGCCTAGCACCAGCGCCGAGCAGCCTTCCTCGCGCGCGATCCGGTAGAGGTGGCCACGCCGCAGGCGCGAACACAGCGAGCAGTAGGTGCTGTTTTCCGGCAGCTTGTCGGTGACGATCGAATAGGTGTCCTGATATTCGATACGATGGTCGATACCGTTGGCGGTCAGGTAATCGGGCAGGATATGCTTGGGAAAGTTCGGCTGGCCCTGATCGAGATTGCAGGCCAGAAGCTCCACCGGCAGCAGGCCGCGCCATTTGAGGTCGAGCAGCAGCGCCAGCAGCCCGTAGGAATCTTTGCCGCCCGACAGCGCCACAAGCCAGCGCTCGCCGGACTTCGACATCGCGAAATCCTCGATCGCCTGCCGCGCCTGCCTGAGCAGGCGCTTGCGCAGCTTGTTGAACTCGACGGAGGACGGAACGGCGCGGAAGAGCGGGTGACAGCCGTCCCCGGGCTCGTCGGCGAGGAATTCGGTGTCTGCGTGGATATTCATGGGATTCCGCCGGTTCTTCGTCGGTGAAGGTCGTGACCTAACGCCTTTGTGGAGCCGGCGGAAGCGCCGGAACGCAAAAAGGCCGCCCGAAGGCGGCCTTTGAATGCTTGCGAGAAGCGAAACCTTAGCGCGAGTAGAACTCGACGACCAGGTTCGGCTCCATCTGCACGGCGAACGGCACATCGGCCAGGCCCGGCACGCGCTGATAAGTAGCGACCATCTTGTTGTGGTCGGCCTCAATGTAGTCCGGCACGTCGCGCTCGGCGAGCTGCACGGCTTCCAGCACCGAAACGAGCTGCTTCGACTTCTCGCGCACCTCGATCACGTCGCCCGGCTTGCAGCGGTAAGAACCGATGTTGGTGCGACGGCCGTTGACGTTGACGTGGCCGTGGTTGACGAACTGGCGCGCAGCAAAGATCGTCGGCACGAACTTGGCGCGGTAGACGATGGCGTCGAGGCGCGATTCCAGCAGGCCGATCAGGTTCTCCGAGGTGTCGCCCTTGCGGCGGTTGGCTTCCTCGTAGACCTTGCGGAACTGCTTTTCCGAAACGTCGCCGTAGTGACCCTTCAGCTTCTGCTTGGCGCGGAGCTGCAGGCCGAAGTCGGACAGCTTACCCTTGCGGCGCTGGCCGTGCTGGCCGGGGCCGTATTCGCGCTTGTTGACCGGGGACTTCGGACGGCCCCAGATGTTTTCGCCGAGACGGCGGTCGATCTTGTACTTTGCGGATTCGCGCTTGCTCATCGCATTCCCTTTCAAAACGATACGCCCGAAACCTCACGTTTCGGGTGAAGGAAACGCGCCCTCCTCTGGCCCCCGTTTTCGGAGCCTGACAGGATTTCGCCGCAGCGAGCAGCGAAATCCACGGGACACGTCGTGGATACAGACCGGCAATCAGGCCGATCTGCGGAACAAAATAAAGCACCGGACGTTCCCGCCCGGTGTTCGGCGGGTGGATAGACCGGCATTCGCGCGATGTCAAGCACAGGCTTGGATCGCCAGCCCGGTCCGTCCTTCGAGCACCGACACCTTCCGAACCGCATGGAAGGGACTTCAACAGAGGAACGCAGATCGAGATGAGAAAATTCTTCCTTACACTTGCCGGCGCGGCCTTGCTTGCCGGTTCCATGTCAGTCGTCTCTTCCGAACCGGCGATGGCACGCGACCATCACCACGCGCGGCATCACAAGGTATGCCGGGTCGTCTGGAAAAAGAAGGTCGTGTGGCGCCACCATCGCCCCCACACCATCCGCTACAAGACAAGACATTGCTGGTACCGCTGAGCACGGCTTATCCGGCCAAATCCAGGCGCCGCACATCGCGGTGCCTTTTTTCGCGACTGAAATTCACGCAGACGCGTCGAAAGCCTCCCGCGCAGCGCGCAGGCGATCGCGATTTTGTGCCGCCCACACTCCCAATGCGCTGATCGGCACCGCAATCGAGCGTCCGAGCTCGGTCAAGGCGTACTCCACCTCCGGCGGCGTGGTGGGGCGGACGGTGCGGCTCACCAGCCCGTCGCGCTCCAGCGAGCGCAGCGTCACCGTCAGCATGCGCTGCGAAATGCCTTCGATCGCGCGGCGCAGCGCATTGAAACGTACCGGCCGTTCCTGAAGGTTGATGATGACCAGCAGGCTCCAGGTGTCGCCGATCCGGTCAAGCACCTCGCGCATGGGGCAGTTGCCGTTTTCGTCCCGCTCGAATCCCGGCGTAGCGTGCAGCAGCGGCGCGCTCTCGCCGGCATCGGTTCTGGCATTCATTCAAACACTTCCTTTCCGGGGCGGTTACCCGACTGTACCCTGCGCACGCAAACATGCGTCCTTTTCGAACTGCGGCAGGCTCGCTATGTGGTTATCCGTCGTAACCTGATTACAAATCATACCCTGAATATCCGGGCGGGAAAACCCGGCGAAAGGAGATCGTCATGAAGATCGCTCTTATCGGAGCCTCCGGCTTCGTCGGCGCCGCCGTGCTCAAGGAGGCAGTCGAGCGCGGGCACACCGTCACCGCCATCGTGCGCAATCCCGCGAAGGTCGAGGCAGCATCCAACGTTTCCGTGATCGCGGCCGACGTCACCGATCAACACAGGCTCGCCGAATTGCTGCACGGCCAGGACGTGGTCATTTCCGCCTTCAACGGCGGCTGGGGCAATCCCGACATCTACGCCAGGCACCTGAGCGGCTCGAAGGCCATAGCCACAGCGGCGAAATCGGCCGGCGTGCGCCTGATCGAGGTCGGCGGCGCCGGCAGCCTGTACGCACCGGACGGTAGCCAGTTCGTCGATTCGCCGGAATTCCCCGCCGAATGGAAAGACGGCGCACGGGCCGCGCGCGACGCTCTTGCCGCATTGAAGGAGAGCGACTGGAAGGATTGGACGTTCGTCTCGCCCGCCTTCGTTCTGGCGCCCGGCGAGCGCACCGGCGCCTACCGCCTCGGCGGAGAGAACCCGGTGTTCGATGAGAAGGGCGAAAGCCGCATCTCCGTCGAGGACCTTGCCGTCGCCCTCGTCGACGAAGCGGAGACCCCGAAACATATCGGGCGGCGCTTCACGCTGGGCTACTGAAAAACGCAGCCGGCGGCATCGCCCGCCGGCTGACATCTCAGTTCTTCTTGTTCGGCAGGCCCTTGCGCTTGGTCTCGGCGAATTCCTCGAGTTCCTTCTCGCTCATGGATTCGTACATATCGCGGGACGCGCCCTTCAACTCGCTCTTCTTCGTCTCGCCGCGCTTGGCCGACAGTGCCGCGCCGGCCGCCTTCTGTTGCGCTTTCGATGTGGCAGGCATGGGTTGTTCCTCCTTGCAGGCTGGAAGAACGCGACAGCACGGCGCATGTTCCCGGAAAGCGCTATGTCACCGTCAGCCCGAAACCCTGCATCAGGCGGCGGGTCGCGAAACCGGCCTTGCCTGAGGTGAAGACGGCGACGTCGTTCCTTTCGCCTGGCAGCGCCTCATGCGCCCTGCCCGCTTCCAGGCCGTCGAGCAACGACACGGCGCGGCGCGCGATCGCCTCGGCCGGATCGATCCAGTCCACCGGCCACGGCGCGGTCTTGCGCATGCGGTTGACCAGAAAGGGATAGTGCGTGCAGGCCAGCACCACGATGTCGGTGCTGGCGCCGTCCCTTTCGATGAAGCACGGCGCGATTTCGGCGCGGACTGCCTCCTCGTCGACGAAGCCGTCGCGCATATAGGCCTCGGCAAGCCCGGCAAGACGGTCCGAGCCGACCAGCCGGACGTGGCATTTCCTGGCCCAGGTCTCGATCAGGTCGCGCGTATATTGCCGCCTGACGGTTCCCGGCGTGGCGAGCACAGAGACGATGCCGGAACGCGTGCGCTCGGCGGCCGGCTTGATCGCCGGCACGGTGCCGACGAAGGGGTGACCAGGAAACGCCTGGCGCAGTGCGTCGATCACCAGGGTCGAGGCCGTGTTGCAAGCGATGACGGAGATCGATGGCCGATAGCGTTCGAGCAGCCCGGCGAACAGCGACAGGATATGATCCTTCAGCGCCGGCTCCTCCCACGCACCGTAGGGAAAGGCGGCGTCGTCGGCGACATAGACGAAGCGGCGGCCGGGCATCAGCACGCGCGCCTCGCGCAGCACCGTCAGCCCGCCGATGCCCGAATCGAACATCAGCACCGGTTGCGCGGCGACACCGTCGGAGACCACGCACCCCAACGGCGAGGTGTCAGTCATTGTCCATTCCCTTGCCGCCCTGTGGCGGCTCCTCGGCCGCTTCGTCCGCCCCGGAAGAGGCAGCGTGAGCGATCTGGTCGATCTTCGCCTTTCGCGCCGGATAGCCGGCACCGCGCGGTTCCTTCGGCGAGAAATAGTCGAGCGAAGCGACGACGCCGCGCAGCACCTTCAGTTCCGGCTCGGCGAAACCCGCCCGCGTCAGCACGGCGCGCAGGTTCTCCACCATCTTCGGCTTCTTCGCAGCCGGCCTGAAATAGCCGCGCGCCTCCAGCGCGGCCTCCAGATGGTCGAACAGCCCATGCAACTGCTCCCGGGTCGCCGGGAGCATGTCGGGCGCGGCAAAATTCGTCTCGGTCTCGTCGGCAAGGCCGGACTTGCGCCATTCATAGGACATGAGGAGCACCGCCTGGGCGATATTGAGCGAGGCGAAGGACGGATCGACCGGGAAGGTGACGATCTCGTCGGCAAGGCCGACCTCCTCGTTCGACAGGCCGAAGCGCTCGCGGCCGAACAGGATGCCGGTGCGCTCGCCGGCGGTATTCCTGGCGCGAAGCACCCTGCCCGCCTCGACCGGCCCTGCTACCCTCTTGAAGCCGTCGCGCTCGCGCGCCGTCGTGGCGAAGACGAAGTTCAGGTCGGCGATAGCCGCGCGCAAATCCTCGAACACGCGCACGCCGTCGATGACGTGATCGGCGCGGCTGGCGGCGGCGCGCGCCTTCTCGCTCGGCCAGCCGTCGCGCGGATTGACCAGCCTGAGCTCGGAAAGGCCGAAATTCGCCATGGCGCGCGCCACCATGCCGATGTTCTCGCCGAGCTGCGGCTCGACAAGGATGACGACGGGGCCTGTGTTGACCGTAGTGTTGTGTTGTTCGGACATTGGCACCAATGAAACGGGATTTGCGGTTTTTCGGCGTCCTGAATAGTCGGCCTGCAAAATGAAGCAATTGCAAAAGTCGGGAGTGGGCCGGCCTCAGGCCTCGATCAATTCGATGTTCGGATGATCGCGGATGATCTCCAGCACGATCTCGAAGAAGGTCTGGCCGCCTCCGCCTTCCAGTTCGGCCAGATCCCGGCCTATGCGCGCGACATCGTATCTGTCGGGATGCGAAAGCTTATCTTCGAGAAAGGCACGCGTCGCCTCCCGTCCGAGCGCCCGCCGGCTGTCGTCCATGTTCCGCCAGACAAGCAGAACAGGTTCGTCCCCGGCGATTGCGCCATAACCGCCGTAGAACATATCGTTCAAGGCATCCAGGCTGGCGCCGATCTTCCAATCCTCGTCGCCCATGAAGACGCGATTGATCTCGTCGTAGAAGGAGGCGATGCCGGTGATCCCGGCGCCGTCGATGACAAGGGGCTTTTTCGACATGCGGCTCTCTCGCACGGAAATGCGGCATCCGTTTGCGCGCCTCCCGCCGCTTTGATATAGGGGCCGCATCCTTCCAGGCCGTGCCTCTGGCGCGACCCCATTTCCAGCAGTGAGGCTTTCATTCCATGGCGAAGATCAAGGTGGCGAACCCGGTCGTCGAGCTCGACGGCGACGAGATGACCCGCATCATCTGGCAGATGATCAAGGACAAGCTGATCCACCCCTATCTCGACGTCGACCTGGAAGATTACGACCTCGGCATGGAAAACCGCGACGCCACCGACGACAAGGTGACGGTCGACGCGGCCAATGCCATCAAGCGCGTCGGCGTCGGCGTGAAGTGCGCCACCATCACCCCCGACGAGGCCCGCGTCGAGGAATTCCACCTCAAGAAGATGTGGAAGTCGCCCAACGGCACGATCCGCAACATCCTCGGCGGCACCATCTTCCGCGAGCCGATCATCATGAAGAACGTGCCGCGCCTGGTTCCGGGCTGGACCAAGCCGATCATCGTCGGCCGCCACGCCTATGGCGACCAGTACCGCGCCACCGACTTCCGTTTCCCCGGCAAGGGCAAGCTGACGATAAAATTCGTCGGCGAGGACGGCACCACCATCGAGCACGACGTGTTCGACGCGCCGGGCTCGGGCGTGGCGATGGCCATGTACAATCTCGACGAGTCGATCCGCGAATTCGCGCGTGCCTCGCTGAACTACGGCCTGCTGCGCAACTATCCCGTCTACCTCTCGACCAAGAACACGATCCTCAAGGCCTATGACGGCCGCTTCAAGGACATCTTCCAGGAAGTCTACGAGAAGGAGTTCGAGGCCGAGTTCAAGGCGCGCAAGCTGTGGTACGAGCACCGCCTGATCGACGACATGGTGGCTTCCTCGCTGAAGTGGTCGGGCGGCTATGTCTGGGCCTGCAAGAACTACGACGGCGACGTGCAGTCCGACACGGTGGCGCAGGGCTTCGGCTCGCTCGGCCTGATGACCTCGGTGCTGATGACGCCGGACGGCAAGACAGTGGAAGCCGAAGCCGCGCACGGCACCGTCACCCGCCACTATCGCCAGCACCAGAAGGGGGAGGAGACCTCGACCAACTCGATCGCCTCGATCTTCGCCTGGACGCGCGGCCTCGCGCACCGCGCCAAGCTGGACGATAATGCGGAGCTGAAAAAATTCGCGGAGACGCTGGAGAAGGTCTGCGTCCAAACCGTCGAATCCGGTTTCATGACCAAGGACCTGTCGCTGCTGATCGGTCCCGACCAGCCCTGGCTCTCCACCACCGGCTTCCTCGACAAGGTGGACGAGAATTTGCAGAAGGCGATGGCCTGAAGGGTCCCGCATCGCGGACAAACAAAAGCCCCGGAGCGATCCGGGGCTTTTTTTATCGCTCGTCAACCGCGCCGCGACGGCCTCTTCATGCTATGACGCGGGCGAAGGAGACGACCGCATGGCCGACCGATCGAAGCCGATCCTCTACGGCGCGGACTACAGCGTTTACGTCCGCATCGCGCGCATGACGCTGGAGGAGAAGGGCGTCGGCTACAACCTCGTGCCGGTGGACGTGTTCGCGGAAGGCGGCCCGCCCGACTGGTATCTCGAACGCCATCCGTTCGCGCGCATTCCGGCCTTCGAGCATGACGGTTTTCGTCTGTTCGAGACCGGCGCGATCACCCGCTATGTCGACGAGGCTTTCCAGGGCCCGTCTTTGCAGCCTGCGGACGCGCGTCGGCGCGCGGTGATGAACCAGATCATCGGCCTGGTCGATGCCTATGCCTATCGCGCCATGGTCTGGGATGTGGCGGTCGAGCGGCTGGAAGGCAATCCGCCGGACGAGAAGCGCATCGTCGCCGGGCTCGGCGTCGCGCGAACGACGCTGACCGTTCTTTCGGACTTGAAAATGCCCGGAGACTGGCTCCTGGGCGACATGGTCAGCCTCGCCGACCTGCACCTCGCCCCGGTGATCGGCTATTTCCTGAATGTGGAGGAAGGCCGCGACCTGCTCGCAACCGTTCCGGCGATCGCGCAGTGGTGGGACACCGTAAGCATACGGTCAAGCTTCGTCGGCACAACCAGGGCGAGTTGACCCGCCTCGTTTCACCCCGCTATGCGGACTCCGCGACTCGGCTTACTTTCCGCTTCGGGCACGTGCGCCCATGATGGAGGGTACTATGCAGAAGAAACTGGCAGCCGAGTTCCTCGGCACGTTCTGGCTTACCTTTTGTGGATGCGGCAGCGCCGTGCTTGCGGCGGCATTTCCCAACGTCGGCATCGGGCTTCTCGGCGTCGCGCTTGCGTTCGGCCTGACGGTCGTCACCATGGCCTACGCGGTCGGTGGCATTTCCGGCGGCCATTTCAATCCCGCGGTGTCGGTCGGCATGGTAGCCGGCGGCCGCATGCCCGCCCGGGAACTCGCCGGTTATATCATCGCGCAGGTGATCGGCGCGATCGTGGCGGCGTGCGTCCTCTATGTCATCGCCTCAGGACAGGCGGGCTTCACGCCCGGCGGCTTCGCCTCGAACGGTTATGGCGACCTGTCGCCGGGCAAATACTCGCTGCTGGCCGGCCTTGTGATGGAAGTGGTGATGACGGGCTTCTTCATCTTCATCATCCTGGCGGTGACCAGCCCGCGCTCACCCTCGCCCGGCTTCGCGCCGCTGGCGATCGGCCTGACCCTGACGCTGATCCATCTGGTCTCGATCCCGGTGACGAATACCTCGGTCAATCCGGCACGCTCGACCGGCGTCGCGCTGTTCGCCGAGACCGCGGCGCTCGGCCAATTGTGGCTGTTCTGGGTAGCGCCGATCCTCGGAGCCGTCATCGGCGCCGCTTTGTGGCGCTCGCTCTTCCATGACAGCGCCGAAACCACGCTGGGCGCCGCTCCGGCCATATAGAGCATTTTGCAGCCAGACGGAATCGTCTGGCGTCCGCACAAATGCAGCTAAGGAAACAGGTTGGAGCAGCGGAACCGCCTTCGCCGGAACGCCCGCTGCTCTAGCGAGAAAACGGTTCGAACCTGTCGGGAGGCGGCCATCGCCTCCCGATATCGCGACCGGGCGAGACCTATCCTGGAATCCAGGATATTTCCGGTCGCGTCACCATCAGCCACAATATGGCGAGGACGGCGGCGAAGGCCGGAAAGCCGCAGGCGAACCAGATGCGGAACAAGCGCTTCTCTTCTTCGGGAGAGGCCTGTTTCCTGCCGCGGCGGCGCGCGCGAGATTGCGGATGCGCAGTTGGATCCACACGACCGGCAGCCAGAATAGGCCGGTCACGCCATAGAGCGCCAGCGACAGAACGATCCACCCTTGCGTGAGCGGCCAGCCGGTCGCCTGCGCCAGCAGCGCGCCTGTGATCGGCTGGACGACCACGGCGGTTGCCGTGAATACCGCATCCGCGACGACGACCGTACCGGCGACGTGCGCGACCAGTTCGGCGCGACCGGTGCGTTGCGCCATCAGCATAAAGAAGGCGATGCCGGCCCCAGTGCCGAACAGGACGGCGGCCCCGATGATATGCAGCCACCGCAGGACATCCGCTGCCATCATCGCTCGTCCAGTATTGCCAGCGCCGTCAGGACCAGACAAAAGCCCGGAATCACCTTGACCAGCGGCCCCAGCGGATCGAGCCACAGATCTGGTGCCAGCAGGGTTGCCGCAGCGAGATAGAAGGCGGCGACGGCCGCCATTACCAGCAATGCCGGCCGTGTCAGAGCGCGCAACAGAACCGCAGCTCCCACCGCAATGTCGGTGACGGCGCCCGCGACGACCACTGTCCGAGCAAGCCCTTCGCCGATGCCGCGCGCGGTCAGCACCTCGGCCGCGGCACCGATGCGGGCCAGCCCGATCGCGCCCGACAGGAGCCAGAACAGCGACAGGCAGGCGAACACGACGGGTTTGAGCAGCCAGAGGCAGGCGAACCAGCGCTCCTGCACCGTCGTGGGCATGGACGCGAGCGTGGTTTCCAGGGGCGGAAGCGGCGCACCCGCGATCGACCGCCATGTCGAAGGGTCGCCAACCACGCCTGCCGCCACCGCGGACAGGGCTGCGCTGCGCAGGGGCGAGCGCCAGCCCAGCCAGCCAAGAGCGTCGGCGGCCGCGCCGACGACCCGTCCGATCCACGCAGGCACCGGCACGATGCGCGCGGGCGGCAGGCCGAGCCAGGAGCGGAACGCCAGCAGGACATCGCCGAGTGGACGCGGCCGCTCCTCAACGAGATCGATGGCCACCCGATCTGGCAGATTTCCCGCGACGGCGCGCGAGACCGCCTGGGCGACATCGCCGACGCCGACTGTCTGGAGCGGGCTGTCCGCCAGCACGGCGGGAACGACAAACGGAAAGGCCGCGAGCGCGCGCAGCAGAGCCGTGCCGCCATAGGCGGCCGGAGCGATCACCAGACCGGGACGTAGGACGGTCCAGGACAGTGCGGATCGCATGACACAGCCGTCGCCCTCCGCCTTCGTGCGGAAGAACGGGTCGCGGGACGAAAGAGCCGCACCGATGGCGGAAATCTGGACGAACCGATGGACACCGGCCATCCCGCAGGCTTCCACCAGCGCCTCGACGGCGGCGCGGTGGAGGGCATCAAGATCGTCCCGTGCGCCGTTCTGCAACGCTCCGGCGGCGTTGACCACGGCATCCATGCCGGCCAGCAGGGGAAGCCAGTCCTTCGCCGACAGCATCGATGCCATGTCGGCCTTGATCCAGTCCACAGCGGGCCGCCGCAGGCGCGCCTCGGCCACGTTGCGACCAAGGCCGGCGACGCCGCAACCGTCGCGCAGCAACCTGTCGACGATGGCCGAACCGATAAGCCCGTATCCACCGAGGACAAGGACCCTCATGCCCTTATGCGGCTTCCAGCGCCGCCCTGACCGCTGCGATGGCCTGGCTTGCCTTGGAGGCATCCGGGCCGCCGGCCTGAGCCATGTCGGGCCGGCCGCCGCCGCCCTGCCCGCCGAGAGCCGCGGACGCTACGCGCACGAGATCGACCGCGCTGAAGCGGCTGGTCAAATCATCGGTGACGCCGACCACGACGCTCGCCTTGTTGTCTTCGCTCGCACCGACGAAGACCACGACGCCCGAGCCGAGCGAGGTCTTGCCCGCATCGGCCAGCGGCTTGAGATCCTTGGGCGAGACGCCCGTTACGGCCTTGCCGAGGAAACCAACGCCGGCGACCGTCTCGTTCTGGGCAGGCGCATCCGCGGACGAGCCACCGCCCAGCGCCAGCTTCTTGCGCGCCTCGGAAAGCTCGCGCTCCAGCTTGCGGCGTTCCTCCACCAGCGCCTCGACCCGGGCCGGGACGTCGGCAGGCGATATTTTTAGCGCGGCGGCGACGGACTTCAGGCGCTTGTCCTGTTCGTCGAGATATTTGCGCGCGGCCTCACCCGTCAGCGCCTCGATACGGCGCACGCCGGCCGCGACCGGGCTGTCGGAAAGGATGCGCACCAGACCGATATCGCCGGTGGCCGAGACATGGGTGCCGCCGCACAGCTCGGTCGAATAGGGACGGTTGGCCTTGTCGCCATGCAGGGCCGTGCCCATCGACACCACGCGCACCTCGTCGCCGTATTTCTCGCCGAACAGCGCCATCGCGCCTTCGGCGCGCGCATCGTCCACGGACATCAGCCGCGTGGTGACCGGACCGTTCTGGACGACGATCTCGTTGGCCATCGCCTCGACATGTTCGAGCTCCTCCGGCGAGATCGGCTTGTTGTGCGAGATGTCGAAGCGCAGGCGCTCGGGCGCGACCAGAGAGCCCTTTTGGGCGACATGCGTACCAAGCACCTCGCGCAACGCTTCATGGATGAGGTGGGTGGCGGAATGGTTAGCACGCAGCCTCGACCGGCGCGCGTGATCGACCTCGAGTCCGACCGCCGCGCCCGTCTTCACCGTGCCGTTGGCGACCTTGCCGAGATGGACAAACAGGCCGTCCGCCTTCTTCTGCGTGTCGGTGACTGCGATGGAAAACCCCTCGCCGGAGATGGTGCCGGTGTCGCCCATCTGGCCGCCGGACTCGCCATAGAACGGCGTCTGGTTGACGACGACCGCGACCGCGTCGCCCTCCGCGGCGCTGTCGGCCTCCTTGCCGTCGCGCACCAGCGCCAGCACGACGCCTTCAGCCTTCTCGGTGTCGTAGCCGAGGAATTCGGTGGCGCCGAGCTTCTCGCGCAACGCAAACCAGATCGTCTCGGTCGCCGCCTCGCCGGAGCCCGCCCAGCTCGCGCGCGCTTCGGCACGCTGGCGCTCCATGGCGTCGTTGAAGCCGTCGAGATTGACCGAGATGTTGCGCTGGCGCAGCGCGTCCTGCGTCAGGTCGAGCGGGAAGCCGTAGGTGTCATAGAGCTTGAACGCCGTCTCGCCGTCCAGCATGTCGCCGGCGGACAGGCCCCCGGCCGCTTCTTCCAGCAAGGTAAGGCCGCGCGACAGGGTCTTGCGGAAGCGCGTTTCTTCGAGCTTCAGCGTTTCGGTGATCAGCGCCTCGCCGCGCACGAGTTCGGGATAGGCCTGCCCCATTTCGCGCAGGAGGGCGGGCACCAGCTTCCACATCAGCGGCTCGTTTGCGCCGAGCAACTGCCCGTGGCGCATGGCGCGGCGCATGATGCGGCGCAGCACGTAGCCCCTGCCCTCGTTGGACGGCAGTACGCCGTCGGCGATCAGGAAGGAGGACGAGCGCAGGTGATCGGCGATAACGCGGAAGGACGCGGCATCGTCGGCGCCGGGGCTGCGGCCGAGCGCCGAGGCGGTCGCATCGATCAGGTGGCGGAACAGGTCGGTCTCGAAAACGCTGTCGACGCCCTGCAGGATGGAGGCCATGCGCTCCAACCCCATGCCGGTGTCGATGGAGGGGCGCGGCAGGTCGACGCGCTCGTCCTTCGTCACCTGCTCGTACTGCATGAAAACCAGATTCCAGAATTCGAGGAAGCGGTCGCCGTCCTCCTCAGGGCTGCCGGGTGGTCCGCCCCAGATGTGGTCGCCGCAGTCGATGAAGATTTCCGAGCAGGGGCCGCAGGGGCCGGTATCGCCCATCGCCCAGAAATTGTCCGACGTGGCGATGCGCACGATACGGTCGTCCGAAAAGCCGGCGATCCTCTTCCACAGCGAGGCCGCCTCATCGTCGGTGTGATAGACCGTGACCAGCAACTTGTCCTTCGGCAGGCCGAATTCCTTCGTGATCAGGTTCCAGGCGAACTCGATGGCGTTCTCCTTGAAATAGTCGCCGAAGGAGAAGTTGCCGAGCATCTCGAAATAGGTGAGATGGCGGGCGGTGTAGCCGACATTGTCGAGGTCGTTGTGCTTGCCGCCGGCGCGCACGCACTTCTGCGAGGTCGTGGCGCGCGAATAGGAACGCTTCTCCAGCCCGGTGAAGACGTTCTTGAACTGCACCATGCCGGCATTGGTGAACATCAGCGTCGGGTCGTTGCGCGGCACGAGCGGGCTGGAGGCCACGACCTCGTGCCCGTTCTTCCTGAAATAGTCGAGGAAGGTCGACCTTATATCGTTGACGCCACTCATCGGACTGCCTCCGCGCGCACGCGCGTTCCAAAGAAAAATCGCCGGCCGACCCGGCGAAACGGTCATGCCTTTTAGCGAGCGGCCTCACCCCTGTCCAGAATGGGCCGGACAAAGCGAAACCGTCGGTTTCTCAGTCGCTTCTATGGGAGGTTCAAAAGCAAAACCGCCGGCTGAAAAGCCGGCGGTTTGAAGACACGGAACGACACGGACCGATTGGTCGTCTGCTTCCCGGAGGCCACGGCGGAAGCGCGCGGCCAAGGCAGCCTACATTTCGGCTGCTTCGTCCGGCAGGTCGCCCTCGCCGCCGTTCTCGAGGAATTTTTCCGCAATCAGGCCGGCGTTCTGGCGCAAGGCCAGTTCGACCTCGCGGGCAAGCTCGGGATTGTCGCGCAGGAACTGCTTGGCGTTCTCGCGGCCCTGGCCGAGGCGCTGGGAATTGTAGGAGAACCAGGCGCCAGACTTCTCGACGACGCCCGCCTTGACGCCAAGGTCGATCAGTTCGCCGGTCTTGGACACGCCCTCGCCATACATGATGTCGAACTCGACCACCTTGAAGGGCGGCGCCAGCTTGTTCTTCACCACCTTGACGCGGGTCTGGTTGCCGACCACCTCGTCACGGTCCTTGACCGAGCCGATGCGGCGGATGTCGAGGCGCACCGACGCGTAGAACTTGAGCGCATTGCCGCCCGTCGTGGTCTCGGGCGAGCCGAACATCACGCCGATCTTCATGCGAATCTGGTTGATGAAGATGACCATCGTGTTGGAGCGGGCGATGGAGGCGGTGAGCTTGCGCAGCGCCTGGCTCATCAGCCGGGCCTGAAGGCCGGGCAGCGAATCACCCATCTCGCCCTCGATCTCGGCGCGCGGCGTCAGTGCGGCGACCGAGTCCACCACCAGCACGTCGATCGCGCCGGAACGTACCAGCGTGTCGCAGATTTCCAGCGCCTGCTCACCCGTGTCGGGCTGGGAGATCAGCAGGTTCTCCAGATCGACGCCCAGCTTGCGGGCATAGACCGGATCGAGCGCATGCTCGGCGTCGACGAAGGCGCAGATGCCGCCCTTCTTCTGCGACTCGGCCACGGTATGCAGGGCCAGCGTCGTCTTGCCGGAGCTTTCCGGCCCGTAAATCTCGATGATGCGGCCGCGCGGCAGGCCGCCGACGCCGAGCGCGATATCCAGCCCCAGCGAGCCGGTCGGTACCGTCTCGATCTCGACCACCTGCTCGTTGGCTCCGAGCCGCATGATCGAGCCCTTGCCGAAGGCGCGCTCTATCTGCGACAGCGCGGCGTCAAGAGCCTTTGATTTGTCCACCGAATTGTCCTCTACAAGCCGCAAACTGTTCTGAGCCATGATACATCACCCCTTGATCGTCAATGGAGGCCGGACCGGCCGCTGCGCGTTGTGAATATGTACCTGTTTTGTTCCAATTTGGCAAGAGAGGCCAAGGAATTGATTTTCAATCATATTCCACACATGTTCTTTTTCTGTTTCAAGGACGGTACGGAAAATCTGTCCACCGGGGCCGCGGATGCGCGTCGCCAGTCCAGCGGCGACCGATTCGATCTGACGGGGTCGGGCGCATGAACTCCAAGCCACACGTTCTCGCCATCGGCGGTGCGCATATCGACCGGCGCGGCCAGATCAGCGGCCCCTACGTGCCGGCGGCTTCCAACCCGGGCATGATGCGCGAGGATGTCGGCGGCGGCGTCTTCAATGCCGTCCGCACGGCCGTCCGGCGCGGCCTTTCGGCGTCGCTGATGTCGGTGCGCGGCGGCGACGCGGCCGGCGAGACGGTGGCGCGGGCGATCGGAGAGGCCGGCATAACCGATCTTTCCGCCGTCTTCCTCGACCGGGCGACGCCAAGCTATACCGCTATCCTCGATGCCGAGGGCGACCTTGTGGTCGGGTTCGCCGACATGGCGCTCTATGATCTCGCCTTCCCGAAGCAGGTGCGCCGTTCCGGCCTGCGCGAGGCCGTCGGCCAGGCGGATGCGCTGCTGATCGACGCCAACCTGCCGGCGGCGGCGCTGGAGCGGCTGGCCGGGTTCGAGCCGACCAGGCCGATCTTCGCCATCGCCATCTCGCCGGCCAAGGTGGTGCGGCTGAAAGCCGTGCTGGGGCGGCTGGCGCTTGCCTTCCTCAACCGGCGCGAGGTCCATGCACTGACGGGGCTGGGGGAAGATGCGCCAGCATCGGCTGTCATCGCAGGCCTGCGCGCCATCGGCCTGAATGCGGCCGTGGTGACGGCGGGAGACGACCCCGTCATCGCCTATGACGGAAGCGGGACCTTCCGGCTCGCCCCGCCGACACCACGCGCCGTTGCCGACGTCACCGGCGCCGGAGACGCGCTGGCGGGTGCGACGGCGGCGGCTCTGCTCGCCGGGCATCCGCTGCGGCAGGCTCTGCGCGAAGGCGTGGCGGCGGCCCTGCTCGCCATCGAGAGCGACAGGGCTGTTCCCGTCTTCACGCCCGGGGAATTTGCCGCGACCCTCACCCTTGTGCCGGACCCTGTCGAAATGGCATGAGGCATCGCAGTCGGCCGATCGGCCCGGAGACACGACCATGACGCCAGAGACCGCCCGCCCCTTCCTCGACATCCATCCGCCGGTGGCAGAAGCGCTTGCCGCGCGCCGACCCGTCGTGGCACTGGAATCGACCATCATCACCCACGGCATGCCCTATCCCGACAATGGGACGATGGCGGCCAATGTCGAAAAGATCATCACCGGGGAAGGCGCAGTGCCGGCGACCATCGCCGTCGTCGACGGCCGCATCAAGATCGGCCTGTCTGACGGCGAGCGCGAATCGCTGGCCATGACCGGCGACGCCATGAAGCTGTCGCGGGCCGATCTCGCCTTCGCGGTGGCCGAAGGGCGCACCGGGGGCACGACGGTCGCGGCCACGATGATCTGCGCGGCGATGGCCGGCATAAGCGTGTTCGCGACGGGCGGCATCGGCGGCGTGCACAAGGGCGCGGAAAAGAGTTTCGACATCTCGGCCGATCTGGATGAACTGGCGCGCACGCCGGTCATCGTCGTCTCGGCCGGGGCGAAGGCCATCCTCGACATCGAAAAGACGCTGGAGGTGCTGGAAACGCGCGGCGTGCCGGTGATCGGCAACGGCAGCGAGGTGATGCCGGCCTTCTGGTCGCGCCAATCGCCCTACCGCGCGCCGCTGGTGCTCGATTCGCCTGAAAAGATCGCGCGGCTTTACCAGACGCGCCGGGCGCTCGGGCTGGAGGGCGGCATGCTGGTGGCCAACCCGGTGCCGGAGGACGACGAGATCCCGGCGGCCGAGATGGCCGCCTATATCGACGCCGCGCAGAAGGCGGCCGAAGCGCAGGCCGTTGTCGGCAAGGCGGTGACGCCGTTCCTGCTGGGCAAAATCCTGGAACTGACCGGCGGCCGCAGCCTCAAAACCAACATCGCGCTGGTGGAGAACAATGCGCGCCTGGCGGCAAGGGTGGCGAAGGCGCTGTGACTACGCCCCCTTGCGGGAGGATCGTGAAACGAGCCTGGCAAGACAAGGCGAGAGACGCGGAATGGTTCAAGTGGCGGTGCTCTACGACGAGGATCTCATCCCGTCTCGCGCCCTCGCTTGCCTCCAGGCATTCGCCGACCCTCCTCTCAAGGCGCAGGGTAAAGCGCACCACATCTACTTCTCGCTCCGCAGTCCCGCCTCGTAGGCCTTGCGCGCCCATGCCGCCATTTCTTCAGGATCGTCCAGCGCGCTTTCGGGCGCTGTCCAGTAGGGCATGGCGACCTCCCGGTCGTGGCGCTTGTTGACATAGGTCCAGCGCCGCCCGCCGGCCGCCTCGTAGGCGGCGGCCACCTCGTCGTCACCCTTCAGCATGAGATCGCCGCGCAGGACCAGCGCGAAGATGACGCCGTTGTGGTAGATGCCCTTGCCCGAAAACATGCGGCGGATGGTGACGGGGCCGAGCCCTTCAAACAGTTCGCGGAGTCTTTCGTCGTCCATGACGCGATCTTCTCACGCGGTCGCGCCCTTGTCATTCGCCCTTGTCATTCGTCTGGGGCAGGCAACCGAAACGCTGCTGACAGGTTGAGGCTGCGCGAGGTGCTATGGTCAGACCATCCAGTCGAGGAGAACTCCCATGCCCATGCTGCTCAAGGGATCCTGCCGCTGCGGCGCGGTGAAATTCGAAGTCGAAAGCCACACGCCGGCGCCCTACCAGCTCTGCTATTGCTCGATATGCCGCAAGCAGCAGGGCGGTGGCGGATATGCCATCAACCTCGGCGCGATCAACGAGACGATGAAGGTCGAGGGCAAGGAGAACCTCGGCGTCTATCGCGCGGAAATCGAGGACGACGAGCATCCGCATTGCGAGGTCTCGACCGGCGAGCGCAATTTCTGCACCCAGTGCGGGTCGGCGCTGTGGCTCTACGATCCGACCTGGCCGGACCTGGTGCATCCTTTCGCGTCGGCGATCGATTCAGACCTGCCGATGCCGAAGGAGCACACGCACCTGATGCTGAAATACAAGGCCAACTGGGTGGAGCCCGACATCGCCGAGGGCGACAAGGCGTTCGACGTCTATCCGGAAGAGTCCATCGCCGACTGGCATAGGCGGACGGGCATGTGGGTAGAGTAGCTGAACTTGTCATCCCGGAAGCCGACCGCAGCGAAGCGGAGAGCGGCTATCCGGGATCCAATCCGTGACCTTGCTGGTGTTCCGGAATGGATCCCGGCTCTCGCCTCGCGACCTACGGTCACTCGGCAGCGGCCGGGATGACGACGTTTAGTCAGGCCGCGCTTTGCGCCCGCGCCTCGGCCAGCGCCTTCAAATCGGCGGGCTTCAGTTCCACCGATTCGCCGCAGCCGCAGGCCGACGACTGGTTCGGGTTGCGGAAGGTGAAGCCGGTCCTGAGCGTCGTCGCCTCAAAATCCATCTCGGTGCCGAGCAGGAAGAGCGCTGCCTCCGGGGCGACGTAGACGTGGGCGCCGTCGCGTTCGACGTGGTCGTCCTTGACGTTCGGCTCGGTCACCAGATCAACCGTGTATTCCATGCCCGCGCAGCCGCCCTTCTTGACGCCAAGGCGGATGCCATGCGCGTTGTCGCGCGTCGAGACGATCTCGCGCACGCGATCCGCGGCCTTATCGGTCATGGTGATGACGGCAAAACCTGCCATGATCTCAAATCTCCATTCCATGCAGGGTCAAGGCCTGCCGAATGATTATCCTGCCTAAGATGGTGAACTTTCCGGACCGCTGCAAGTCGAACGCTTCTCGAGCGCTTCGTGACCGGGCGTAACACTTCTCACTTTTGGGAACCACCCGCGCCCCTTCCCTGTTTGTCGATACCCTTTATCACAGGAGGCTAAAATGCACATCCGCCCATTTCTGCTTGCCGGGGCCATGCTCGCCGCGACTGCAACAGGCGCTTTCGCACAAACGGTCGTCCTCCAGCCGGAAGAACAGGTCGTCGTGCGCGAATACATCGTCAAGCAACCGCATCAGGACGTCGTCCTGCCGGACGATTTCGACCTCTCCGTCGGCCAGGTCGTTCCCGAGGACGTGATGGTCTCGCCTCTGGACGCGCCCGGGCTCGAGAAGCGCTACGAATATATGGTGGTCGACGGACGCGGTGTGCTGGTCGATCCCGACACCCGCGAGATCGTCGAAATTCTCAACTGACAGCAACATTTGAAAGCCGTTCCCCTTGGAACGGCTTTCATTTGCGCTTCGTCCCTAATCACCGGTGTCGATCGACTCGGCGAGATTGTGCTCCTCCCACTGCGCGCGGGGAACGGGCTGGCCGATCCGGAAGGCGAAGGCCACGACCTTGCCGGCCTCGACATTGCAGGCGAAGCGCAGACCATACCATCGATGCCCGCTGTAGAAGGTCGCGCCGTCGGCGATGACCGAACCGCCGCGCAACGTCAGATCCTGAAAGGCATAGGGCGAAACGGCCTCGGGAAGCATGGCCGGCTGCCGGGCATGCACCTGCTCCATCGCCTCGATATTGCAGAGTTGGACGATGCGCTCGTCGGCAGAGAATGTGCGCAACTGCTGCATGGCCTTGCGGCTGCGCGGATTGGCGAGCACGCCCGCCGACAACATGGTGCGAGCGGAGATGAGGCCTTCATCCTTCTCCGCGCCTGCAGACGGTTCCTTGGGTGGCAATGAGGCCGGAACTGCCGGTTTTATCTCGGCAGGGGTAGCGCTGTCTTCCCATCACTGCCCGGCGCCGGCGAAGAGCCGGACTTCGGCGCGGCGGGCGCTGCCTGTGGTGGCGCCGGAATGATGATGGCGACCGGCACCGGTTCGGCCGGCTCAATGAAGCGCTGGCCCGCCAGCGGCACGAACAGAAGCGCCGCGCCCACAAGCAGATGGGCGCTCAGGGAGGCAAGAAAGGATGTGTTGCGACCCGTCTGGTCGTCCAGGATCACTGCCTGCATCGACTGGAAGAATTACCGCCCGTTCTCGGGAATGCAAGGCAAGAAGCCGAACGCGAAAAGATGCTCGGCCAGGCTCAGTACCATCCCACCGCGACCTGTGCCTCTTCGGACATGCGGTCGGGCGTCCAGGGCGGGTCGAACACCATCGAGACCTCGACGCCGGAGACGCCTTCGACGGCGCCGACGGCGTTCTCCACCCAGCCGGGCATCTCGCCGGCCACCGGGCAGCCGGGTGCGGTCAGCGTCATGTCGATCTTGACCTGCCGATCATCCTCGATGTCGATCTTGTAGACGAGACCGAGCTCGTAGATGTCGGCCGGGATCTCGGGATCGTACACGGTCTTCAGCGCCGAGACGATGTCGTCGGTCAGCCGGGCCAGTTCGTCGGCAGGAATGGCGGAGACCTGCGATGGGGCGGCACCTGCCTCCGGTGCGACGGTCTCAGCCGGCGCTTCCACCACCTCTGACGTGAGCTTTGTGTCTTCCATGACCGCTACCCGAAGAATTTCCGCGCTTTTTCCAGCGCCTCGGCCAAGGCGTCAACCTCGGCCCTCGTATTGTACATGGCGAACGATGCCCTGCATGTGGAGGTGACGCCGAAGCGTTTCAACAGCGGCTGGGCGCAGTGGGTGCCGGCGCGGACGGCGACACCTTGCCTATCGATGACCATCGACACGTCATGGGCATGGATGCCCTGCAATTCGAAGGAGATGATGGCGCCCTTGCCGGGCGCGTCGCCGAAGATGCGCAGCGAGTTGATCGAGCGCAGCCGTTCATGCGCATAGTCGCGCAGGTCCGCCTCATGCGCGGCGATCCGCTCGCGGCCGATCGATTCCATGTAGTCGAGCGCCGCGCCCAGCCCGATCGCCTGGACGATCGGCGGCGTGCCGGCCTCGAAACGGTGCGGCGGGTCGTTGTAGGTGACGATGTCCTCCGTCACCTCCTCGATCATCTCGCCGCCGCCCATGAAGGGGCGCATCGCTTCCAGCCGCTCCTTCCTGCCGTAGAGCACGCCGATGCCGGAGGGACCGTAGACCTTGTGGCCGGTGAAGACGAACCAGTCGCAGTCGAGGTCCTGCACGTCGACCGGCATATGCACTGCGCTCTGCGAGCCGTCGACCAGCACCGGAATGCCGCGCTGATGCGCAATGCGGCAGATGTCCTTGACCGGGGTGACGGTGCCCAGCGCGTTCGACATCTGGGTGATGGCGACAAGCTTGGTGCGCGGCGTCAGGCTCTTCTCGAAATCCTCGCTGTGGAAGACGCCCCGGTCGTCCACAGGCACCCAGACAAGCTTGGCGCCTTGCCGCTCGCGGATGAAGTGCCACGGCACGATGTTGGAGTGATGCTCCATGATGGAGATCACGATCTCGTCGCCCTCGCCGATGTTCGGCATGCCCCAGCCATAGGCGACGGTGTTGATCGCCGCCGTGGTGTTGGAGGTGAAGACGATATTTTCCGTGCTCGGTGCGTTCAGGAAGCGGCGCGCCGATTCGCGCGCCTTTTCATAGGCATCCGTGGCGGCGTTGGAGAGGAAATGCAGGCCGCGATGAACGTTGGCGTATTCCTGGGAATAGGCATGCTGGATGGTGTCCAGCACCACCTGCGGCTTCTGCGCGGAGGCGCCATTGTCGAGATAGACCAGCGGCTTGCCGTAGACCTCGCGCGCGAGAATCGGGAAATCGCGGCGGATCGCCTCGACGTCGTAGGGAGTCGTTGGAATTGTCTGATCCATCTAAATCGTGCGGCAGTCGGCAGCAGGCAGTCGGCGATCGTGATATCCGACTGCCGGTTGCCGATTGGCGATTGCCGTCCCTTTATCCATGCGTCGCGAACCACGCGTCGAGCTTCGCTTCCAGAGCCTCGATCAACGGCTCATCCTCAAGCCCCTCGATCACCTCGGCGACGAAAGCCTTCACAAGAAGCCCCCGCGCGGTCTTCTCGTCGATGCCGCGCGCCATCAGGTAGAACAGATGGCCGTGGTCGATTTCGGTGACCGTGGCGCCGTGGCCGCAGGCCACGTCGTCGGCGAAGATCTCCAGTTCGGGCTTGGTCGAGAACTCGCCATCGTCGGACAGGAGCAGTGTGTTGCAGGCCATCTTGGCGTCGGTCTTCTGCGCCACCTGATGCACGTTGATGCGGCCCTGGAACACGCCGTGCGCCCTGCCCGTCACCACGTTGCGCACCAGTTCGCGCGAGCCGGTGTTGGGAACAGCGTGGTCGAGCACCATTGTCACGTCGGTGTGCGTCTCGCCGGAAAGCAGGTTGACGCCGCGCAACTGGAAATCCGAGCCCTCGCCCTTCGTGGCGACGCGGACTTCCTGGCGCACCAGCTTGCCGCCGGCGTTCATCACGAACAGGCTGAACCTGGCGTCCTTGCCGATCCAGGCGTTGAACTGGCCGAGATAGGTTGCGGTGTCCGGCTCCTCCTGCACGATCAGCCACGTCACGTTCGCGCCGTCGCCGATCACGACATTGTCGACGGAGGAGACGAACGCGCCGCCGCTGCCGGCCTGGCGCTCGACGATGGTGGCGGTCACGCCGTCGCCGACCCTGGCGGCGAAGCGTGTATGGACCTGGCCGCCGGCCTGCACGTTCTGCAGCTCGATCGGCTTTTCCAGCACCGTGCCATCGGCAATGTCGAGGAACCAGCCGTCGGCGACCAGCGCGGCGTTCAGCGCGCCGATGGCGTCGTCGTCGCCCTGGCGTTCGAGCGCGGGCGCATAGGTTCCGTCGCGCAGCTTTTCGGCCACGGACTGGGCCGACACGCCGTCAAGCGCCGGCGCCTTGCCGACGGTGCCGTTGAGCACCGGCAGCACCGTTGAGCCTTCGATCAGGACCGGTACGGTCTGGGCGTCCGCCGCGTCGTCATAGGCCGGCACCTTGGCCAGCAGCCGGCGCAGGTCCGTATAATGCCAGGCTTCGATGCGACGCGTCGGCAGGCCGGCCTTTACGGCCTCGATGGCCGCGTCGCGCTTCAGCATCACCTCGCCGTCGCCCGGCAGCAGCGAAAGCCGCTCCGAAAAGGCATCGAGGATCGCCTGCTCGGCCGGCGTGTTCTGGATGGGCGTCTGGATGTTCATGACCTCATACCACCCCTCAGGCCGCCTCGCCGATCACGCCGGCATAGCCGTTGGCCTCGAGATCGAGCGCGAGCGACTTGTCACCGGACTTGATGATCTGGCCCTTGTAGAGCACGTGCACGCTGTCTGGAACGATATGCTCCAACAGGCGCTGGTAATGGGTGATGACGACGATGGCGCGGTCGGGCGAGCGCAGCGCGTTGACGCCGTCTGAGACGATTTTCAAGGCGTCGATGTCGAGGCCGGAATCGGTCTCGTCCATGACGCACAGCTTCGGCTCCAGGAGCTTCATCTGCAGGATCTCGGCGCGCTTCTTCTCGCCGCCGGAGAACCCGACATTGAGCGGGCGCTTCAGCATGTTCATATCCATCTGCAGCGTGCCGGCGGATTCCTTCACCCGCTTGAGGAATTCCGGAACCTTTAGCGGCTCTTCGCCGCGCGCCTTGCGCTGGGCGTTGAGCGCCACCTTGAGGAATTCCATGGTCGCCACGCCCGGTATCTCCATCGGATACTGGAAGGCGAGGAAGATGCCGGAAGCGGCGCGCTCGGCCGGGTCCATTTCGAGAATGGATTCGCCGTTGAACAGGATGTCGCCCTCAGTCACCTCGTAGTCCTCGCGCCCGGCGAGGATGTAGGACAGCGTCGACTTGCCGGAGCCGTTCGGCCCCATGATGGCCGAGACCTCGCCCTTCTTCACGGTCAGGTTCAGGCCGCGGATGATCTCGGTGCCCTCGTCTGCGATGCGGGCGTGCAGGTTTCTGATTTCAAGCATTTCTTTCGTCTTTCTCTTCCGTCATTCTGGGGCCGTGCAGCGGAACCCGGAATGATGAACTTAGCCTCTCGCTCTGATCATATCGGAGGGGTTGTCCCGCTCGTAGCATGTCTCGAACAAGTCATCCCACTCGGCGTTAAAACCTTCGATCAAATAGAGTTTCCAGGATCGCCGCCATTTCTTCAGTTCCTTCTCGCGAGCTATCGCTTCGATGATGTTGTCATGTCGTTCGTACCAAACCAGTCGGCTACAACCGTACCTGTTCGTAAAACCGGGCTGTACAGACGTTCGATGTTCGTAGGCACGTCCCTGCAAATCACTCGTCACGCCGATGTAGATCGTTCCGTTTCGCGTGGATGCCATGATGTAGACCCATCCTGACATCCGGTCACCTTGCCGTCATTCCGGGGCCGCGAAGCACAAATCACCCCACGCTTCCTTCCAGACTGATGCCGATCAGCTTCTGCGCCTCGACGGCGAATTCCATCGGCAGCTCCTGGATGACGTCCTTGACGAAGCCGTTGACGATGAGCGCGATGGCTTCCTCTTCGGGGATGCCGCGCTGCATGACGTAGAACTTCTGGTCCTCGGAAATCTTCGAGGTGGTCGCCTCGTGCTCGAACTGGGCGGTGGCGTTCTTGGCTTCCATGTAGGGCACGGTGTGCGCGCCGCACTGGTCGCCGATCAGCAGCGAGTCGCAATTGGTGAAGTTCCTCGCATTGGTCGCCTTGCGGTGGGCCGAGACCTGACCGCGATAGGTGTTCTGCGAAAACCCGGACGCGATGCCCTTGGAGATGATCCGGCTCCTGGTGTTCTTGCCGAGGTGGATCATCTTGGTGCCCGAATCGACCTGCTGGTAGCCGTTCGACACGGCGATCGAGTAGAACTCGCCCTGGCTGTCGTCGCCGCGCAGGATGCAGGACGGGTATTTCCAGGTGATGGCCGAGCCGGTCTCCACCTGCGTCCACGAAATCTTCGAGCGGTCGCCGCGGCAATCGCCTCGCTTGGTGACGAAATTGTAGACGCCGCCCTTGCCCTGCGCATCGCCCGGATACCAGTTCTGAACGGTCGAATACTTGATCTCGGCGTCGTCCAGCGCGATCAGTTCGACCACGGCGGCATGGAGCTGGTTCTCGTCGCGCTGGGGGGCGGTGCAGCCTTCGAGATAGGAGACGTAAGCCCCCTCCTCGGCGATGATCAGCGTGCGCTCGAACTGGCCGGTGTTCTTCTCGTTGATGCGGAAATAGGTCGAGAGCTCCATCGGGCAGCGCACGCCCTTCGGCACGAAGACGAAGGAGCCGTCGGTGAACACGGCCGAATTCAGCGTGGCGTAGAAATTGTCGGAGATCGGCACGACCGAGCCGAGATACTTCTGCACGATCTCGGGATGCTCGCGGATCGCTTCCGAGATCGAGCAGAAGATGACGCCGGCGGCCGCCAGTTCCTTCTTGAAGGTGGTGACCACGGAGACGGAATCGAACACGGCGTCCACGGCCACTCGGCCGGACTTGTAGACGTTGTCATTGGCGGCGTCGGGATCCTCGTCGTCCAGGCCGTCGGCCGGTGCGGCCTTCTTCACGCCGGCAAGAATCTCCTGTTCCTTGAGCGGAATGCCCAGCTTCTCGTAGGTCTTCAGCAGTTCGGGATCGACCTCGTCGAGCGACTTCGGGCCCGACTGGTTCTTCGGGGCGGCGTAATAGTAGATGTCGTTGAAATCGATCTTCGGATATTCGACGCGCGCCCAGGTCGGCTCTTCGAGCGTCAGCCAGCGCTGGTAGGCCTTCAGCCGCCAGTCCAGCATCCACTCCGGCTCGCCCTTCTTGGCCGAGATGAAACGGATGATGTCCTCCGACAGGCCCTTGGGCGCCTTGTCGGTCTCGATATGCGTCTCGAATCCGTATTTATACTGATCGACGTCGATCCCTTTGACCTGATCGATCGTCTCCTGCACTGCAGGCATCGGCGTTCTCCATCCATGCCGGGTTCAAGGCCCGGCCGTTTTTGAACTCTGGCACCGCCGGCCAAGCCGGCGGAGTAAGTTCGATATAGTGCGTCCGTGCCGGAAATTCACCCGGCCAATTCGAATTGCACCGCTCTGCCAGGCCGAAGCCTGAAAATTCCTGATCGTGCCGGACGATACCCGCCGGCACTCAACTACTCATGCCGCCCTGTCGCTTGCCGCCCGCCGCGCGACGATGCCCGCCAGCGCCTTGCGAAACAGCGCGATATCCTCGTCACTCGTGGCGGGACCGACGGAAACGCGCAGCGCGCCCGCGCCGTCCTCCACGCCCATCGCCTTCAACACATGGCTCGGACCGACCTTGCCGGACGAACAGGCCGAGCCGGACGAAAGCGCCACGCCGGCGAGATCGAACGCGATCTGCGCCGTTTCCGCCTTCATGCCCGGAATGGCGAAGAAACTCGTGTTGGCGAGACGCGGGGCGGCGGCGCCGAAGAAGACCGCGTCCGGCACCAGTTCGGCCACGATCGACTCCACGGCATCGCGCTTCTGGCGCAACTCGGCAATCCGTTCAAGCCCGGACAGTGCTTCCAGCGCAGCCGCCCCGAAACCGGCGATACCCGGCAGGTTCTCGGTGCCAGCGCGATGCCCCTTCTCCTGCCCGCCGCCGCGAACCAGCGGCTGCGGCATCATCAGGTCGGCCGCGGCAACGATGGCGCCAACGCCTTTCGGGCCACCGATCTTGTGCGAGGAAAGAATCAGGTAATCAGCGCAACCTGCCGAAACATCGAGCGGAATGCGTCCCGCCGCCTGCACGGCGTCAAGCACCAGGATACCACCGGCCGCCTTGACGATACGGCCGATCTCCTCGACCGACTGGATCACGCCGGTCTCGTTGTTGGCGGCATGGATAGCCACGAGCAGCAGGCTATCCGCCTTGTCATGGGCGGTCAGCGCCATTTCCAGCGCCGCGAGGTCCAGAATGCCGTCGCTGCCAACGCCGATGCGCGTGACGCGCTCGCCCACGAAACGGCCGCCCGAGAGCAGACAGGGATGATCCGCCTCGCAGACATAGAGCCTGCCCATGCGCAAAGCGGCCCGCCCCATCTGCCAGTCGGGCGTCAGCAGCATGGAGGCCGCCTCCGTTGCGCCGGACGTAAAGACCACATGCTCCGGCCTGCCGTTGACGAGCGCAGCCACCGAACGGCGCGCATCCTCCACCAGCCGGCGGGCGGCGCGGCCCTCCTCATGCACGGACGACGGATTGGCAGCATCCAGCGCGCCGACCATGGCCATTCGCGCCGCCTCGCTAAGCGGTGCGCTGGCATTCCAGTCGAGATAGGCGCGTCGAACCGCCATTGTCCTTTCCATCATCCCTGACGTGCTTCGCGGGGGCGAAAGCGTTATTTCCTTGAATTTTCGAGGCAAGCCGTCCTATTTACGCGGCTTGCGGCACGGTGGCTACCCGGACGTCCATTCAGGACCAACCGGGCGGCTGCCAAGTTTTGAACAATTCTAAACTGGGTTTTAGGAAGACGTTGGCGCTGCGTCAAGCCGCCGCGTCACCGGATCGGGGCGGGAATCGTTCGGGCCACAGGTGTCGTCAGGTCCAAGTGGAGTTTTGTATGCCAGAGGTCATTTTCGCCGGTCCGGCCGGTCGCCTGGAAGGCCGTTACCAGCCGTCCAAGGAAAAGAGCGCGCCGATCGCCATCGTGCTGCATCCGCACCCTCAATTCGGCGGCACGATGAACAACAAGATCGTGTACGACCTCTTCTACATGTTCCAGAAGCGCGGGTTCACCACGCTACGCTTCAATTTCCGCGGCATCGGCCGCAGCCAGGGCGAATTCGACCACGGCACGGGCGAATTGTCCGACGCCGCAGCGGCGCTGGACTGGGTGCAGTCGCTGCATCCGGATTCCAAGAGCTGCTGGGTCGCCGGCTATTCCTTCGGCGCGTGGATCGGCATGCAGCTACTGATGCGGCGGCCGGAGATCGAGGGTTTCATCTCGATTGCCCCGCAGCCCAACATCTACGACTTCTCCTTCCTTGCCCCCTGCCCTTCTTCAGGCCTCATCATCCACGGCGATTCGGACAAGGTGGCGCCCACCAAGGACGTACAGGGCCTGGTGGACAAGCTGCATACGCAAAAGGGCATCACCATCACCCAGAAGACGCTGCTCGGCGCCAACCACTTCTTCTCCAGCGACGCCGACCTGCTGCTCGACGAATGCGCGGACTATCTCGACCGGCGCCTCAACGGAGAACTGGCCGATCCGCGACCGAAGCGGCTGAGATAAGACGAGCGGGTCGTCGTTCCTGAACCTTTACGGCAGCACGACGTCGTTCCGGGTTCCGCTGCGCGGCCCCGGAATGACGTTGCGCTGGCATACCAACTCAATAGATGGCCCGACTCCCGACTTATCTGGCTCAAGAATTTGGGACAGCGTCTGATAGGATGACAGTCCTCATAAGGAGGCCGGCTTGTATCAACCGCCGCATTTCATCGAGACCGATCGCGACACGCTGCATGCGCTGATGCGCGCGCATCCGCTCGGGCTGCTGATTTCGGCGACAGCCGAGGGGCCGGTGGCCGATCCAGTCCCCTTCCTTCTCGACGCCGACATCGGCCCGAACGGCCGGCTGCGCGCCCATGTCGCGCGCGCCAATCCGCAGTGGAAACTGATCGCGAGCCAGCCGAACATGCCGGTCCTGGTCGTCTTCCAGGGAGCGGACAGTTATATCACCCCGTCCTGGTACGCGACGAAGCGCGAGACCGGCAAGGTCGTTCCGACCTGGAATTACGCCACCGTGCAGGCGCGCGGGCGGGCACGCGTGATCGAGGATGCCGAATGGATCGGCCGTCAGGTCGCTGAGTTGACCGGGCGTCATGAAAGCGGCCGCGCCCAGCCCTGGGCGGTCACCGACGCGCCGCCGGCCTTCATCGCGGCGCAGCTCAAGGGCATCGTCGGCATCGAGATCATGATCGACGAGCTTCACGGCAAATGGAAGGTCAACCAGAACCGGCCGGCTGCGGACCGTGCGGGCGTCGCCGAAGGCCTTGCGGCCGATGCGTCCGGCCCTGTCGAAATGGCCAGCCTCGTGCGCCGTTTCGGCGGCCTGGGCTGAGCTCGGCCGTCGAGCTGCGGCGTTCAGTCCACCTTGCTCATGGCCGCCTTGCGCTCGTTGGCGATCAGCCACAGATTTCGGATGTAGATGAACAGGCCCATGCCCTGGCCCGCGATGAAGACGGGATCACGCCGCTGGATGGCGTAGACGAAAAGCAGCGCGCCGCCGCCCAGCGAAAAGAACCAGAATGCGATCGGCACGACAGAGCGCTTGGCACGCTCCGATGCCAGCCACTGGACGACGAAGCGCATGGTGAAGAAGAGCTGTGCGACGAAACCGAGCAATACCCAACCGTCGAACTGGACGATGAAGACCTGGTGCAGCCAGTTCGCCAGATTGCCGAAAACGTCAGTCATGCACGATCTCCCGCGGCTTCGGCATCCGCCGCCGCCGGCGGCGCAGCCACCAGACGCCGGCCAGGTCGAGCGCGCCCTGCAGGCCGCGATCGAAGATGCCGTAGTTCGACTTACCGTGCCGGCGCGAGCGGTCGACCACGTCGCAATGCACGACCGAAAAGCCTTCCTGGATGACCAGCGCCGGGGTGAAGCGGTGCGTGCCGTCGAAGAACGGCAGGCGGCGCAATATATCGGCATGAACGGCCTTGAGACCGCAGCCGGTGTCGCGCGTCCGGTCATGCAGGATGGCGTTGCGCAACCAGTTGGCGAAACGCGAGGCGAGCTGCTTTAGCTTGCTGTCGCGGCGTTTCAGCCGCTGGCCTTGTGCCATTCCCGCCTCCGGCCCGGCGGCCAGCAAGGCATCGACGAGGACCGGAATGTATTGCGGATCGTTCTGGCCGTCGCCGTCGATGGTGGCGACGATGGAGCCGCGCGCCGCCCAGGCACCGGAGCGCACGGCAAGGCTCTGGCCGGAGGACTTTTCGTGCAGGATATGGCGGACCGGGAACGGACGCGCGACAGCCTGAGCCGCCAGCACGGCGGCGGTGTCGTCGGTCGAGCCGTCATTGACGACGATCACCTCGAAGGCGCGCCCTTGCATCGCCGCCGCGATCTCGTCGACCAGCAGCGGCAGGTTCGCCGCTTCGTTGCGGCAGGGAATGACGATGGAAATCAGCGCGTCCGGCATGACGTCTCGAATCTGTTGGATTTTGCTCGATCGAGATGGCCCGGCACGTCCGAGCGAAGCCGGCGGCACCATGCCGCCGCAACGGGCTGTTCCAATACGCCAGCGGCCATCGCCGTGCAAGCGCCCTGCCCGGGCGCCCTCCTGTTCGCTGCCTCCTGCTCGGACATGCGCGCCGCCGTCCTTGTGATTCCAGTCCTCGGAATGCTAAACGCGCGCATTCACGACAAGCGCGGCCGCCGAGGCCGCCCCGCATCCCGAAAGTAGAGAACGATGTCCGCCTTCAAGTCCGATTTCCTGCGCATCATGAGCGAGCGCGGCTTCATCCACCAGACTTCGGACGATGCCGCGCTGGACGACCTTTTCGCCAAGGAAGTGGTGACGGCCTATATCGGCTTCGACGCGACGGCGAAAAGTCTGCATGCCGGCTCGCTGATCCAGATCATGATGTTGCACTGGCTTGAGAAGACAGGTCACCGGCCGATCGCGCTGATGGGCGGCGGCACCTCAATGATCGGCGATCCGTCCTTCAAGGACGAGGCGCGCAAGCTATTGACGCCGGCCGACATCGACGCCAACCTCGTCGGCATCCGCCGCAATTTCGCGCCCTACCTCACCTTCGGCGACGGACCGGGCAAGGCGCTCATGGTCAACAACGCCGACTGGCTGATGTCGATCAACTACGTCGAGTTCCTGCGCGATGTCGGCCGCCATTTCTCTGTTAACCGCATGCTGTCGTTCGATTCGGTGAAGCTCAGGCTCGACCGCGAGCAGTCGCTATCCTTCCTCGAATTCAACTACATGATCCTGCAGGCCTACGACTTCGTGGAACTGAGCAAGCGCACCGGCTGCCGGCTGCAGATGGGCGGCTCGGACCAATGGGGCAACATCGTCAACGGCATCGACCTCGGCCACAGGATGGGCACGCCGCAACTGTTCGCGCTGACCACGCCGCTGCTGACCACCTCGTCGGGCGCCAAGATGGGCAAGACGGCCTCGGGCGCGGTCTGGCTCGATCCGGAAATGCTGTCGCCGTACGATTTCTGGCAATACTGGCGCAACACCGAGGATGCCGACGTGGGCCGCTTCCTCAAGCTCTATACCACCCTGCCGCTGGACGAGGTGGCGCGCCTGGCCACGCTCGACGGCGCCGAGATCAACGAGGCCAAGAAGGTGCTGGCAACCGAAATCACCGCCCTGCTGCACGGCCGGCAGGCCGCCGAGCAGGCGGCGGAGACAGCGCGCAAGACTTTCGAGGAAGGCGTCACCGCCGACAGCCTGCCCACGGTCGAGATGCCGCGCGCCGAGCTCGAAGCCGGCGTCGGCATCCTCGCGCTGTTCGTGAAGGCTGGCTTGGCCGCCTCCAATGGCGAGGCGCGCCGGCACGTGCAGGGTGGCGCGGTACGCCTCAACGACCAGCCGGTCTCCGACGACCGGCGCGCCGTCACGCTTCAGGATTTGAGTCCGGAAGGCGTGCTAAAGCTTTCCCTCGGCAAGAAAAAACACGTTCTCGTCAGGGCGATATAGCCCGTCATCCCGGCCGCTGCCGAATGCCCGGAGGGCATGAGGAGAGAGCCGCGATCCATTCCGGAACGTTTGCGGAATCACGGAATGGATCCCGGATATCCGCTTCTCGCTTCGCTCGATAGCGCATTCCGGGATGACGAAGGTTATCTACGCCGCAGTTGACGACGTATCCTCTTCCTTCTCGCGCGCGAGCCGGTCGCGCTCACGGCCGCGCTCGATCATGCGGGCGGCCCAGATCGAGATCTCGTAGAGGATGATGGTCGGCAGCGCGAGGCCGATCTGGCTCATCGGGTCGGGCGGCGTCAGCACGGCCGCCACGACGAAGGCCAGCACGATCGCCCATTTGCGTTTCTCCGCCAGCGCCTTGGACGACAGCAGCCCGACGCGCGTCATCAGGCTTGTCACCACCGGAAGCTGGAAGACCAGCCCGAAGGAGAAGATCAGCGTCATGATGAGGCTGAGATATTCCGACACCTTCGGCAGCAGGGAAATCTGGACGTTCTCGCCCGAGCCCACCTGCTGCATGGACAGGAAGAACCACATCACCATGGGGGTGAAGAAGAAATAGACGAGGCAGGCGCCCATCAGGAACAGGATCGGCGAGGCGATGAGGAAGGGCAGGAAGGCGTTGCGCTCGTTCTTGTAGAGGCCGGGCGCGATGAACTTGTAAATCTGCGTGGCGATCAACGGGAAGGCGATCACCATGCCGCCGAACATGGCGAGCTTCACCTGGGTGAAGAAGAATTCCTGCGGCGCGGTGTAAATCAGCTCGACCTTGGTCGGATCGAGATGCGCCCATTGCGTGGCCCATTTGAACGGCACGACCAGCAGGTTGAACAGTTTTCTGGCGAAGAAGAAGCAGACGAGAAAGGCGACGAAGAAGCCGCCTATCGACCAGATCAGGCGGCGGCGCAGTTCGATCAGATGCTCGATCAGCGGCGCCGACGACTTCTCGATCTCCTCGCGGTCGCGCTCGGATACGCTCACTTGGCCCTCGCCGTCTTCTTGGCGGCAGCGGATTTGGCGGGCGACGCTGGCTTGGCGCTTGCCGATTTCGCCGATCCCGACGCAGCCCTTACGGTCTTGGCCGCCGCGCTGGCCGGTTTGCTCTTGGACGCCTCACCCTTGGCCTTGCCCGCGGCGCCAGCGCCGGTCCTGGAGGCGGACGCCTTGGCAGATGAACCGGCGACGGCCTTCGCCGTCGCCGCGGCTTTGGAGGCTTTCGTTGCCGACGCGACGCGCTTGCGTGCGGCCTTGGCCGCAGGGGCGGTGCCCGAGGCCGATTTCACGGTCGTGAAGGCCGGCGCCTCCGGCATGGCCTGCGGACCGGAGACGCCCGGCATGTCGGCCGCGCCGTTCTTCAACGGCTCGGCGGGCGTCGCGGGCGCGTCCGCGGCTTCCACCGCCGGCGGCGTCGCCGGCTTCGGCTTCATGGTGTTTTCGACGCCGGCGCGCAGGTCGGCCGCCGCCTTTTCGAACGGATTGAGCTGCTTCCGCACTTGCGTCATCGGGTTGAGGCCGCGCAACTCGTCGACGGATTTCTTGACGTCGTCGAGTTCGGCTTCCTTGAGCGCCTCGTCGAACTGGCGCCGGAAATCATTGGCCATGCCGCGCGCCTTCGCGGCCATCCGGCCCATGGTGCGCAGCATGTTGGGCAAATCCTTCGGCCCGACGACCACGATCATGACGATCGCGATCACCAGCATCTCGGTCCAGCCGACTTCGAACATGGCCGTCTATTCCCGAAGCGCCGCTACCGGCTCAGCTCTTGGTGGCCTTCTCGCGCGGAGCGGTCACGGTCTCGTCGGCGCGGTGCTCGACGGTACGCTTGCCGGCATCGACGACATCGTCGTCGTCATCGTCGGCCATGCCCTTCTTGAAGCTCTTGATGCCCTTGGCCATGTCGCCCATCAGTTCCGGAATCTTGCCCCGGCCGAAGACCAGAAGCACGATCACCAGCACGATAAGCCAGTGCCAAATCGAAAACGAACCCATACCGAATTTCTCCCGAGCGGTTTCCCAACCGTTGATCTATGCGTTTTCGTAGCCGGTTTCAAACAGAACCGCGACAGACTTTCGGTCCATATGCCGCATGTGCGCGCCAATCGGCAATGCAAAAAACAGGCGGGCCTTACTCTTCCGTGACGCGGGGTGTCAGAAGGCCTAGCTCCTCGAGGTCGATATCGGTCAGCGGGTCCTCGTCTTCCGTCAAGTCGTCGGGATCGGCAGGCGGCAGCGGAATGGAGAAATTGGAAGGCATGCGCGCCGAAAGCAGGCCGGCACCCTTCAGTTCCTCCATGCCCGGCAGGTCGCGGATTTCCTCAAGCGCGAAATGGTCGAGGAAATTCTCCGTCGTGCCGTAGGTGACGGGCCGGCCGGGCGTTTTGCGGCGTCCGCGCATGCGCACCCACTCGGTCTCCAGCAGCGTGTCGAGCGTGCCCTTGGAGGTTTCGACGCCGCGGATATCCTCGATTTCGGCGCGCGTCACCGGCTGGTGGTAGGCGATGATAGCGAGCACCTCGAGCGCGGCGCGCGACAGTTTCTTCTGCTGCACGGAGTCGCGGCTCATCAGGAAGGCGAGATCGCCCGCGGTGCGGAAGGCCCAGGCGTCGCCGACCCGCACGAGATTGACCCCGCGTCTGGCATAGACCTGCTGCAATTCGGCCATCGCGGCGGCAATGTCGATGCCGTCCGGCAGGCGCTGCGCCAGTTGCCTGTCGCTGACCGGCTCGGCGCTGGCGAAGACGATCGCCTCGGCCATGCGCATCGCCTCGGCCAGATGAAGCCTCTCGGCGGGATTGCGCGGGCCGGCCTCCTCGTCATCCTCACCGGTGACGAAAGGAACCACCGAAGCGCCGACGCTGTCGCTCATGATGTCACCTCGACGGGTTTGGTCCTGTTGCGGCCGCGCAGATAGATCGGCGCGAAAACCTCCTGCTGGCGCACTTCCAGCGCCCCCTCGCGCACGAGTTCGAGCGTCGCCGCGAAGGACGATGCGATCGCCGTGCGCTTTTCTTCCGGATTGGCGAGATAGTCTATCAGGAAGGCGTCCAGCGCCGTCCAGTCCGCAAGCTGCCCGACGAGGCGGGTGAGCACGGCGCGCGCATCCTTGAGCGACCAGACGCCGCGCTTGGCGATGGTGACGTTCGAGACCGCCAGCCGCTGGCGCTGCTGGGCATAGGCGGACAGAAGATCGTAGAGCGACGCCGAATATTCGTTGCGTTTCTCGACGATGACCATTTCCGGCATGCCGCGCGCGAAGACGTCGCGGCCGAGGCGGTTGCGGTTGACCAGCCGCGCGGCGGCATCGCGCATCGCTTCCAGGCGGCGCAGACGGAATTGCAGCACCGCCGCCATCTCCTCGCCGCTCTCGCCCTCTTCGTCCTTCTGCTTGGGGATGAGCAGCTTGGACTTGAGAAACGCCAGCCAGGCCGCCATCACCAGATAATCCGCGGCCAGTTCCAGCCGCATCGCCCGCACCCGCGCGATGAAGGCGAGATATTGCTCGGCCAGCGCCACGATGGAAATGCGGGCCAGATCGACCTTCTGGTTGCGCGCCAGATGAAGCAACAGGTCGAGCGGCCCCTCGAAGCCCGCCACGTCGACGACGAGTTCGGGCTCGCCGGTGGCGCGGTCGTCGTCGTTCTCGGCCCACAGCCGGTCCATCGGCATGGCGCGGTCAGCCGACGAGGCCTTGACCTGCCGTGCCTGCGCCGTTTCCTTGCCCGACGTTTCCGCCACTCGACGTCCTCTGCCTTGGATCGCCAGGCACCCTAGCGGGTGTAAAGTGGCAATCCATCTCCTTGTTTGAGCATCGGATCTTCCCGAAAACCGGATTCCACTTTTCGGTCCGATGCTCTGGCGCCCTCAGGCGACCGCTTCGAAATACTCCGCGAACTCGGCGCGCAGATCGGCTTCGCGGCTGTCGTCAGCCGCCTTGACCGAAGCCAGCGCCCGCTCGGCGCGCGCCCTGGAAACCCCTTCCAGCGGCTTTGCCCGCGAGACGATGCCGCGCATCTCGTCCATGTCGCCGTTGCAGTGAAGGACGATATCGACGCCGGCCGCAAGGATCGACGCGGCCTTTGTCGGGAAATCCCCAGAAAGCGCCTTCATCGATGTATCGTCGCTGACCAGCAGTCCGTCGAAGCCGATCATGCCCCGGATGACCTCGTCCACCACCTTGCCGGACGTGGTAGCGGGATTGGCCGGATCGACCGCCTGGTAGACGACATGCGCGGTCATGGCGACCGGCAGGTCGTTCAGCGCCTCGAAGGGGGCGAAATCGTGGTCGCGCAGGTCCTTGAGCGACGCCGTCACCGTCGGCAGTTCGAGATGCGTATCGGCGGTGGCGCGGCCGTGGCCGGGAATATGCTTCATCACCGGCAGCAGCCCGCCCGCCATCAATCCCTCTGCGGCGGCGCGGCCGAGGGCCGCGACGATCTTCGGCTCCTTGCCGTAGGCGCGCTGGCCGATCACGTCGCTGGCGCCCTCCACCGGCACGTCCAGCACCGGCAGGCAGTCGGCGCTGATGCCATAGCGGGAGAGGTCCAGGGCATGCAGGCGCGACAGCAGCCATGCGGCGCGCAGGCCGGCCTCCTCGTCATCGCGATAGAGCGCGCCAAGTGCCGCGCCAGCGGGATAGTTCGGCGCCAGCGGCGGGCGCAGACGCTGCACCCGCCCGCCCTCCTGGTCGATGAAGACGGGCGCGTTCCAGCCCACGCAGTCGCGCAGATGCGCGACCAGATCGCCGAGTTGCTCGGGTTCGGCGACGTTGCGCGCGAACAGGATGAAGCCCCACGGCATCTCGCTTCGGTAGAACGAGACCTCCTCGCGGGTGAGTGACTTGCCGGCGCAGCCGAGAATGACGGTTTGTGATTCGCTCATCGGAGGATTCTAGAGCGTTGGAGGAGCAAAGGGAATCCAGTGGCAAGAGGCATGACACCGGTCTCCTCAAGCAAAACGGCGCGGGTCGCCCCGCGCCGTTCGGATTTCTTTGCTACCGATCTTACTTCGAGACGAAGCAGTTACCGCCCGCGGCCTTATAGCTCTCGCACAGCTTGATCGCGTCGTTGCGGGATTGGGTGGGCACCCGCACGCGATAGAACGTTCCCTTGCCGGCGATATCGGCCTTGACGATATTGACGCCATGGCCGCCGAGCACGCTGCCGTAGCGACGGGACAGGTCATTGTAGGTCGACTGGGCGCTCTCGGCGGTCGGCTGCGAGGCGATCTGCATCGACCATTCGCCGGCCGGCGCGGTGGAGGCCGTCGTGTCGAGCGAGGCCACCTGATCCGGCTTGACCTCGCCGACGACGTCGACGGGCTGGTCGGACGGCCGCTGCGGCGCGATCGGCGCCATCTTCGGCGTGGTCACGTCAGCGCCGGCATTCGCAGGCTTGAGCGCGCTCTCGCCGGCATCTGCGGTCGCCACGGTGCCCGTCTGGTCGTTCGCGCCGACATGCTGCGGCGCGGGGTCGGCGGGCTCGGACGCCGCGACCTGCGGCGTCGGATCCTCGCGCGGCACCAGCGAACCGTCCGGCTTGACGATCATCGTGCGCACCTTGCGCGGCGTCACCACCGGCACGTCGGCCGCGGCGGTCTGGCTGTCGTCCTGCGCCGTCGGCGCAATCCGGTCCTCTGACTTCCCGACGGTAGCCTCGTCCTGCGACCCGGACAGGTCGACAACGCGGCTCTGCGGTGCCGCGGCGTTCACATCGACCGGATCCTCATTGCTGGTAACCAGCTTCGGCTGACTCGGCGCCGCCGGCTGGATGCCCTTGGCCATCGCGTCGTAAACCTTGTTGTTCTGGTTGGGGATCACGGTTCCGCCCGGATTTTCCGGCTTGACCTTGATCGGCTGGTTGTCCGCCTTGACCAGAGCCGGCGCATCGCTGCTGCCTCCGCCGCCGAAGGAGAACGCCAGCGCGCCCAGCCCGCCGGCCACGGCGACCGCGCAGACGATACCGGCGATCAGCAAGCCACGCCGTGGCTGACGCGCCTGCTCGTCGTCCGCCATGCCGGACAGCGCGACCGTATCGTCCGGATCATAGGCCAGGTCGTCGACCGCGAAGGGGTCGTTCTCCTGCGCCGAACCGCCGGAAGCGATCTCATCGGCCGCGAACCCGGCCGCTGCCGGGTGGAAGGCCGCCTGCGCGCTCGGCGCGACAGGCTGCCGGAAGGCGTTTTCGGACCCGGCCTGCGCCTGCATCGCGCCGCGGCTGAAGCCGACGCCATAGGCGTCGTCACGATAGGCGGCATGGGTCGGCGCGGGGGCATCGTTCATCTGCCCGAGCAGGCCGGCGAACTCGTTCTCGAGATCGTCGAACATGGCGTTGTCGCCTGCCGGCTCCTCGAAGGGAACGTCGGGGATATCGAGGTCGTCGGCCAGCGCCACGGCGCGCTCGGGAACATCGACGGTCTCGATTTCGGGCGCATCCGCAGGCGGTGCTGCACGGCCCGACTTCGCCGCAACGGCGGAAGCGAACGCCGCGGCGCTCGCGGCCGCCACCTGAGAGAACCGGCTTGGTTCTTCATGCGGAACCGAAACCGATTCCTCGACCTGCGGCTCGTCAGGCCCATGCAACGCGGCGTGGAAGGCCTCGGCGTCGAAATCGGCGGCAGCCTGCGGCGTCTCATCGAAGTCCATGGCGTCGAGATCGGCCGCCAGCATGGCGTGCAGGTCGTCCTCGGCGGGATGCGGCTCGGCTGCCGCCGGTTGCGGAGCGGGCGTATACTGTTCCCCGCCGGCCACCGGTGTCGCGAGAGGCCAGGCCGGCTGTTCGGTAATCGCCGGGCGGGTCGTCATCCTGGCGAGCAGCGCATTGAGCTCGTCTTCCAGCGAGGTATCGCCCGCAGGCGCCGAAGCAGGCGTCTCGACCGGTGCCGGATCTGCCTGCGTTGCCGCTGCCGCCTGCACAGGCTCGTCGAAGTCGGCGGAAGCAAAATCCTCGTCGAAAGCGATATCGTCCGAAGCGGCTTCTTCGCCAGCGGCGAAAACAGGAGCGTCGGGCGCCGCGAAGCCGGAGACATCCGCCTCGCGGGCTTCGAAGTCCATGTCCACGTCAGCCATAGCGGCGTCGAAATGGTCTTCCAGATCGCCGGTCCCGGTCGCCGGAGCGGCCAGCGCATCAGCCTCATGATCTTCGGACGCCTGATAGGACGCGAGTTCGTAAGAGGCCGGCTCGTAGGAGCCCGCTTCCTCGAAGAAATCATGAGCAGCGACTGCGTCCGGGTTGTCGGCAAGATCTTCCTGCGCGTCATCGGACATGTGGACGGTGGTGAGCCGATCGTCAGGTTCAGCAGCGATGGCCGCGTCGAAAGCATTTGTGTCGAAAGCCGGCTCGTCCGCATCCCCCTCGCCGCTTCCGGCGAGCGCTTCGGCCCCGTCCTCCGCAGCGAACTGGTCCTCGTCATCGAGCACCGGCTCGAACCAGGTGCCTTCCAGCGCAGCGGCTACGTCCGTCTCGGCGTCGTTCGTCTCGGCTACGCCTGCTTCGGGCGCGGAGCGCCGCGCTTCGTCGGAAACGGCGTGAGCCGGCTCGTAGGCTGGTTCGTCATAAGCCGTCTCTTCATAGGCCGGCTCGTCGTCCCATCGGGGAGACTCGACAATAGCCTGTTCAACAGCAGCCTGTTCAACAGCGACATCCTCGTCCAGCGAGGCGGCGACCGCGTCATCCATGCCGTCATCGAACGCCGGTTGATCGGCGTCGGCGAAAGATCTGGCCTCGTCCTCCTCGGCGGATATTGCGGACTGTTCCGACGAAGGAAGCTCGGCAAAGGCAGAACCAGGCTCTGCTTCTTCGCCCTCGAGCGAGAAGTCGCCCATCAGTTCCTTTTCGAGATCGATGTCGAAATCGTCATGCGCGCCGCCCTCGGGCGATGCGGACAATTCGGGCTCGACCGCCTGCGGCCGTGCCGGCTCGCGCGGATCGAACCCCATGATCCTGGTGAGTTCCGCGAATGGATCGTCGTCGGCGATACCGTGGCGGTCGGCGATCTTGAGCTGGTTTCTCTCTGCCATAATCGTTCCCGAACTCGTACTCGTTCGCACGCCAGCGACGTCGCGAAGGGTTGGCCGTTACCAGACCAATGTGAGCGAAAGGTGGCAGGTGTTTGAGTAAAACCTAACGCAACTCCTTGGGCGCATCGGCCCCTATCAGCGTCAGGCCGGACGTCAAAACGTCCGATACAGCCTGCACCAGCCCCAGTCTGGCATAAGTCGATTGTCGGTCGTTAACCTTAACAAAACGTAAGCCTGGATTCTCGGTGCCCCGATTCCAATGCGCATGGAAGGCACTTGCCAAGTCGTAGAGGTAGAATGCAAGCCGATGCGGCTCCAGCGCAAGGGCCGCCTGCTCGATCAGGCGCGGGAACTCCGCGAGCTTGCGCACGAGGCCGATCTCGCCTTCATCGGTCAGCGCCGCGAGCGCCGCCTTCAGGTCAGCGCGATCGAAGGTTTCGCCCGGAAACTGCTCGGCCGCCTGGCGGAACACCGAATGGCAGCGCGCCGACGCGTACTGCACATAGAACACCGGATTGTCCTTCGACTGCTCGGTGACCTTGGCGAAATCGAAATCCAGCGGCGCGTCGCTCTTGCGGTAGAGCATCATGAAGCGGACGGGATCGCGACCGACCTCCTCCACCACCTCGCGAAGCGTGATGAAATCGCCGGAGCGCTTCGACATGCGCACCGGCTCGCCGTCGCGGAACAGTTTTACCAACTGGCAAAGCAGCACGGTGAGCTTGACGCGGCCGTCGGTGACGGCCCTGGCCAGCGCTTCCAGCCGCTTGACGTAGCCGCCGTGGTCGGCGCCGAGCACATAGATCAGTTCCTCGAAGCCACGGTCCACCTTGTTCTTCAGGTAGGCCACGTCGCCGGCGAAATAGGTGAAGGACCCGTCGGACTTGACGAGCGGGCGATCCATGTCGTCGCCGACCTCGGTGGAGCGGAACAGCGTCTGCTCGCGATCCTCCCAGTCGTCCGGTTTCTCGCCCTTGGGCGGCGGCAGCTTGCCCTTGTAGATATGGCCCTTCAGCGTCAGTTCGGCGATCGCCGCGCGGATCGCCTTGGCGTGGTCGGCATGCAGCGTGCGCTCGGAGAAGAACACGTCGTGGTGGACGTTGAGCAGCGCCAGGTCATCCTTGATCATCGCCATCATGGCGTCGACCGTGCGGTCCTTGACGATCTCAAGCGACTCTTCTTCCGGCATCTGCAGCAGCGAGCGGCCGAATTCCTTCGCCAGCGCCTCGCCGACGGGGACAAGATAGTCGCCGGGATAGAGGCCGGGCGGAATTTCGCCGATGTCGTCGCCCAGTGCCTCACGGTAGCGCAGGAAAGCGGAACGGCCGAGCACGTCGATCTGCGCGCCGGCGTCGTTGATGACGTATTCCTGGGTCACGTCGTAGCCGGCGAACGCCAGCAGATTGGCCACCACGTCGCCCACCACGGCGCCGCGCGTATGGCCGACATGCATGGGGCCGGTCGGGTTGGCGGATACGTATTCGACGTTGACCTTGGCATTCCTGCCCACCGTCGAGCGGCCGTAGTTTTGGCCTTCCTCCAGAACGTTGCCGAGATGCGCCTGCCAGAAGCGCTCGGTCAGCCGAAGGTTGACGAAGCCGGGGCCGGCGATCTCGGCCGACGCGACATCGGCGTCGGCGCGCAGCGCCTCCGCGATCTTCTCGCCCAGAACGCGCGGATTCTGGCCTGTCGGCTTGGCCAGCACCATCGCCGCATTGGTGGCGAGATCGCCGTGGCTCGGGTCGCGCGGCGGCTCCACGGCGATGCGCGACAGATCCGGCGCGTTTCCGTCCTTGTCCGTCAGGCCAAGGCCTTGGACGGTCTTGTTGATCCGCGCTGTGAAGTCGGCGAAGATGTTCATGCGATATGTCTCTGGCTGCTACGAGGCAGGCATAAGAGCGGCGTCATCCCGGAAATCGGCGGAGCGAAGCGGAGATCGATTATCCGGGATCCATTCCGGAACCTTCGAAAGCCACGGAATGGATCCCGGACAGCCTTCGCTCGCTGCGCTCGGCTGCGGCTTCCGGGATGACGTCGCCGAAAAGCCTACCGAAAATCCTGGCAGCGCCTAGCCCAAATCCGGCGTGCGGTCAAACAAGCGCCGATGCTCCTTGAGCGCGTAGGTGTCGGTCATGCCGGCAAGGAAATCGGCGACGCTGCGCGCCCTGATGCGCGGCTCGGCTCGGTCCAGCCCCTCTCGCCAGCCTTCCGGCATTTCGCGCGGCGCGGCATAGTAGGCGTCGAACAGGTCCTTCACCACGCCTTCGGCCTCGGCTCGAACGGCCATCACGTCGGGATGGCGGTAGAGATGGCCGTAGAGAAAGCTCTTCAGTTCCTTCTCCGCAGCGGCCATGCGCGGCGAGAAGGCGACGACGGTCTCGCCTGCCCGGCGCGCCTCGTCGGCGCTTGCGGGGCGAAGGCGCGCCAGGTTCTCCTGCGCGCGGGCGATCACGTCCTCGACCATCAGGGTGATCTGGCGGCGCATCAGCTCATGCCCCGTGCGCACGGGATCGAGCGCCGGGTAGCGGTCCCTCACGCCTTTCAGCACGCCGCCCGGCAGCGCCAAGGCTTCCAGCATGTCGAGCGACAGCAGGCCCGAGCGCAGTCCGTCGTCGATGTCGTGCGTGTCGTAGGCGATATCGTCGGCGATGGCCGCGCACTGTGCCTCGATCCCGGCGAAGGTGGAAGGTTCGAGGTCGTGAAGTTCGTTGTAGTCGCGTATCGCCTGCGGGAGGGATCCACACAGGCCGTTGCCGGCGGCGTCCACCAGCGGGCCGTTGTGCTTGACCAGCCCCTCCAGCGTCTCCCAGGTCAGGTTCAGCCCGTCGAACTCGGCATAGCGCCGCTCAAGCCGCGTGACGATCCTCAGCGACTGTGCGTTGTGGTCGAAACCGCCCCAGTCCGCCATCTTCTCGTTGAGCGCATCCTCGCCGGTATGGCCGAACGGCGTATGGCCGAAATCGTGGACGAGCGCGACGGCCTCGGCCAGATCCTCGTCGACCTTCAAAGCGCGGGCCAGAGCGCGCGCGATCTGCGCCACCTCGATCGTGTGGGTCAGCCTCGTGCGGTAGTGGTCGCCCTCATGGGCGATGAAGACCTGGGTCTTGTGTTTCAGCCGGCGGAAGGCTGTGGAGTGGACGATGCGGTCCCGATCACGCTGGAAGGGCGTGCGGGTTGGGCTCTCCGGCTCGTTCCACAGTCGCCCGCGTGAGCGCGCCGGGTCGCTGGCATAGACGGCACGGGGGCGGTAGCCGAAGCCGATGTCGCCCAGAGCCGCCCTCTCCTGCCGTTCCTCAGCCATGTTTCTCCGGTTGGCGCTGACCCATCCCGCTTGCCTGTCCCCCAATCCCGCTTGCCTGTCCCATTGACTGGACCGCCGCAGCTTCATACCTATCAGGGGCGAACGAATGCAAGGTGACGCCCATGGGTGCCGACGCCAAGACCGCCATGAAAGTCGAAGTGACCGACGCCGCCGCGAAGCGGATCGCGAAGATCGTTGCCGGTGAACCCGGCAAGACGGCGTTGCGCGTCGCTGTCGAAGGCGGCGGCTGCTCGGGCTTTTCCTACACGTTCGACCTGGTGGACGACCGCAATGACGGCGACATTGCTATCGAGAAGGACGGCGCGACCGTGCTGATCGACGATCTGTCGCTGGTCTATATGGGCGGCTCGGTGATCGACTTTGTCGACGACCTGATGGGCCAGTCATTCCAGATCAGGAACCCCAACGCGGTGGCATCCTGCGGCTGCGGCACGAGTTTTTCGATCTGAGAGTCTTCCGTAGCGGGCCATTCCCGTGTGCTTGAGGGTTTTGTCAAATACTGAAACGTTCAGGCATGGATCCTATGGTCTCCGCAGCGGCCTTCGGCCTGCTCCGCAATAGGATGACGAACGTGCATACTTCACCGCCAGTACATTTGAAATTGGCGCGAACGCCACCTTCGTCATTCTCGGGCAAGTCCGAGCGAAGCGACGGACGCGACCCGGGAATCCATGCCGGAACATCGCCGCTCTACCGAAGCTCCAACCAGGACAGCCTACCCCTCACCGCACCACCGTCAGCCGTTCCGCGGCCCGCGTAATGGCCGTGTAGAGCCAGCGCTGGCGCGTGTCCTTGAAGGCGAAACTCTCGTCGAACAGCACCACGTCGTTCCACTGCGAGCCCTGCGCCTTGTGCACGGTGAGTGCGTAGCCGTAGTCGAAATCGTCGAAGCGCTTCTTCTGCTGCCAGGAGATTTCCTCTTCCGGCGATTCGAAGGCGGCCTTCAACAGCTTGATCTTGGCGACGCCGCGGTCCGGGTCGTCCTCCTCCGGCGAGACCAGCAGGTTGATGCCCGGCTTCACCGTCTCGCGCGAGGCGGTCATGACCTTCCACAATGAGCCGTTGAGCAGGCCCTTGGCGGGATCGTTTCGGAGACAGACCAGCTTGTCGCCCGCCTGTGGATAGTCGGCGGAAAACCCTTTCAGCTCGCGCAGGCGCTGGTTGTAGCGGCGGCGGGTGCGGTTCGTGCCGACCAGCACCTGATCGGCCTTGAGCACAAGATCCTGCGTCACGTCCTCGCGGCCGATGACCTGGGCGGTGCCGAAGTCGCCGCGCATGAATTCCCTGCCCTCGCGCACGTCGAGCGCCAACCGAATGATAGGATTGTCGCGCGCCTGACGATGGATTTCGGTGAGCAGGTAATCCGGCTCGTGTTCGGTGAAGAAGCCGCCGCCCGAGATCGGCGGCAACTGCCCCGGATCGCCAAGCACCAGGATCGGCGTGCCGAAACTCATCAGGTCGCGGCCGAGCTGTTCGTCCACCATGGAACATTCGTCGATGACGACGAGGGCGGCGCGCGCGATCGGGCTTTGGCGGTTGAGCGAGAAGGTCGGGTTGATGGAGGTCTTGCCGGTCGTCTCGTCCTCGATCGCCTCCTCGCCGCGCGGCCGGTAGATCAGCGAATGGATGGTGCGGGCGTTGGTGGCGCCCTTCGAGCGCAACACCTGCGCCGCCTTGCCGGTGAAGGCGGCGAACTGCACCTGACCGTCGACATGCTCGGCAAAGTAGCGCGCTAGCGTGGTCTTGCCGGTGCCGGCATAGCCGAACAGCCGAAACACCTGCGGCCGCCCCTCCTTCAGCCAGCGGCCGACCGCCTTCAGCACCTCGTCCTGTTGCGGAGAAAAGTCCATCGCACCGTGTGACCGGATTCGGGCGGCAAAGGCAATTGCGAAGTGCTCAGGCCAGATCGGTCTGTGCGAAATCGTTGCCCTTGTAGAGAAGTGGGACGCCAGCCTTCTTCGCCATAGCGTAGGAGACACAGTCGCCCAGATTGAGCCTGGCCGGATGGCCGGTACCCTTGCCGTAGCGGTCCCTCGCCACGCACATCTCAGGTAGGACATCCGAACCGACGGGTAATATCTCGATACCAGCGAGCGCTAGAAATCGCGAAACCTCACCAAGTGCAGCGATGCAACTTCCCGTTAGACCACTCAGGGCTATCGACGCCTCCAACACGGATATCGGCGATGTCGATTTGTAGGGCGTACGCATGCGATCGATCCAGATAGGCCGATCAGGCTCATTCGCAAGGATCGCAACGATGACGGAAGCGTCGATATGCATCAATCTGCCGCCTCGCCCCAAAGTTCATCAAAGAATGCCTTATCTGCCCTCAAGCCGGTCCTCGGAAGCCTGTCCAGTCGATCCAGCAAAGGTTTCAATCGCTCTTCGAGAGAGTCAGCTTCACGGCGACTCTGACGTTCACGGTCCGACTGAAGTGCTTCCTGCACCGCCTCCTTGATGGCTTCAGTGATGCCGATACCGCGTTCAGAAGCCAAACGCCTAACAAGATCATCGGTTTCCACATCCTTAACGTGCAGGACCATCGTGTATAATCACTTTAAAGTTGTTATATCCCACAACAGCATACGATACATAAATGCCGAACACAACAAGAACATTGAATATGGTTGTGTTATTCACAAGGCCAGAGATGGCGATGTCGACGGCTTAGGTGCTTTTCTTGATGAACGCCGCGAACGCCTTGCCGAACTTGGCCAGGAAGTCACGGGTGGCATCGTTGGTGAGGTTGCCGGCGTCGTCGAACAGGCTTCCGGTGTTACCGATATAGGCTTCCGGCTGCGCCATTGTCGGGATGTCGAGGAAGGCGAGAGACTGGCGCAGATGATGGTTGGCGCCGAAGCCGCCGATGGCGCCGATCGAGGTCGATATGATCGCCGCCGGCTTGCCCAGCAGCGCACCCTTGCCATAGGGCCGCGAGGCCACGTCGACTGCGTTCTTGAGGACGCCGGGAACAGAGCGGTTGTATTCGGCCGTCACGAACAGCACCGCATCCGCCGCCGCAATGCGCTCGCGGAACGACACCCAGTCCGCCGGCGGATGTTCTTCCAGGTCCTGATTAAAATACGAGACTGAGCCGATATCCAGGAAATCGAAATCCATCTCAGGCGTGAGTTTAGCCAGGGCCTTTGCGGTCTTGCGGCTAAAGGATTCCTTGCGCAGGCTTCCGACGAGAACGGCGACTTTGGTCATGGATTGGCTCCTGTCTTGGCTGTCGATATCAGGCTGGTGCCCGGCGCTCATTCGGCACCGGGGACATCCTCAACGCATTGAACGCCCGGATCGTTCTCCAGAAGAATCGGCTTGCCATGCGGCGTAGCCTGCGCGGCCCGGCGCCACGCTCGGGCAAGCTCGGCCACGTCGGCCGGGGCCGCGACACCTCTGTCTGCCAGCAGTTTTTCGAGCGCGGCCAGCCAATGCTCATAGTAGTCGCTGCCGTCAGGCGCGGCGCCGGGGCGCTTCACCTCGGACGAAAGCGCCTCGGCCCATTCGCTCCAGGCGAACAGCCCCTTCTCGTGCAGCGCCACGGTCAGCGCGAAAGCCTGCGCCTGCCACGGCTCGCTGAAGACCGGCCGGTCAGGCGGGACGCCGCCTTCCGGCTCAGGCGGCTTCAAGATAACTCTCCCAGGCGTCGATCGACACCGTGAGCGTCGGATCGGCGCCCTCGCCCCAGATTTCGCCGCCTGAAAAGACGACGGTATAGACCCGCTGCGGATTTTCGCCCTTCCCGTGCGCATTGGTGTCGGGAAAGACGAAGCCCTCATGGACGCGCTCGACCGTTCCGCATTTGCCCCGCGCATAGCGCGGCAGGCGCGTGTGGCCGGTGGGGTTGAAATTCCTCGCGCGCACCCTGTCGCCTGCCTTGAACAGCGGCGCGCCGGCAACCGGCCGGTCGCAGGGACCGCCTTTCGCGAGCGTGGCCGCGACGTCTTCGGCCCTGAGCACGCACTTCGGCGTCGCCGCGGCGTCGACGGCCTCGCCAGCCGCAAGGTCCGCATCGCTGAGGAAGCCGTGGCGCTTCAGCAGGATCTCCAGCGCGCGGATCCATATCTCATAGTAGGTGGCCGCATAGTAGATGGCCGGATGCAGCGATTCCCGCGCATGGCGGCTTTCGTCGATGTTCCAGGCGCCGAACCCGCCGGTTGCCAGCGTCACGCCCAGCGCCCGCTTTTCCCATTCGGCATGGAAATATGGTTCGTCCATTTCAGGCGCGACCGGCCCGAAACCCATCTGGCCGCCGAGGTCCTGCGGCCCGTTCATGCCGGCTGCCTCGCCAGCCCGGCGCCGATCATGGAATCGCGCGTGACGAGGTCGGCCAGCCGCTCTTCGGGTAGCCCCTCCGTGCCTTCGGGACGCAGGGGAACGACCAGGTAACGAAGCTCGGCGGTCGAATCCCACACGCGGATTTTCGTTTCCGCGGGGAGTCTCAGACCGAATTCCTCAAGAACGCCGCGCGGGTCGATGACGGCCCGGCTGCGATAGGGCGGCGCCTTGTACCAGACCGGCGGCAGGCCGAGCACCGACCACGGATAGCAGGAGCACAGCGTGCAGACGACGAGATTGTGGGTGTCGGGCGTGTTGAAGACCGCCTGCATGTGCTCGCCCTGCCGGCCGGTGAAGCCGAGAGATGCGATGGCAGCCGTCGCGTCGCGCTTCAGCCAGTCGGCGAAGGTCGGATCGCTCCAGGCTTTCGCCACGACCAGCGCGCCGTTTCTCGGCCCCACCCTGGTCTCGTAGGTATCGACGATGGCGTCGACGGCAGCAGGATCGATCAGTCCCTTGCGGGTCAGGATGGTCTCCAACGCCCGCACCCGCGCGGCGAAAGGATCGAGATCGTTGTCGTGCTCGTGATTGTGGTCGTGCGCCATGCCGGAAAACTACGGCGACGGCCTTCGCGGTTCAAGAACCAACCGTCAGCGCAGCATCGGCCACAGCGTCGCCGCCAGCAGCAGGCCCATGGCGATGTTGAACCATTTCAGCCGGACCGGATCGGACAGGAAACCGCGCAGCGCCGTACCGAAGCCGGCCCAGGTCGACACGCTCGGCAGGTTGACCAGCGCGAAGGCGACGGCGATCAGCACGACCGACAGGAACGGCCGCGCCGGGTCCGTGTAGACGGCCATGGCGGTGACAGCCATCACCCAGGCTTTCGGGTTGACCCACTGGAAGGCGGCGGCGTCGATGAAGCGCAAAGGCTGCGCACCCGCCTCGCTTTTGCCGCTCATCGAGCGCGACGTGGCGATCTTCCAGGCCAGATAAAGCAGGTAGGCGCTTCCCGCGACCTTGAGCGCCGTGTGCAGGGCCGGGAACGCCGTCAGCACCGCGCCGAGCCCGAAGCCGACCGCCAGCAACAAAACCAGAAACCCGATGGCGATGCCCAGCATGTGCGGCACCGTGCGGACAAAGCCGAAATTCACGCCGGAACTCAGCAGCATGAAATTGTTCGGCCCCGGCGTGATCGAGGTCACGAAGGCGTAGGCCAGCAGCGCGAGGAAGACGTCGAGGGACATGGAGTGCCGTCCGGTTGATTATGCCGGCCTCCAGCGTCAGGAAACCGCGACCGCTCGTCGCCTTGCGGACCAGACGCTTATGCCAACACCGTATGAATGTCGTTGGAGACCACGCCCGCGGAAAGTTGGGAATATCCCCTCCATACCGAAGGAAGGTGCCGCCCCCTACATGCTTTCCGGCCCACGGTTCATGGCGGCCACGCCGGTGCGGCAGATTTCGACAAGGCCGAGCGGGCGCATGATGGCGATGAACTGGTCGACCTTCGAGCCCTTGCCGGTGATCTCGAAGATGAAGTGCTCGGTGTTGGCGTCGATGACGCTGGCGCGGAAGGCGTCGGCGAGGCGCAGCGCCTCGACACGGTTGTCGCCGGTGCCGGCCACCTTGACCAGCGCAAGCTCCCGCTCCAGCGGCCGCTCCTGCCCCAATTCCCCGGCCCTGACGGTGAGATCGACGACACCATGGACCGGCACGATGCGCTCGAGCTGATGCTTGATCTGCTCCAGCACGTGCGAGGTCCCGCTGGTGACGATGGTGATGCGCGACAGGTGTTTTTCGTGCTCGGTCTCGGAGACCGTGAGGCTCTCGATGTTGTAGCCGCGCCCGGAGAACAGGCCGATGACACGGGCCAGCACGCCCGGCTCGTTGTCGACCAGCACCGAAAGCGTGTGCCTCTCGGGCACCTGGGTTTCCTTGGCGATGAAATAGGCGGAGCCGGTGGGTTGAAGGTGGGGGTTCATCTCTGACTCTCGATCCTGAGTTCCGGAATCTTCTTCGTTTCCATGCAGCACTGTCCGGCTGCTACTGTCCGCCTAGACAAGCTCCCGCCCCTTGGCGTCGATGGCGTTCGCCACCGCTTCGTCTGTCGCCTCGTCGGGCAGCAGCATCTCGTTGTGGGCCTTGCCCGAGGGGATCATCGGGAAGCAGTTGGCGAGGTTCGCCACGCGGCAGTCGAACAGCACCGGCTTCTTCACCGAGATCATCTCGTTGATCGCGTCGTCCAGATCATCCGGCTTGTCGCAGCGGATGCCGTGGCCGCCATAGGCCTCGGCCAGCTTGACGAAATCGGGCATCGCCTCGGTGTAGGAATGCGACAAGCGGTTGCCGTGCAGCAGTTGCTGCCATTGGCGCACCATGCCCATGTATTGGTTGTTGAGGATGAAGATCTTGATCGGCGCCTCGTACTGCACGGCGGCGGACATTTCCTGCATCGTCATCTGCACCGAGGCGTCGCCGGCGATGTCGACGACCAGCGCATCGCGATGCGCGATCTGCACACCCAAGGCCGCGGGCAGGCCGTAGCCCATCGTGCCGAGCCCGCCCGAGGTCATCCAGCGGTTCGGCTTCTCGAAGCCGTAGAGCTGGGCGGCCCACATCTGGTGCTGACCGACCTCGGTGGTGATATAGGTGTCGCGGTCCTTGGTCAGCTCGTAGAGCCGCTGGATGGCGTATTGCGGCATGATGACATCGGGATTCTGCTTGTAGGCGAAGGAATCGCGGGCGCGCCATCTGGCGATCTGCTCCCACCAGGGATAAAGCGCCTTCTTGTCGGCCTTCGTCGTCGCCCGCCACAGCCTGACCATATCCTCCAGCACCAGCCCGCAATCGCCGATGATGCCGAGGTCGACGCGCACGTTCTTGTTGATCGAGGATGCGTCGATGTCGACATGGATCTTCTTCGAATTCGGCGCGAAGGCGTCGAGGCGACCGGTGATGCGGTCATCGAAGCGCGCGCCGATGCACACCATCACGTCGCAATCGTGCATGGCCATGTTGGCTTCGTAGGAGCCGTGCATGCCGAGCATGCCCAGCCAGTTCCTGCCGCTCGCCGGATAAGCGCCCAGCCCCATCAGCGTCGAGGTGATCGGAAAGCCGGTGAGATCGACCAGCTCGCGCAGCAGGTGGCTTGCTTCCGGCCCGGCATTCACGACGCCGCCGCCGGTGTAGAGGATAGGTTTCTTCGCCGACGCCATCAGCGCGACAGCCGCCTTGATCTTTTCGAGATCGCCCTGGACTTTCGGCTGATAGCTCATGCGCGGCGCGATCTGCGGCGGCACGTAGGTGCCCTTGGCGAACTGCACGTCCTTCGGGATATCGACCACGACCGGACCGGGCCGGCCAGTCGTCGCGACGTGGAACGCCTCATGGATGGTGGCGGCGAGGTCGTTGGGGTCCTTCACCAGCCAGTTGTGCTTGGTGCAGGGGCGCGTGATGCCGACCGTGTCGCATTCCTGAAAGGCGTCGGAACCGATCAGCGTCGTCGGCACCTGGCCGGTGAGGCAGACCAGCGGGATGGAATCCATCAGCGCGTCCTGCAGCGCCGTCACCGCATTGGTGGCGCCCGGACCTGAAGTCACCAACATGACGCCGGCCTTGCCGGTGGAGCGGGCATAGCCTTCGGCCGCATGGCCGGCGCCCTGCTCGTGGCGAACGAGGATGTGCTCGATCTCGTCCTGCTGGAAGAGTTCGTCGTAGATCGGAAGGACGGCGCCGCCCGGATAGCCGAAAAGGTGCTTGACGCCGTTGTCGATCAGCGCCTGCACCACAATCTCGGCACCTGACATTTCACGTCGCTCGTTCTGTCCGTTGCTCATCGGTCCGTTCCGTCTTCCCTGGCTTCTGTAAGCGCTTGCTGGTCGTTTAGTCCTGTCTCGGGCAATAAAAAAGGCCCCCGAGGGAGCCTGTCTGTCGCGCATGGGAGGATTTCGCCCGGCGGTTACACCGCCTTGCCCACGCGCGTTCCTACTACGAGAATGAGTGCCGAGTTCATGGGCGCGGACAATAAGGACGAAGTCGCCGCGCTGTCAATGCACTAAAATCGCCGGCCGCCGCTCGGCAATATCCCGGTCGAGTTCGACCTCGGCATCGGACGGGCGATGGCCGCGCAGATAGAGCGCGCAGGTGGTGCGCAGCATCGAGGCGAAGTTCGGAATCTCGCCATTGATCTCGATCGCCTCGTCATAAAGCTTGGAGATGAATTTCGGCGTGCTGAGGTTCTGGCTCGCAGCGATCTCGTCGAGAAGGAGCCAGAACGTCGCCTCGAGCTGGATGCTGGTCGAGTGGCCGGCAATGCGGATCGACCTGTTGATCTGCCGGTAGCCTTCCGGATCCTGTCCGGCGAAAACCCTGCACATGACCTTCCTCCGCCTGCTTTGTCACCGCCGCGATGCGCACGAGCGGCAGCTTGTCTTCGCATTGTTATGCCAAAAGCACCGCCGCACAATCGCACTTTCGTGCCAAAGCCGCGCTTTCGAGGGCGTGGTAACGGGCTGCCACCACCCGCCTGGCGGCTGCCGCATAATCCGGACTATCGATTGGAACGGAGACGGCGATTGGCAAAGGCAATTCATTCCATGATCCGGGTTCTCGACGAGACCCGTTCCGTCGATTTCTATCGTCAGGCCTTCGGGTTGGAGATCGCCGAGCGGCTCGATTTCGAGACCTTCACGCTCGTCTACATGAGCAATGCCGAAAGCGAATTCGAGCTCGAACTCACCGTCAACAAGGGCCGCGAGGAGCCATATGCGCCCGGCGATGGCTACGGCCATCTCGCCTTTTCGGTGGCCGACCTCGACAGCGAGCACGACCGCATCGGGGCGCTCGGCTTCAATCCGAGGAAGATCGTCGAATTCAACCGCGACGGCACTCTGCTCGCACGGTTCTTCTTCGTCGAGGATCCCGACGGTTACAAGATCGAGGTCCTGCAGCGCCACGGCCGTTTCAAATAGGAGGAGTGCGCGTGCCGGCGGGCACGACGCCAGCAACAGCGCCGTCCGGCGCTTCAGCCAGCAAAGGAGGAAATCCATGGTCACGATCTATGACGGAAAGCCGGGACTTTCGCGTCGTGAACTGCTCAGGCGCGGCGGCGCGGGAGCGCTGCTCATCATCTCCGGAAGTGCGGTCATCAGCCCGGAACATGCCTGGGGGCTGGAAGCATCCGCCCTCAGGCCCGAGACGGTCAAGACGCTGATCCAGGTGGCGCGCGACATCTATCCGCACGATCAGGTCGCCGACAAATACTACGCCATCGCGGTCAAGAGCCATGATGAGGCGGCGGCGAAAGACCCTGCCCACAAGGACCTGATCGAGAACGGAATCGCCGATCTCGACGCCAAGGCCGGTCCCGGCGGCTATTCGGGACTCGGCTGGGAGGACCAACGCGTGGCGCTGCTCAAGCAAATCGAGGACACGCCGTTCTTCCAAGCGGTGCGTGGCGGCCTCGTCGTCGGCCTCTACAACCAGAAGGAGCTGTGGCCGGTCTTCGGCTACGAGGGCGAGTCCTACTCCAAGGGCGGCTACATCCAGCGCGGGTTTGACGACATCGAATGGCTCTAGGCCATCCGCGAACTGCTCAGCACACCATTCTCATGGGAGGAAACCATGGCAAAGACCTTTGATCTCAAGGACGACAGCGTCGTCGTCATCATCGGCTCAGGCGCCGGCGGCGGCACGCTCGGCAACGAGCTGGCGCAAAAGGGCATCGACGTCGTCATCCTCGAGGCCGGCGGCCGGCACGAATACGAGGATTTCATCAACGACGAATGGGACTCCTTCGGCCAACTCGCCTGGAAGGACATGCGCACCACCTCCGGGTCCTGGCGCGTCCACAAGGATTTTCCGAACCTGCCGGCCTGGATCGTCAAGGCGGTCGGCGGCTCGACAACACACTGGGCCGGCGCCTCGCTGCGCTTCCAGGAGCACGAGTTCAAGACGCTGACGCATTACGGCAAGATCGACGGCGCCAACCTGCTCGACTGGCCGATCACCCTTCAGGAAATGGAGCCCTATTACACCAAGGCCGAAGCCAAGATGGGCGTCACCAGCACCAACGGCTGGCCGCGCCTGCCCGGCAACAACAACTTCAAGGTGATGAAGGCCGGCGCAGACAAGCTCGGCTACAAGGAATGCCACACCGGCAACATGGCTATCAACTCGGTCGAGCGCGACGACCGCATGTCGTGCCAGCAGACCGGCTTCTGCTTCCAGGGCTGCAAGTGGGGCGCCAAGTGGTCGACGCTCTATACGGAAATCCCCAAGGGCGAGGAAACCGGCCACATGGAAGTCCGGCCGAACGCGATGGTCATCAAGATCAACCATGACGCGTCGGGCAAGGTGACGGGCGTGGTCTATGCCGACAAGGACGGCAAGATGCAGGAGCAGAAGGCGCGCATCGTGGCCGTCGCCGGCAACTCCATCGAAAGCCCGCGCCTGCTTCTCAATTCCGAATCCTCGAAATTCCCGGACGGGCTGGCCAACTCCTCCGGCCAGGTGGGCCGGAACTACATGCGCCACACGACCGGCTCCGTCTACGCCATCTTCGACAAGCCGGTGCACATGTATCGCGGCACGACAATGGCCGGCATCATCCGCGACGAGGCGCGGCACGATACCGCGCGCGGCTTCGCCGGCGGCTACGAACTGGAGACGCTGTCGCTCGGCCTGCCCTTCATGGCCGCCTTCCTCGATCCGGGCGCCTGGGGGCGTTCCTTCACCACCGCGCTCGACCACTACGACCATATGGCCGGCCTTTGGATCGTCGGCGAGGACATGGCGCGCGAGGATAACCGCATCACCCTCAACAAGGACGTTAAGGACGAGCACGGCATGCCGGTGGCCAACGTCAATTTCGACGATCACCCCAACGACGAGGCCATGCGCAACCATGCCTACAAGCAAAGCGCGGCCCTTTACGACGCGGTGGGCGCGACGCGCGTGTTCCCAACGCCGCCCTATCCGTCGACGCACAACCTCGGCACCAACCGCATGAGCGAGAAGCCGGAAGACGGCGTCGTCAACAGGCATGGCCAGACGCACGACATCAAGAACCTGTTCGTATCGGACGGCAGCCAGTTCACCTCGGGCGCGGCGGAGAACCCGACGCTGACCATCGTGTCGCTGGCGATCCGGCAAGCCGAGTACATCGCCGACCAGATGAAGTCGAACTCGATCTGACGCAGCCTCCCCAGGCCCGTGGCGCGAGCGTCACGGGCCAACCTGTCCGCGCAGGTTCGACCCGGATTCATGCCAACATATTGAAATCGCACAAAACTAATTGGCAGAGTGACGCGAGGTCCGCTTTCCTTCGATACTGACAGCGATCGGACGCCAGATGCCGGTCATGCGCGGATCAAACGGAGGAATGTTCATGCTCGACAAAGCCCCCAGCAAGAAATTGACCGATCTGCTCGACCGGTTCGGCACAGCGCTCGGCGCCGGCGACATCGACAAGGCCGTCGATTGCTTCCAGGACGACTGCTACTGGCGAGACCTCGTCACCTTCACCTGGAACATCAAGACGATGGAGGGCAAGGACCAGATCCGCGCGATGCTGGAAAGCCAGCTGTCCGCAGTTAAACCGTCGCACTGGCGCATCGCGGAAGGCGAGGACGCGACCGGCGACGACGCGCTGATCGAAGGCTGGATCAGCTTCGAGACCAACGTGGCGCGCGGGTTCGGCCATATCCGCCTGAAGAACGGCAGGATATGGACGCTGCTTACCACCATGGCCGAACTGAAGGGACATGAGGAGAAGGCAGGCTACACGCGCCCGAAGGGCGCCAAGCACGGCCACGGCAAGGATCGCAAGAGCTGGAAGGAAGAGCGCGAGGAGGAAGTCACCGAACTCGGCTTCTCCAGGCAGCCCTACACCGTCATCATCGGCGGCGGCCAGGGCGGCATCGCGCTCGGCGCGCGGCTCAAGCAACTCGGGGTTCCCACCATTATCGTGGAGAAGAACGGCCGTGCCGGCGATTCCTGGCGCAAGCGCTACAAGTCGCTCTGTCTGCACGACCCCGTCTGGTACGATCACCTGCCCTATATCGATTTCCCGAAGAACTGGCCGGTCTTCGCGCCGAAGGACAAGATCGGCGACTGGCTGGAGATGTACACGAAGGTGATGGAGCTGAACTACTGGTCCTCCACCACAGCCAAATCCGCGAAGTACGACGAAAAGGCCGGCGAATGGATTGTCGTCGTCGAGCGCGACGGCAAGGAAATCACGCTGAAGCCGAAGCAGCTGGTTCTCGCCACCGGCATGTCGGGCAAGGCCAATGTGCCGAAATTCAAGGGCCAGGACATCTTCAAGGGCGAGCAACAGCATTCCTCGACCCATCCCGGACCAGAGACCTATCGCGGCAAGAAGGTCGTCGTCATCGGCTCGAACAATTCCGCGCACGACATATGCGCGGCACTGTGGGAGGGCGGCGCCGACGTCACCATGGTGCAGCGCTCGTCCACCCACATCGTGAAGTCCGACACGCTGATGGATATCGGGCTGGGTGCGCTCTATTCAGAACAGGCGGTGGAGAACGGCGTCACTACCCGCAAGGCGGACCTGATCTTCGCCTCCCTGCCCTACAAAATCATGCACGAGTTCCAGATCCCGCTCTATGAGCAGATGCGCGAGCGCGATAAGGATTTCTACGAGGCGCTCGAAAAGGTAGGCTTCATGCACGACTGGGGCGACGACGGCTCGGGCCTGTTCATGAAATACCTGCGGCGTGGGTCCGGCTACTATATCGACGTCGGCGCCTGCGATCTCGTCATCGACGGCTCGATCAAGCTGAAAAGCGGCAAGGGCGCTGGCATTCAGGAACTGACCGAGACCGGCGTGAAATTCGTCGACGGCACCGAGCTTCCCGCCGATCTCATCGTCTATGCCACGGGCTACGGCTCGATGAACGGCTGGGCGGCCGATCTGATAAGCCAGGGCGTCGCGGACAAGGTCGGCAAGGTCTGGGGTCTCGGCTCGAACACCACCAAGGACCCCGGCCCCTGGGAAGGCGAGCAGCGCAACATGTGGAAGCCGACGCAGCAGGAGGCGCTGTGGTTCCACGGCGGCAACCTGCATCAGTCGCGACATTATTCGCAGTATCTGTCCCTGCAGCTGAAGGCCCGGCAGGAAGGGATCGCGACGCCGGTGTACGGCTTGCAGAAGGTGCACCACAAGAACTGAGACAAGCGCAGACCGACGCAAGCGGGCGACGTCACTGAACGTCGCCCTTTCTGTCGAGTCCCGTACAATTGCTTAATTGCCTCTACACCATGCCGCCACACGCGGCCTTAACCGCGCAGCGCTAGTCTTTCCTTCCTAGCGGACGTGGGGACCGATTTGCCGATGTTTGTCGAGCGTGAAGCTTCCGGAGGCGAAGCGACGTCACAGGAGCGCCGTGACGCAAGCCAGAACGACCGGCGCATCCTTGGCAATGTCGTGCATTGCGACGGATCGCGGGCGATCATCAGCGCCTACGCCGACGAACTGGAGGGCGTTTCGACCAGCCACTGGCGCGTCGGACGCATGATCTCCATCAATCTCGGCACGACGCGCACGGTCGGTCTGGTTTATGCGATCGGCAAGACCGACCACGCCTGGAGCGAGGCCGGCGGCAACCTCATCGAGGTCAAGGTCGAGCTCGTCGGCGAGGTGCGTGATGCGCCCGAAGCCGGGCAGAAACCGACGTTCGACCGCGGTATCACGAACTATCCGCATATCGGCGCCATCGCCCATCGCATCCGCTCCCGGGACCTGCAGGCCGTCTATGACCTTGCGGGGCGGCGGAGCATCACCGTGGGGTCGCTGTCGCAGGACGAAGAGATCGCCGCCAACATCGCCATCGACGACACGCTGGCGCGCCATTTCGCGGTCGTCGGCACGACGGGCGTCGGCAAATCGACGGCCGTCTCGCTTCTCTTGCGCAAGGCGATCGTGGCGCGTCCCGATCTCAGGGTGCTGATCCTCGATCCGCACAATGAGTTCGCGGCCTCGCTTCCCGAGCACAGCGTAAGGATCGACGCCTCCACGCTCGACCTTCCGTTCTGGATATTCAGGCTGGAGGAATTCGCGGAAGTCCTGTTCCGCGGCCGCGAACAGGAGCCCGAAGAAGTCGACATGCTGCGCGACCTCATCGCAAGCGCCAAGAGCCTCTACCGCAATCCCGCTTCCGGCGGGGTCCTGCGCCGCGGCGGCGGCGACGCCGTCACCGCCGACACGCCGGTGCCGTACCGGATCGCCGACCTCGTCAAGCAGATCGACGAGCGCATGGGCCTGCTGGATGCCAAAGGCGACCGGCCGGCGCTGAAATCGCTCAAGACCCGCATCGAATCGGCGGCGGCCGACCCGCGCTACCGGTTCATGTTCAATTCGCGGCTGATCGAAGACACCATCCACGAGACGGTAGGAAACATCTTCCGTGTCCCGCATAATGGACGACCGGTCACCTGCTTCGAGATGGCCGGCCTGCCGTCCGAAGTGGTGAACGCCGTCTGCTCGGTGCTGGCGCGCCTGGCCTTCGACCTTGCGCTGTGGAGCGAGGGACGGCTCAAGCTTCTGCTCCTGTGCGAGGAAGCCCACCGCTACATGCCGGCCGACGCCAGGCTCGGCTTCGCGCCGACCCGGCATGCGCTGTCGCGCATCGCCAAGGAAGGACGCAAATACGGCTGCTATCTCGGTGTCGTCACCCAGCGTCCCGGCGAGCTCGACCCCACCATCCTGTCGCAATGCTCGACCGTGTTCGCGATGCGGTTGGCCAACGAGCAGGACCAGGCGATCGTCCGCTCGGCCATCGCCGATTCATCGGCCTCGACGCTCTCCTTCCTGTCGTCGATGGGCCAGCGGGAGGCGATCGCCTTCGGTGAAGGCGTGGCCACCACCATGCGCCTCAAATTCGAGAAACTCGACGCCGCTCTGCTGCCCGGCTCCGGCAAACATGCCGGCGAAACATTTGTCGAAGGTACTGACCAGGAGGTCGATCTCGCGGCAATCGTGGAGCGTTTGCGCAACGTGCCGAGGCCGCAGCAAGGCATGGTCTTTGCCGAACAGGTCGACACCGCCCGCCAGGCCGGCGACCCCGATTATCGCAAGGCGCCGGCGCCGCGGCCGCCGAGCGAGGATTTCGACCTTCGCTACGGGTTGAAACCCGCCACCTTCGGCATGCGCCCGCAAAACGAATAAGCCGGCGCTGCCGCCTTTCCTTCGCCCGTTGCAACCGTCAGACCGTTGGTCGCTTACGCGCAGACCCGGTTGCGGCCCTGGCGCTTCGCCTCGTAGAGCTGCCTGTCGGCGCGGCGATAAAAGTCCTCGGCCGTTTCCCTGCGGTCCCAGACGGCCAGTCCGACGCTGGCGGTGATCTTGAGCCGGACATTGCCGGTCATGACCGCCATCGCGGCAATCTCCCTGCGGATGCGCTCGGCGAACCGTGACAGCATGTCGGCATCCATGTTCGGCGTGACGACCGCGAATTCCTCACCGCCGAGCCGCGCCACCACGTCGTGATAACGGGTCATGTCCTTGAGGCATTTGGAAACGGCCCGCAGCACCTCGTCGCCGACGTCATGGCCATGCGTGTCGTTGACCTGCTTGAAATGGTCGAGGTCGAGGATCATCAGCCCGACGGGCTTGCCGACACGGCGGAACTCCGCGAGGTATTCCTTCAGGGCGTCGTCGAAATAGCGCCGGTTGTGCATGCCCGTCAGGCCGTCGGTCAACGCGGCATGCTCCAGCGTCTCGGAGCGGGCCGACAATGACTGGGTCATGGCCCTGAGCTTGCCCTCCTCCTTCACCTGCCGGCGAATAAGCGGATAGATGAAGAAGATGCCGAAGAACAGGGCGGTGGCGAGCAGCACCCCCGTCGCGAAAAGCAGTTTGCCCAGATAGCGTATATTGGCCGCGCGCTCTTCGTGAAGCGTGGCGACGCCGGCCGATGTATGTAGAAAATCATAGGCGTGCAAAATCACCAGGCCGGCGGCCAGGATCACGAATATGAAAACGAAAAAGGCCGACTCGGCCTTGTGGAATCGCATCTGCCGCCCGCGAAATCGACTTGCCCGTTATGCCACCAAGGACCTTACGAGCGGTTAACCACGACAACCTGTGCGTGAAATTCCTCGCGCAGCCTACCTAACGGAAGCGAACCGGACTGCAAATCAAAAAATGGTTTGCCCCACTCCATCGGCACTCACGCGCTTCCACTCGGCCCCGAGTTGGTGGCGGAACCAGGTGCCCTGCCGCTTGGCATACTGTCGGGTAGCTGTCTTGGCGCGGTCGATCGCCTCGGTGAATCCGATTTCATCGGCGAGCGCGGCGCGCAATTCGGGCACACCGATCGCCTTCATGGCGGGAAGGGCGGGATCCAGCGCCAATGCGTCGAGCGTCCTGACTTCCTCCAAGGCGCCGCGCTCGATCATGGAGTCGAAACGCTCATCGATACGGGCTTTCAGCGCCTCTCTTTCCGGTTCGACGACGAGGAAACGCGCGCTGGCGCTATCGATCAACGGGGTCGAACGCGTATCCTGCCAGTGCAGGATGGATTGGCCCGACGCCTCTAGGACTTCGAGCGCGCGGACGATGCGCTGACCGTCGCCCGGTTTCAAACGCGCCGCGGCGGCTGGGTCGTCGCGCCGCAGCAATTGGTGGAGAGCCCCCGGACCACGCACTTCCAGTTGTTCGCGCCAATGCAGCCTGACATCGGCGGGGATGTCGGGCATTTCGGAAATGCCTTCGACGATAGCGCGGAAATAGAGCCCGGTGCCGCCGACGAAAACGGCAGGCCGCGCCGCAAGCGCCCCCTCACTCGCAAGCCGGCTCACGTCGCGCAGCCATAAGCCTGTCGAATAGGGCGTCGAGGGATGGACATGCCCGTAGAGGAAATGCGGAACACGCGCCATGTCGGAGGTGGCCGGCCGCGCCGTCAGCACGTCGAGGATCTGGTAGCCCTGCATGGAATCGGCATTGACGATCACGCCGCCGATCCGCTCGGCGATGTCGAGGGCCAGCGCCGACTTGCCGCTAGCGGTCGGCCCGGCTATCAGGACGGCGTTGCTGATGCGCCCTTCATCCTGCGTTCCGGAAGTCACCATGCCGCTGGTCGCCACCCTCGTCTCTCATCCTGCGCAGCGCCTGCTGACGCCGTCGCTTGCGAATATGGCTTTCGAGGCCGTCGGCGCAAGCGCCTTGCGATGGCTTTCGCAGGATGTCGCCTGCGACCTCTCCCTGCCAGAAGGCTTGGGAAAGCCGGAAGCGGAACAACTCCTGCGCAATGCCCTCGGCTCGGAGCCCGTCGACATCGTTGTGCAACAAGAGGCCGGACGCAGGAAGGCCATCCTCATCGCCGACATGGATTCCACCATGATCGACCAGGAATGCATCGACGAACTGGCCGACGAGGTGGGGCTGAAGGCGCATGTCGCGGCGATCACCGCACGCGCCATGCGCGGCGAAATCGCCTTCGAGCCGGCCCTGCGCGAGCGCGTCGCCCTGCTCAAGAATCTCGACCTGGCGGTGATCGACCGCATCGTCGCCAACCGCATCACGCTTGCCTCCGGCGCGCGGGCGCTGGTGCAGACGATGCGCGCGCATGGCGGCTACACGGCTCTGGTATCGGGCGGCTTCGATGTCTTCACCAGCCGGATCGGGGAAAAGCTCGGCTTCCATGAGAATCGCGCCAACCGGCTGATCGACGCCGACGGGCGGCTGGCCGGCGAGGTGGCGGAGCCGATCCTCGGCCGGGTCGCGAAGGCAGACGCGCTCACGGAGATTTCCGCCCGGCTCGGCCTGACGCCCGCCGACGCGATCGCGGTGGGCGACGGCGCCAACGACCTCGACATGATCAGGCTCGCCGGCACCGGTGTCGCCCTCCATGCCAAGCCGGCCGTGGCGGCCGAGGCGAAGGCGCGCATCGACCATGCCGACCTGACCGCCCTGCTCTACCTGCAAGGCTACAGCCGGGACGAATTCGCGCAATGACCCCGATCCGCACAGAACGGCTGATCCTGCGCAACTGGGAAGAGCGGGACCGCGCCCTGTTCCATCGCATCAATAGCAACGAGCGGGTGATGGAGTTCTTTCCGTTCCGGCGCAGCCGCGCGGAGGCGGACGACAAGCTCGATGAATTCCGCGCCGACATCGAGCGCGACGGCTTCGGCTGGACAGCCGCCGAAATCGCCGCCACCGGCGCATGCATCGGCTTCGTGGGCCTGCACGGATCCGACCACCTGCCCTTCCTGCCGCAAGGCACGATCGAGATCGGCTGGCGGCTGGCACCCGAGTTCTGGGGCAACGGCTATGTGGCCGAAGCGGCCCGAGCATGGCTGGACTACGGCTTCCGGACCCTCGGCGCAGCCGAAATCGTCTCCTTCGCGGTCAAGGACAATCGCCGTTCGACCGCCGTCATGGAGCGGATCGGCATGACCGCCGACACCGCGCGCGACTTCGACCATCCGGGCATCCCCGGCAGCCACCCGCACCTGAAACGGCACGTGTTCTACGCGCTGCGCCGCGCGGATTGGCTGACTGCATAACACCTAGACTTTATTCCGGCCAACCGAGCGGAGCGAGGGCGGAGCCGGACTCCATTCCGCATCTTTTCAATGCTCCGGAATGGATCCCGGAAGCCGTCCTTCGCGTCGCTTCGGACAACTTCCGGGATAACGCAAACGATGGGAAGAACCCGAAAGGCTCAGTCCATCCTCACCGTGACGAAGCGCAGTTCGCCGGACTTGGAGGCCAGCATCAGGAGCGCGTTCTTGCGGCCCTGGTCCTTCAGGGCGGCGATGCGGTCCATCACGTCCTTGGGCGAAGCGACAGATTCCTGCGCGATCTCGGTGATGACCTCGCCGGCCTGTATGCCGCGTTCGGCGGCAGCCGAATCCTTGGCGACGTCGGTGATCACCACGCCGCTCACATCTGCGGCGATGCCGAATTTCTTGCGGGTGTCGTCGTTCAGTTCGCCGACGGTCATGCCGAGCACCGACGCGGTCGCGACAGGCGCCTGCTCGTCGCCGCCGCGATTGCCCTCGTCCTGGCCGCCGGCGTCCTCGTTGCCGGCGATCTTCTCGCCGTCCTCGAGGCGGCCGAGCGTCACCTGAACGGTCATTTCCTTACCCTTGCGCACAAGCAGGACATCGACGGCCTTGCCGACCGGGCTTTCGGCGACGACGCGCGGCAGGTCGCGCATCTCGTGAATATCCTTGCCGTCGAACTTGAGGACCACGTCGCCGGGCTGGATCTGCCCCTTGTCGACCGGACCGCCCTTGATGATGCCGGCGACCAGTGCGCCCTTGGGCGTGTCCATGCCGAGGCTTTCGGCGATGTCGTCGGTCACCGGCTGGATGCGCACGCCGAGCCAGCCGCGGCGCGTCTCGCCATACTGGCGCAACTGGTCGACGACGCCTTCGGCCATCTGCGCGGGGATCGAAAAGCCGATGCCGATCGAGCCGCCGGAGGGCGAGATGATGGCGGTGTTGATGCCGATCACCTCGCCGTCCATGTTAAACAGCGGTCCGCCGGAATTGCCCCGATTGATGGCCGCGTCGGTCTGGATGAAATCGTCATACGGGCCGGAATTGATGTCGCGGTTGCGCGCCGAGATGATGCCGACCGTCACGGTACCGCCGAGGCCGAACGGGTTGCCGATCGCCATTACCCAATCGCCGATGCGCATCTTGTTGGAATCGCCGAATTTCACGGCGGTCAGCTTGTGGCCCTTGGGATCGACCTTCAGCACCGCGATGTCGGTCTTGGTGTCGGTGCCGATCAGCTTGGCCTTCAGGGTGATTCCGTCCGAAAAATTGACCTCGATGTCGTCGGCGTCGGCGATGACGTGGTTGTTGGTCACCACGATGCCTTCCTGCGCATCGATGACGAAGCCGGAACCGAGAGACTGCACCTTCTGGCCGGCGCCGTCATTGTCGCCGCCGCGATCCTTGAAGAAGTCGTCGAAGAAATCCTGGAAGGGCGAACCCTCCGGCAGTTGCGGCATCGGCACAGCGCCGGGGCCTTCGGTTCCCTTGACGGTCTGCGAGGTCGAGATGTTGACGACCGCGCCGAGCAGCTTTTCGGCAAGGTCCGCCACGGAGGCCGGGCCGTCGGTCGGCGGCGTCGCTGCCGCGAAGGCCGGAACGGACAGGGCGCCGACCATCGTGACGGCCACAGCCGCGGCCAGCGTCACCCTGGCGCCGCGCAGAAAAGTTCCTCTGGTCATTGCATGCCTCCCGGCGTTCTCGAAATTCGGCGCAATCCGCTTGGCGCCATGTTGGCGAAGAATGCGGCGCGTTTGCGACTGCGCGAGCTTGCATCGGGTATCGCCGTGCGTCCAGCCGGCAGTTCGGTTCAGCCGCGCGCCAGCCACACGATCCCGACGCCCACGGCCACCGCGGCGAGACCGGCGATGCGCAGCGCGCTTTCCGGCATCGACAGCACTTCCGTGGCCAACCGCCGCGCCAGGCCCGGCAACCCGCCATAGACCACGCCCTCCACGACGAGGACGAGGCCAATGGCGGTCAGGAAGTCCTGCACCGGCCTATTGCTGGGCCGGCGCCGTAGGGACGGCGGTTCCTGTCGCCGCCGGCGCTTGCGCCGGAGGCTTTGCCGGCGATGTCGCCCCGCCCCCCTGAGGATCGCGGAAGAACCGGAAGAACTCGGAGTCCGGCGACAACAGCATCGTGGTGCCGGTATTGTCCAGTGCGGTGCCATAAGCGCTCATCGAGCGGTAGAAATCGAAGAACGACGGATCGCGCTGGTAGGCGTCGGCATAGATGGCGCTGCGCTCGGCATCGCCCTCGCCACGCAGGATCTCCGATTCCTTCTGCGCCTCGGCGACGATTTCAATCACCTCGCGGTCCGCACGCGCCCGGATGCGCTGGGCGGCCTCGCGGCCGCGGGCGCGCAGCCGCTCGGCCTCGGCAAGGCGCTCGGCCTTCATGCGGTCATAGGTCTGCTGCGAAACCTCGGCCGTGAGGTCCGTGCGGCGGATGCGCACGTCGTCGATCGTCAGGCCGAGCGACGTCGCGGCGGGCCGGAGCTGGTCGCGGACCTCGCGCATCATGTCGGCGCGCTCCTCCGACAGCGCCGCCTCGAAGCCACGCTGGCCATAGACCCGGCGCAGCGCCGCATCCAGACGCGTCTTCAGGCGCTGCTCGGCCTGCTCGATCGAGCCGGAAACGGCGGAGCGGAAAACCCGCGGATCGGAGATGTTGTAGGCGATGAAGGCATCGACCTCGTAGAACTTGCCGCCCGACACCTGTACGCGGATGTTGTCGAGATCGAAGCGCAGGACGCGTTTCTCGACCATCTGCACCGTGTCGGCGTCGAACATGGCGAACGGCAGCTTGAAATAGATACCGGGGTCGGACTTGACTTCGACGATCTCGCCGAAGCGCAGCACGATCGCCTGCTGGCGGGCGTTGACCACGAAGACCGACGAATAGGCGAGATAGAGAACGATCGCGGCGATGACCGCGATGACGGGAAGACGATTGGCCATCACGGGTTGCCTCCTGTCGAGGCAGCCGGCGCGGCAGGCGCCTTCGGCTGCAGTTCGGGCAGCGGCAGGTAGGGCAGCACGCCCTGGCTGCCGCCGTCGCCGACGATCACCTTGTTGGAATCCTGCAGGACCTTCTCCATCGTTTCGAGATAGATGCGCTTACGCGTGACGTCCGGCGCCTTGGCGTATTCGTCATAAACGGAAATGAAGCGCTTGGCCTCGCCCTGCGCTTCCTGCACGACGCGGTTCTTGTAGGCGGCCGCTTCCTCGCGAATCTGCGCGGCCTGACCGCGCGCGCCGCCAAGCTTCTGGTTGGAATACTGGTTGGACTCCTCGACGAAGCGGTCCTCGTCCTGCTCGGCGCGCTGCACCTCGTCGAAGGCGTCCGCCACTTCGCGCGGCGGCGCCGCATCCTCGATCGAGACGGCGTTGACGGTCAGGCCCGCCTTGTAGCTGTCCAGCGTGCTCTGGATGATGTCGCGCACGGATGCGGCGATGCCCTCGCGGTCGTCACGGAAGATGTCCTGCGCCGGACGTCGGCCGACCGCCTCGCGCATCGCGCTTTCGGCGACCTGCCGCAGCATGCCTTCGGGATCGGACACGTCGAACAGATAGGCGCGCGGGTCGGACACCTCGTAAGCCACGGAGAACTGCACGTTGACGATGTTCTGGTCGCCAGAGAGCATCAGGCCCGAGGAACTGGAATTGCGGGCGCTGTCGCCGATATTGACCAGTTGCTCGGAAATCTTGGCGGTTTCCACGGTTTCGATCGGCCACCAGTGGAAATGCAGGCCGGGTTCGGAGAGTTCGGCCTTGGGCTGGCCGAAGCGCAGTTCGACCGCGACCTCGTCGGGCTGCACGGTGTAGATGGCCTTGAACAGCCACAGACCGATCAGCACCAGCACGATCAGGCCGATGAGCGCGGGGCTCGCACCGCCGCCGCCCGGCAGCGCGCTGCGCAGCCTGTCCTGGCCGCGCCGGATGATGTCTTCAAGATCGGGAGGATTTCCCTGCGGACCGCCTGGGCCGCGCGGCCCCTGCCCCCACGGGCCACCATTGTTACCGCCGCCGCCCCATGGGCCGCCGCCTCCGCCGCTCTTGTCGTTCCAGGGCATGATGTCCTTTCGCTGACTTCCCTCTTGCGCCGGGGCGCTGCCTCATTGGTCGCCACCGGGGCGCTCAACCCTCTATAGGGACGCCGTCATCCGCTTTCAATGCGGGCGCCGCCGTTGCCGACGATTTGCGGGCTTCAAAGCCTGGCCCGCGTCGAAAACACGCGTCAAGCGCCTGTTTTCCTGCGCTCATAGACCACATGGCGCGTGGCGTGGCTGTCCTTTTCGCCGGCCGGGAGATCGTCCGAACTGACGGCTTGCCAGACAGCCGGATCGATCAGCGGAAACCGGGTGTCGCCGTCCACCGACGCCTTCACATGCGTGACGTGGAGCCGGTCAGCCAGGGGCAGCGCCTGGGCGTAGATCTGGCCGCCGCCGATGACGCAGATCTCGTCGGCGCCAGCCATGCAGCGCCCCCTGGCCCGCGCCAGCGTCAAGGCATCCTCAAGCGAGTGGACGATTTCGGCGCCTTCGGCCCGATAGGACGGATCGCGGGTCACGACGATGTTCAGGCGGCCGGGCAGCGGGCGCTTCGGAAAGCTTTCCCAGGTCTTGCGGCCCATGACGACCGGCTTGCCCATCGTGTCGGCCTTGAAGCGCTTGAGGTCGGAGGAAAGCCGCCACGGCAGGTCGCCTTCGCGCCCGATCACGCCGTTCTCGGCAATCGCCACGTGGATCGCCACATCCATAAATCGTCGCTCCCGTTTATCTTCCAGCCTTCAATGTCCGCAGACATCGTGCTGCAGCCACGCTATCCGCTTCGCTTCGATCTGGACAGTCCCGGCGCATTCGGGCACGACAGCGCCATGCGTACAATCCTCGTCGTCGGCATCGGCGCCGGCAATCCCGAACACCTGACCATCCAGGCCGTCAACGCGCTCAACCGCGCGGACGTGCTGTTCATCCCCGACAAGGGGGCGAAGAAGACCGAGCTGGCGGAGTTGCGGCGCGAAATCTGCGACCGCTTCGTCACCAATCCGGCGTCGCGGCGGGTCGAGTTCGACGTTCCGGCGCGGGCCGAACCGACCGCATCCTACCGCCAGACGGTGGACGACTGGCATGCGGCGATCGCCGGGATCTACGAGCGGCTGATCCGCGACGAGATCGGCGAGAACGGCTGCGGCGCATTCCTGATCTGGGGAGACCCGTCGCTCTACGACAGCGCGCTGCGCATACTGGAGCGGGTTTCGGCGCGCGGCGAAGTCGCGTTCGAACTGGAAGTCGTTCCCGGCATCACCGCCATACAGGCGCTCGCGGCCGGGCACAGGATGGCGCTGAACCGCATCGGCGACCCGTTTCTGGTGACGACCGGACGGCGCCTCGCAGAGGACGGGCTGCCCACCAATGCCGGCACGACCATCGTCATGCTGGACGGCCAGTTGGCCTTCCGCTCGGTGACGGACAAGGACGCCACGATCCATTGGGGCGCCTATCTCGGCACCACAGACGAAATCCTCGTCAGCGGCCGCCTCGGCGACATGGAGGACGAGATCGTGCGCGTGCGCGAGGAAGCACGGGCGCAAAAGGGCTGGATCATGGACACGTACCTGATCCGGAAGGCCGAAACCCCTTCCTCCTGAGATCGGCAAGCGGAGCGCCCGCTTCGCTGGTCTATCGAAACACAAGGCCCTGTTTCCGAACGACGGCTACAGCGTCGGCGAATTCATGTGCTATGCTTCGCGAAACAAGCAGGGAGGCAGCCTATGAAGGCATCGGAAGCGGTCATCGCCTGGAATGGGTCGACCACGCACAGGGACGAAGGACAGGCGGGCAGCATCGCCGTGGGTCCGCTGCTCTTCGACGGCGACACTGACTGGACGCGGCCGTATTTCTACACGGGCGGGGCCGCCGAAGTGTATCGGAGAAACCTCCCGGAGAAGGACCAGCAGTTCGCCGTCCTTCGGGATTTCTACGCGCTCGTCTTCACCTATGGCCTGGACCCCTATCTCGTTCACCGCGCGCTCCTGCACATCGACGAGTACCAGGATATCATCAAGGCGATGGGCGCCGGACCCGACAAGGACGAGCTCGGCCACGACCCCGATGTCGGCTATGCCAGGCTGGATTATCCCGTTCCAGCTGTCGAGGAACAGCGGGTCGAGCGGTCCTTTCATTTCGCGCTGGCGACTTGAACCCAGTCATCATTTCATCAGGCGAGTCGCTTGTTTTGACTTGCGACGGGTGAAGGGCGCAGTCAGCCCGCTTCGATCTCGGCCTGCAAGGCCTGCATATGCGCGGACGCGGCGGCACCCGCCGCCTTCTCGATGGCGCGGTAGCGGCTGACGACCGCCAGCCCCACCGGCGTCAGTTGCGCGCCGCCGCCCTGCCGGCCGCCGGTCTGCGCCGCCACCAGCGGCTTGCCGAACACCCGGTTCATGTCCTCGACGAGATCCCAGGCGTGCTTGTAGGACATCTCCATGGCGCGTGCGGCGGCCGAGATCGAGCCGAAGGCGGCGATGTTCTCCAGAAGCTCGATCTTGCCGGGGCCGATGCGGCCGTCGGGATCGAGATTGATGCGTAGGCTCAGCGACGGCATGGACTTCTCCCGGTTCCAGCATAGCGGCGGCGCCGCACGACCGCTATTCCAAATTGCAATAACGGTTGCATTACTCAGGCATCGATGTCGCCGCGCGGCCCGGCCGCCATGTTTGCCCGGTCGAAGCTGACCGTCTTGACCACCGCGAACACCTTGCGGCCCGGTTTCAGGTCCAGCGCCTCGCGTGACTGCCGCGTGACGCGCGACAGGACCGGTGTGCCGCCGCAATCGATCCGCACCTCGACCGCTCCGCCCTCCCCCGGCTCGACCATATCGATCGTTCCCGGCATGATGTTGAGCGCCGACAGGCCGTGCGGCCGCTCGGTCGCGATCATCACGTCGCGGGCGCGGATGCGGATGCGCACGGGCGCGCCCACGGCAAGGTCGAGCCGCGGCACGCGGATTTCGCCCGCGCCGGAGGCCAGCACGGTCATGGCGAACGCCTCGTCGTGACGGGCGACGACGGCCTCTATCAGCGCGCCGCCCTCGCCGCGCTCGTCGCCCGGAAGAAGATCGAACCGCTGCATGATCCGGGCCGCCGGACCGGAGGCGGCCACCTTGCCGTCGGCCAGCACCACGATTTCGCTGGCCAGCCGTGCAACCTCCGCTACCGAATGGCTGACATAGACGATGGGGATCTTCGTCTGGTCGCGCAGACGCTCGATATAGGGCAGAATCTCGGCCTTGCGCGCCTCGTCGAGCGCCGCCAGCGGCTCGTCCATCAGGAGCAGGCGTGGGCTGGCGAGCAGCGCCCGGCCGATCGCCACGCGCTGCTTTTCGCCGCCCGACAGGCCGGACGGTCGGCGCTCCAGCAGATGGCCGATGCCGAGCAGATCCACCACCGCGTCCATCTTCGCGTAGCGCTCCGCCGTAGGTGTGAAGAAGCGACCGTAGCGCAGGTTGGCGGCGACGCTGAGATGCGGAAAGAGCCGCGCGTCCTGGAAGACGAGGCCGATCCTGCGCTTGTGCCTCGGCACGAAGACGCGTTTTTCGGAATCGACCAGAACCCGGCCGTCGACTGTGATCCTGCCGTGCTCGGGGCGAACCAATCCGGCGATCATGTTGATCAGCGAGGTCTTGCCGGAGCCGGAGGGCCCGAACAGAGCGGTAAGCCGGCCGCCGCTCTCGAAGCGGGTCTCCAGCAGGAAATCGCCCTGGTGGTGGACGATATCGACATCCAGCGTCATTCGAGATTCAGCCTCTGGCCGACACGGCGCGCCAGCACCTCGGACACGACGAGCGCGGCCATCGAGATGATGATGGAGATGAGGGTCAACCGCAGCGCGCCCTCGTCGCCGCCCGGTATCTGGGTGAAGGTGTAGATCGCCGACGGCAGGGTCTGCGTCTCGTTCGGGATGTTGGAGACGAAGGTGATGGTGGCGCCGAACTCGCCCATCGCCTTGGCGAAGGAGAGGATCATGCCGGCGATGATGCCGGGCAGGATCAGCGGCAGGGTCACGGTGGCGAACACCCAACCCACATTGGCGCCCAGCGTTCCTGCCGCCGCCTCGAGCCTGCGGTCCACCGATTCGATCGACAGGCGGATCGCCCGCACCATCAGCGGAAAGCCCATCACCGCGCAGGCGAGCGCGGCGCCCGTCCAGCGGAAGGAGAAGACGATGCCGAAATGCTCGGCGAGAAAGGCCCCGGCCGGTCCGCGCCGGCCGAAGGTGAGCAGCAAAAGGTAGCCTGTAACGACCGGCGGCAGCACCAGCGGCAGGTGGACAAGACCGTTGAGCAGCGTCTTGCCCCAGAACCGGCCGCGCGCCAGGAGCAGCGCGACGGCGATGCCGAGCGGCAGGCTCGCCAGCATCGCCACGGTCGCCACCTTGATCGACAGCCGGACCGCGTTCCATTCGTCGGGTGTGAGGTCCGTCAGCCAGTTCATGCCGTCTCGAAGTCGCCCAAGCCTTCAGGCAAGGCTTACTGTGCTCCGCCGAGAACCGTAAAGCCCTGCGCCTCGTAAAGCGGCTTGGCCTTGTCGGATTCCGCGCATTTCAGCCATGCGCCGGCGTCGGCATCCTTGGAATCGGCGGTTTCGGCGATCGGATAGACGATCGGCTTGTGCGAGTCCTCCGGGAAGGTGCCGATCACCTTGACGCCCGGCTCGGCAACGGCATCGGTCGCGTAAACGATGCCGGCAGCCGCCTCGCCGGTGGCGACCAGCTTGAGCGCGGCGCGCACGTTATCGGCCTGCGCGAGCTTGTTCTCGACCGATGACCACATGTCGAGCGATTCCAACGCCGACTTGCCGTACTTGCCGGCCGGAACCGAACTCACCTCGCCCATGGCGAGCCTGCCGCCGCCGAGCAGGCCGGCTAGATCGAAGCCCTTCTTGAGGTCGGCGGTCGCCGTCGAACCCTTCGGCGCCACGAGCACGATGGCGTTGCCGAGCAGCTGCTTTTCCGTGTCGGCCTTCACGAGGTTCTTGTCATGCAGGTACTTCATCCAGTCGAGATCGGCGGAGATGAAGACGTCGGCGGGCGCACCGCCCTCGATCTGCTTGGCCAGCGCCGAGCTCGATGCGTAGGAAATCGAGGCTTCCTCGCCGACCTCCGCCGCGCAGGCCTTGTTCACGGCGTCCAGCGCGTTCTTCATGCTGGCGGCGGCGAAAACGGTCACCTTTCCGTCGTCGGCGCGGGCGGCGGACAGGCCCGCCGTCAATGCGAGACCGAGAGCGCCCGCAGCCGCCAACCCCTTCAATCCCCAGAACCCGTGCTTGGTCATCAAATCTCTCCCTTGTCCGTCTTGATATGTCGGTCGTTCCAGATGCGTTCGGCTCGAAGCCGGCAGGCGATATATTCATATGAATATAACAAATGGAAGCGTCTCGCGATTTTTTCTGTAAGATGCCATTGCTGCGGCTGTATCCGCACGGATACGATGGCGCTCGCCAACGCCGCCAGACATTCGAGGAGGACGCACCATGAAGATCAGCGCGCGCAACACGCTCAAGGGCACCATCACGGACATCGTCAAGGGCGCGACGACCTCGCATGTCAGGATCGACATAGGCGGCGCCGTCGTGACCGCCTCGATCACCAACGAAGCGGTGGACGAATTGAAGCTGACCGTCGGAAAGCAGGCCTACGCTGTGGTCAAGGCATCCGACGTGATGGTGGGCGTGGATTGATCGTCTGGCTCTCCGTCTCTCCGGGGAGCACAGATGTCATACCGCGATGGGTGCCTTGATGCTGGCATCCGCCACGTAGTTCTCCAGGCGGAAATCCTCGAAGCGGAAGGCGAACAGGTCTTTCACCTCAGGGTTGATCCACATCGTCGGCAACGGCTTCGGCGTCCGCTGCAACTGTTCGCGCGCCTGCTCGAAATGGTTCGAATAGAGATGCGCGTCGCCGAGCGTATGGACGAAATCGCCCGGTCTGAGGCCGGTCACCTGCGCCATCATCATCGTCAGCAGCGCGTAGGAAGCAATGTTGAACGGCACGCCGAGGAAGATGTCGGCCGAGCGCTGGTAGAGCTGGCAGGACAGACGCCCGTCGGCGACGTAGAACTGGAACAGGCAGTGGCAGGGCGGCAGCGCCATCTCGTCCACCTCGGCCGGGTTCCAGGCGGACACGATGAGCCGGCGTGACTGAGGATTCTGCCTTATCTCGTTCAAAACATTTGCGATCTGGTCGATCGTCCCGCCGTGGCCGTCTGGCCAGCTTCGCCATTGCTTGCCGTAGACAGGGCCGAGCTCGCCACGCTCGTCCGCCCACTCGTCCCAGATGGTGACGCCGTGGTCGTTGAGGTATTTGATGTTGGTGTCGCCGGCCAGGAACCACAGCAATTCGTGGATGATCGACTTCAGGTGCAGCTTCTTGGTCGTCAGGACCGGAAAGCCCCGCCCGAGGTCGAAGCGCATCTGATAGCCGAACACCGAGCGCGTGCCGGTGCCGGTGCGGTCGCCGCGGTCGGCGCCGTAGTCGAGCACATGCTGGAGAAGATCGAGATACTGGCGCAACGGCGGGCTCCGATTCGGGACCGGACCATCATAGCGCGGGCGCGCCTTGCTGCCCATGAAAGCCGGCGAGAGACCGGACAATGCACGCTATCCACAGCGCCGGCAGAAACTACCTGCCGTCATCCCGGCCGCTGCCGCGCGGCCAAGGGACGCAAGGCGAGAGCCGGGATCCATTCCGTGACTTTGCCAACGTTCCGGAATGGATCCCGGATAGCCAACTTCGCTTCGCTACGTTCGGCTTCCGGGATGACGTCCGTCTCTCTTGACGATCGAGCCCTCAGAGGCTCTTGAGCTTGCCCAGTTCCTTGGCGACCAGATAGTAGAAGGTCACCCGGCCCTTGGAATTGTCGCCAGCCATCAGCTTGGCGACCTTGGCCGTGGCGGCTTCGGCGGCGGCGGCGTCGACGCCGAGCTTCTTGACGCCCCAATTGTCGCGCACGCGGTCCAGTTCCTTCTGGTCGGTCGCCGAAACCAGCGAGGAGTCGCGGTTCCTCAGCGCGATGCCGAGATGCTTCACGATCTTATCGACCACGGCGGCGTCGGCGCCTGCGTCGTACTTCTTCACGTCTGCGAGATAGTCGGCCATGGAAAATATTCCCCTCGTCGGAGTCACGATTTCAACGGCGAGGCCCGGCCACAACCTATACGCTAGGCAGACTCTCTCCTCACCGTGGACGAACTTCGATTGCGAAGGCCGGCATGTCAACCCTTTCCGGCGCTTCGCGGCCGTCAGCGCATCACGCTCGCGGACCGCTCGGCGGGCGTGATCGGCTGGACGACTTCCTTCTTCTGCGCCACCGGCCGGAAGCCCAGCTTCTGGTAGAGCGGCAGGGCGGCCGGATGATCGAGCGTGCAGGTCTGCACCGTGACCTTGCGCGGATCGTGCGACCAGCATGCCTCGATCGCCGCGCCGAGGAACCAGCGGCCGATCCCCTGCCCCTGCGCATGTTCCATCATGCCGAAATAAGCGAGTTCCGCCTCCTGCGGCAGATGCGGCTTGACGTCGAAGAAGCCGGCCGGTGCGCCGTCCAGATAGAGGACGCGGATATCACGATCCTCGCGATGAATGGTCGCTTCCAGTTCCTCGTCGGAGAGCTTCAGCGTGTTGACCCAATGCCATTTGCGGCCGACCCGGTCCGTCAGGTAGCGATAGAAATGCAATGGCATATCCTTCGTCCTGAGCAGCGCGATCTGCCGGTTGTAGGGCAGCGGCGGGTAGTGCGCCGGCGGCGCCTGCATCTCCAGGAAAGTCACCGTCACCTCGATCGGCGCGGGGCGGGCCTTGTCCATGCTCGTCACGCCCTGCCTGCGCCCGCCGGACTGGTCTCCACAGGCGTGTCCGCCTGGCTGCCCCATTCCGTCCACGACCCGTCATAGAGCCGGTTGTCGGAATGGCCGAGCGTCTCCAGCGCGAGCGTCACGACAGCCGCCGTGATGCCGGAGCCGCAGGAGGTGACCACCGGTTTCGACAGGTCGATGCCGGCGCCTTCGATCACATCCCTCAGGCGGCTTGCGGAGAGAAGTTCGCCGTTTTCCGACAGCGCCGTCGCCGGCACGTTGCGCGCCCCCGGCATATGGCCGGAGCGCACGCCGGCGCGGGGTTCCGGATCAGTACCGGCGAAGCGGCCGGCTGGCCTCGCATCGGCGATCTGGACGCCGGCGTCGACGGTCGCGCGCATGGCGGCGAGGCCGACCACCCGCCCTTCGTCGAAAACGGCGTTGAAGACGCAGGGCGCCACCTTCGTCGGCTCGGCCGTCACCGGCCGCCCGGACGCCTTCCAGCGATCGAGACCGCTTTCCAGCACATAGACCTCGGATGCGCCCATGACACGGAACATCCACCAGGCACGCGGCGCGGAGAAGAAACCGGGGCCGTCATAGACGACGACGGTGTCTTCGGCCGATATGCCGAGCGCGCCAACGAACTTCGCGAAATGCTGCGGCGTGGCCAGCGTGTGCGGCAGGGGCGAGTCCGGATCGGAAACGGCGTCCTGGTCGAGGAAGACGGCGCCCGGAATATGGGCGGCCCTGTATTCGTCCTGCGCGTTGCGCTGCTGGGCCGGCAGATACCAAGAAGCGTCCACGACGGAGACGCCCGGCTTGCCCAGCCGCCGTTCAAGCCAGTCCGCGTCTACGGTAAAGGGGCTGTCCTCGGCCATCTGTCCTCCTCACGGCTCATCGCCTCACGCCTGCGGCGGCGGACCGAAGCGGATGCGGAAGCGCCGGTTCTCGCGGCCCTTCTTCTCGATCTTGCCGATATGGATGTCGCCGATCTCGCCGGTGCGCGCAACATGCGTGCCGCCGCAGGGCTGACTGTCCACCGATTCGTCGTCGCCGATGCAGACCAGCCGGATGCCGCCCAGCCCGCTCGGCGGGCGCACGTTTTTGGATTTGACGATGCCGGGATTCGCCGCGAATTCCGCGTCGGTGATCCAGCGGGTGAAAACGGGATGATCCGCCCGCACCAGATCCATCAGCTTCGCCGTCACGTCCTCTTTCGTAAACCCTGAGTCCGGCAGGTCGAAATCGACGCGCGAATCGTCCTCCGCCACCGCAGCACCCGTGATCGGATAAGGACAGACGACGCTGAGCAGATGGCAGGCCGTATGCATGCGCATGAGACGGTGCCGCCGCTCCGAGTCGATCGCAAGCTTCACCACATCCCCGGCCTGCGGCGCCGGCTGGTCCTGCCCGGGCACATGGATGATCTCGTCCTTCGTCTCGCCCGTCACCGTGGCGGCGACGGCGATGCGGCGGCCGTCGCCCAGCGTGATCGCGCCCGTATCCCCCGGCTGGCCGCCCGAGGTGGCGTAGAAGATCGTCCGATCGAGGATGATGCCGCCCCGCTCGTTGACGGCAACGACTGCCGCCTCCGTCTCGCGCAGATAGGAATCGTCGCGAAACAGCGCCTGCGTGCGATGGCCCATCAATCGACCTGCTCGAACGGCACGTCGATCTCGGGTTTCGCTTCCATCCATTCGGGAACGGGCAATCCCTTGCCGCGCAGGAACTCGGGATTGAACAATTTGGACTGATAGCGCGTGCCGTAGTCGCACAGGACGGTCACGATGGTGTGGCCGGGACCGAGATCGCGCGCCAGCCTTATGGCGCCTGCGATGTTGATGCCGGTCGAGCCGCCGAGGCACAGCCCCTCTTCCTGGACGAGGTCGAAGATGATCGGCAGCGCCTCGTCGTCCGGTATCTGGTAGGCGAAGTCCGGCTGGAACCCTTCGAGATTGGCGGTGATGCGTCCCTGCCCGATGCCCTCGGTGATCGAGGAGCCTTCGGACTTCAACTCGCCATCGGTATAGAAGGAATAGAGCGCTGCACCGAGGGGATCGGCCAGCGCGATCTTGACGTCCTTGCTGTGGCCGCGCAGGCCCGCCGCGACGCCGGCCAGCGTGCCGCCGGAGCCGACGGCCGAGACGAAGCCGTCGATCCTGCCGCCCGTCTGCTCCCAGATCTCGCGCGCGGTGGTCACGACATGGCCGTCCCGGTTGGCGACATTGTCGAACTGGTTGGCCCAGATCGCGCCTTCCGGTTCGCTTCGAGCCATCTGCGCGGCCAGGCGCCCCGAGAGCTTCACATAGTTGTTCGGGTTCCTGTAGGGCACGGCCGGAATCTCGATCAGCTCGGCCCCGAGCAGGCGCAGCGCGTCCTTCTTCTCCTGGCTCTGGGTCTCCGGGATGACGATGACGGTTCTGTAGCCGAGCGCCTTGGCGACCAGGGTGAGGCCGATGCCGGTGTTGCCGGCTGTGCCCTCGACGATGACCCCTCCGGGATTCAGGAGCCCGCGCTTTTCGGCATCGCGGATGATGAACAGGCCCGCCCTGTCCTTCACCGACTGGCCGGGATTCATGAATTCGGCCTTGCCGAGGATTTCGCAGCCGGTCGCCTCCGAAGCCTTGTTGAGACGGATGAGCGGCGTGTTGCCGATCGCTTCGATTACCGAACGGTCCATGACGATCCTTTCCCTTGTGCTGCGACCGTAGAAACGCCGGCCCCGGCTTTCAAGGCACGAAATCGCCTGGACCAGCCGCATTTTGTCGTGACGCGCCTGCCCGGCGGCCCGCCAGAGAAAAGTTTTCCGCGGCGGTGTGCCGTCGCGTCAGGCGCGAAACCTCTTTTCTTTGCGTGGCCGCACGGCTAGACCCCGCCCCGGGGCGCGCTTTTTCCAGGACAGGGTATGACACTCTACAGGGCCAACCCGAGCGATGGCATCGCCTGGATCACCGGCGGCAGTTCCGGCATCGGTCGCGCCCTCGCCAAGGAACTGGCCGCGGCCGGCTTCACCGTCTGCGTCACCGCGCGCGACGAGGATCCGATCGATGCGCTGATCGCCGCGGCCGGTCCGCTTCGCGGCCGCATCCTCGCCTATCCCTGCGACGTGACGGACGAGCAGCGCATGGCCGCCACCGTCACGGAAATCGAACGCAAGGTGGGGCCGATCGCGCTGGCCGTCTTCAACGCCGGCGCTTATGTGCCGATCGCGGGCGAGAACATGTCGGTGCGCAAGTTCCGGCGCATCTTCGACGTCAACGTGATGGGGGTCGTGCACGGCCTCGTGCCGGTGGTGCGCCACATGCGCGAGCGCGGGCATGGCCATGTCGTGCTGGTCGGGTCCATCAGCGCCTATTTCGGCTGGCCGACCACGGCCGCCTACGGCGCCAGCAAGGCGGCGCTCAACCGGATGGCGGAATCGCTGAAGTTCGATTTCGACAAGATCAACATCCGCATCCAGGTGGCCAATCCCGGCTTCGTCGACACCCCGCTGGTGAAATACAACGAGTTCCGCATGCCGGCGCTGCTGCCGGCCGATACGGCGGCACGGCGGCTGATGCGCGGCATCGGGCACGGCGGCTTCGAGATCAGCTTTCCGCGCAGGCTGGCCTGGCCGCTGAAGCTTCTCGGCCTGCTGCCGCGGGCCTGGTGCCTGTGGCTGCTGACGCGGCTGACCGGCTGGGCAAAGCGGCCGCTGAGCTTCGGTCGCCGACCGCCCCGATAGCGGCCCCGCCCTCAGCGAGCGGAACGGCCGCGGGCGCGGCGATGCCCCCACCAGACCACGACGCGACGGCGCCAGCGGCGCACGAAGGCGAACTCGTAGGACAGGACCAGCAACCCGGCGGGGATCATCCAGAAGCCGAGGATGGGCAGGAACCCCAATATGCCCCCGAGGATTAGGGCGACACCGATGGCGACGCGCGCGGCGCGCGAGCGCGGCATGGCGAAATCGCGGCCGAAAACGGTTATCCTGGGAGATTTCTGCTGATCGTCGATTTCGGGGCTCATCTCGGCTCTGTGGTCGGGGCTCATGGTCCCTCGTTCGGGGTCGACATATCTGCAATCGGCCCGGAAGAGGCTAGAGCATTTCCGGCGAAAACAGAACGTCGTCAATGCTCTATCTCATTGTTTTTACGCAACTGCGGACGCAAAACCGCTGCGCATCTTTGCTGGAATTTCTCTATATGAGGAGATGCAACGCGCAATGCCAGCAATCAGCCCGCCGGTTTTCCCGAAAAAATCGCGATTGCAGCTTTGCAAAGCCGGAATCGGTTTGCTATAGGCAGCGCCACTGACACGAGAGCCTCTGTTCCCCGGTAGCTCAGTGGTAGAGCAACCGGCTGTTAACCGGTTGGTCGCTGGTTCGAATCCGGCCCGGGGAGCCATTCAATTTCGCTGTTTTGCCCATGTTCACCGCCCTGCCCGCGCGTTATGCGCGTCGCACGCATGGCCGTCGCGTCGCGCGGCCGGTAAGCGAACTGGCCGCTCGAACCTCGATCGCAACCAAAGTTGCATTGACGCCCCAGCCTTCTGTTGGCCTATTGCCGAAGTAGCCGCTCTTGGCCGCACGACGGCGCACGGGCGGGGGCTTCGGAAAAAGCGGGTACTGTCTTTTCCCTGCAGCCAGAACGGAAAAGCCATTGGGAGGAATAGATGGCACAGTTCAACAATGACAAGGCCGGCCTGTCGCGCCGCAACGTGCTGCAACTCGGCACGCTGGCGGGCGCGACCCTGATACCGGGCTTCGGCAATATCGGCTGGGCCTACGCCGCCGACGACAAGCCGGCGATCGGCACCTGGCCGGCCGGCTCCGAGGGAGACACCGTCAGCGTTGCCGCCGCCGTGCCGCTCACGGGCAGCTATGCGGTGCAGGGCGCGGACGAGCTCAAGGGATGGGAGCTCGCCGTTGAGCACATCAACACCGGCCACGAGCTGATGAAGAAGCTCGCGCCGAAGGTCGACAACGGCCTGCTCGGCAAGAAGGTCAAGCTGCTCTCGGCCGACTCGGCCGCCAAGCCGAACAACGCGGTGCAGTCCGTGCAGACCTTCATCAACGACAACAAGATCATCCTGATGACCGGCTCGACCTCGTCCGCCGTGGCCGTCGCGCTCAACAAGTTCGCACAGCGCGAGAAGATCCTCTACGTGGCCGGCATTTCCGGCTCCAACGACACCACCGGCAAGGATTGCGTGCGCTATGGCTTCCGCCAGAACTTCTTCGGCCAGACCGCCGCTGCCGCGATCGGCCCGGTGCTCTTGAAGCAGTTCGGCAAGAACAGGAAGGCGGCGTTCATGACGCCGGACTACACCTACGGCCACACCGTGACGAAGTCGGTGAACGACTACCTGACCGCCAACGGCGGCTGGGAGATGGTCACCAACCAGGTGTCGCCGCTCGGCACCCAGGACTTCAGCCAGTATCTGACCAACATCGCCAATTCCGGCGCCGAGTTCCTCATCAACGTCAACTGGGGCCGCGATGCGGTGCTGTCGACCCAGCAGGCCAAGCAGTTCGGCCTCCTGCCCCAGATGACGCTGGTCATCCCCTACCAGATTCCGTTCCTCGCCAAGGAAGTGGGACCGGACATCACCGAGGGCGTCTTCGCGGCGACCGAATTCTGGTGGACGCAGGAAGACCAGTATCCGCTGGCCAAGATGTTCGTCGACGCCTTCCAGGAGAAGTACGGCTACCGGCCCGAATGGGGCGCCGAGAACAGCTATGTCAGCTTCGCACACTGGGCGCGCATGGTTTCGGAAGCGGGCAGCTTCTACCCGCCGGACGTCATCAAGCAATACGAGAAGGGCGAGACCATTCCGTCCCTGCAGGGCGACGTCCATTACCGGCCCGAAGACCACCAGTGCGTCCGTTCCGTCACCATCGTCCGCGGCAAGGCCAAGAAGGACATGAAGAACGACGAGGACTTCTGGGAAATCGTCGAAGAAGTGCCCGGCGAAGGGCTGATGCAGAAGCCCGACGAGTTCGGCTGCCAGCTCGGCGACTACACCTGAGCCTTCGCACTCCCCTTCCCTGCCCGATCGGGCAGGGAAGGCAATTCACGCCGGTCTGCGCAACCGGTCGCGCCCTGGGGCCGACCTGCGCGAAGTGACGGGCGTTACCGGGCCGGTCTGCGATATGCGGCGACCGGCCGATCTTGTTCAACCTCAATGCGGGCGGCAGCGTGGTCAACTGGGCAAACTTCATATCGCAATGTTTCAACGGGCTGGTAACCGGCGCGCTTCTGGCGCTGATCTCGTCCGGCCTGACGATCATCTACGGCACGCTCGGCGTGCTGAACCTGGCGCATGGCGCCATGTTCATGCTCGGCGGCTATGCCGGCTGGGTGGCCTATACCTATACCGGGTCCTTCCTCGCAGCGGTCGTGGTCGGCTCGCTGTTCGTCATGGTCGTGGGCGTGGTGATGGAACGGCTCGTCATACGCCATTTCTATACAAGGCCGCATGAGGACCAGCTCCTCGTCACCTTCGGCCTCGGCATCGTCTTCGTCGAGGCGGTGCGCTTTTTCTTCGGCAGCCTGTCGCAGACCGTCCCGCCGCCCGGCCCGCTGGTCGGCATCACGCATCTCGGCTTCATGGTCTATCCGACCTACCGGCTGGCCCTGCTCGGCATCGTGGCGGTGGCGCTGCTGGTGCTCTACTTCGTACTCTACCGCACCCGCATCGGCATGATCGTGCGCGCCGGCATCGAGGACTCGGGAATGGTCGATTCGCTGGGGATCGACGTCTACAAGGTCTTCATGCTGGTGTTCGGCATCGGCGCGATGGCGGCCGGCTTCGCCGGCATCGTCAACGCGCCCGTGGTCTCGATCGCTCCCGACGTGGGCGAGGCGATCCTGGTGCAGACCTTCGTGGTGGTGGTCATCGGCGGCGTCGGCTCCTTCCCCGGGGCCATCATCGGCGGCCTGATCGCCGGGGAGATCATCTCCATCACGTCGATGTTCAATCCTGGCTATGCCTACATCATGCTGTTTGTGGCGATGACTCTCGTGCTGGTGCTGCGCCCCCATGGGCTGCTCGGCACCGCGGGTCGCGAATAGAGGCGACCGACAATGAGAATGAAGCGTCCCTACCTCGTGGAACTGATCACGGCGCTCGCCCTGATCCTCGTACCTTTCGTGCTGCCCCATCTCGGCTTCTCGCCCAGCACCATCAACCGCATCCTGATCTGGGGCCTGTTCGGCCTCGGCTTCGATCTCCTGTTCGGCTATACGGGCCTGCTGTCGTTCGGCCAGTCCGCCTTCTATGGCACGGGCGGCATGTTCGCGGCCTACCTGATGACCGAGATGGACTTTCCCCACGTCACCACGGCGGTCGTTCTCGGCGCCATCGTGGCCGGCGTCGTCGGTTATCTGGTCGGCCTGATCGCGCTGAAACGGACCGGCATCTATTTCGCCATGATCACCGTGGCCATCGCCGAGGTCTTCTTCTTCGTCGAATTCAATCCGCTGGCGGCCTTCACCGGCGGCGAAAACGGCCTGCCGGGCGTACCGACGCCGAAATTCAACCTCGGCTTCACGGTGTTGAAGTTCGACACCGACTGGTCGATGTATACGTTCCTGGCGTTCTGGTATTTCATCGGACTGGTCGTGGCACTGCGCATCGTGCGCTCGCCGGTCGGGGCGATCCTGTCGGCCATCCGCGACAACCCGCTGCGCGCCACGGCGCTCGGCCACAACATCCACGGCTACAAGCTGACTGCCTTCGTGGTAGCGGCGATCTATGCGGGCTTCGCCGGCGGGCTGCTCGGAGTCATGCAGGGCTTCATGCCGCCCGACGCCTTCATGTTCGACACCTCTGGCCAGCTCGTCATGCAGACGGCGATCGGCGGCGCGGGCACCCTGTTCGGACCGCTGGTGGGCGCCACCGTCTGGCTCTATCTCAGCGACTTCTTCCAGAACACGCTGCATCTCGGCGCCACCTGGAAGCTGGTGCTCGGCATCGTCTTCGTGTTGCTGGTGTGCTTCCTCAGGCGCGGCATCGTCGGCGGCATCGTCGATCTCTACACGCTCGCGGTCGGCGCCAGGAAAAAGGTCGGCGATCCTGCCGACGAAACGGAAACCCCGGATGTCGATCCGTCGACCATCGAGCCAATGCCGACGCGCAGGCGCACCGAAGCAAGCGCAAGCGGCCCCATCCTGAAGGCGACGGGGCTTAGCAAGCGCTATGGCGGCCTTTTCGCCAACAGCGACATCGACTTCCAGGTCGATCACGGAGAGATGCGCGGCATCATCGGGCCGAACGGCGCGGGCAAGAGCACCTTCTTCAAGATGCTCACCTGCGAGGTGAAGCCGACCTCGGGCAAGATCATGTTCGAGGGTCAGGATATCACCGGCAAAAGCGTCACCGACGTGTGCCAGCTAGGCCTCACCAAGAGCTATCAGATCAACCAGCTTTTCGACCGGCTGACGGTGCGCCAGAACCTGACCATCGCAGCGCTGGGCGAGACCCGCGGCAAGTTCCGACTCGACCTGTTCCGCGCGATGCGCTCGGTGCCGGGGCTGACCGAGCAGGTCGCGCGCACGGCCGTCCTGGTCAACCTGACCCGCCGGCTCGACACGCCCGTCTCCGAACTGGCCTATGGCGAGAAGCGGCGCCTCGAGATCGGCCTGGCGCTCGCCACCTCGCCCAGCCTGCTGCTGCTCGACGAGCCGCTGGCCGGCATGAGCCCGCGCGAGCGCGTCGAGACGGTGGCGCTGCTGAAGTCGATCGCACGCGGACGCACCATGATCATCATCGACCACGATATGGATTCGCTGTTCGAACTGGTCGAGAAGGTGACCGTGCTGCAGGAAGGCAAGGTGCTGGTGGAAGGCACTCCGACCGAGATCAAGAACAACGCTAAGGTACAGGAAGCCTATCTCGGCGGCGTGCATGGAGAAGTGGCATGAGCCTGCTCGAAGTCAGCGGACTGAACAGCTACTATGGCGACAGCCACATCCTGTTCGATGTCGGCCTCAGGGTCGAGAAGAACGAAGTGGTCGCCCTGCTCGGCCGCAACGGCGCGGGCAAGAGCACCACGCTGAAGAGCCTGATGGGCGTCGTCACGCCGAAAACAGGCTCCGTCAAGCTCGACGGTGAGGAACTCGCCGGCAAGAAGGCGCACTCGATCGCCCGGCGCGGCATGCAGCTCGTGCACGAGAACCGCCGCATCTTCGGCAGCCTGAACGTCGAGGAGAACATCATCCTCGCCGGGTTGACGGCAGAGAACAAATGGCCGCTGGAGCGCATCTACGCCATGTTCCCGCGCCTGAAGGAGCGCCGCACCAGTCGCGGCACGGATCTCTCGGGCGGCGAACAGCAGATGCTGGCGATTGCGCGCGCGCTGGTGCGCGATCCCAAGATCGTGCTGCTCGACGAGCCCTTCGAAGGTCTTGCGCCGGTCATCGTGCATGACCTGGTGCGGGCCTGCCGGGAACTGGCGCAGGCCGGCCAGACGATCGTTCTGGTGGAGCAGAATCTCGCCGCGACGCTGGCGCTGGCCAGCCGTGTCTATATCATCAACAATGGCCATATCGCGCATGAGGGACCGGCGGAAGAACTGAAGAAACAGCCGGAACTGCTGCAGCGCTATCTCGGCGTCTGACGATTTTCAGGGACATTTAAGAAGGGCCGACCCCGCGGGCCGGCCTCTTGTCGACAATCTTTCCATTTCCGGAACGGCCCGGTCAGTGCTGGCCACCCTTGCGGCCGGCTTCGGAAGCCCGTTCGCGGTCCTCGGCGAAATTGCCGCTGCCGCCGCGATGGCCGCCCTGCTGTCGGTTCTCACCCTGTTCGGCCTGTTGCTGACGGGAACGGTTCTCGTCGTTCTTGTGGCTCTGCTGGCCGGCCTTCACGTGCTGTTCGTGGGTTCCGCCTTGGTTGGGCATGTCTCTTCTCCTGTCTGTCGCGCCCCGCGACAAGGTGACGAATGAGAAGCCGAGCCGTTCCTTCACGTAATATAACGTGAGAAGCGCCGGCTGCCGCGGAACGTTGTCCAGATCGTGACGTTGGTCCCGACCGCCATCTGGTCGAAGCGCAATGACACCTTCTGCCCTGCACAAGCTCAAAAGCCTCGGCTACCTGACCTCGACGGCGAGCGTGTTCCTTCTCGCGGCGGTCAGTTGGTCGAGCGCGCAGAAGAGCACGCTCCTTACCGGCCTGTTGCTCGGCGGCGCGGCCACTTCGATCATCGGCATGTTCTGCCGCTGGCTTTCCTACGAGATCGAGAAGCGGCAAAAGAAAAGATGATCGGCGGGACTGCCCCTACGGGCGCGTCGGGAAAAGCGGATCGGCAGTCGGCCGCGACGATCGGATCCGAGGCGGGTGCCGCATTTCGCGAACCAGTTCCTCTTCCTTGACGAGACCGCTCTGGAACAGCCGCACCAAAGTTGCGGCCCGCCCTTCCAGGTCACCCTTGTTCGCGCCCGGCGGCATTGTTGCCGCAAGGACCCGCTCAAGCATCGTCATGTCGCTTGGCGAAAGAAAATCGAAGCTTTTGGCAAGCATCCCAACCTCCAAATCGGGGCGGGAGCACGATCGTCGCTCACAGCCGCCGGCGCCCGTATCATTGGCCGGCGGTTCGAACAAAGTAGACCTTCCCGGCCGCATGTCCAATCACGTTTCCGATCTCCGGGAACGCTGCTCGGAGGGCCATGCAACGGCTTGAACTTTGTGCCGTCACGTCCTATGTTCCGGATGCCGTCGCAAGACGGCTATGGTGCTAAACCGGCTGTGCAATAGGCGTTCCGGACGCGGTTTCGAAACCGCCACCTCCACTGACAGTCCAGGGCCAAGGGCGTGACGCCGGAAATGGCCTGTCATTGGGGGTGAAATGGGATCGACGGTCGTTGAAAGACAGTTCGCTGTACCCGGCATTGTACCACCGTTATCGGGCTAAACCTATAGTTGCCAACGACAACTATGCTGAGGCACGTCTCGCTGCTTAATGCGGTGCGATAGTCTCGAATTAAGTCCTGTGGGTTAGCACCTTCAGGCGGGGTTCGGAGGCACCTGGCAACAGAAGCCTCCACTTCTCTCCCATTTTCCTATCCTGACCTTGCGGTTCGTTGTGACGGTGCATTCGCCCGCGCACCCGACCGCTCACCGTCGCAATTCCTTCTTCAAAGGACGTTCGCCATGTCCAACGGAACGGACACCCTCTTCGTGCTGACCGGCGGGCCGGGCGCCGGCAAGACCACGCTGATCGAAGCGCTTGCCGATGCCGGACACGCCACCTGCCCGGAGGCAGGCCGCGGCATCATCCGCGACCAGATGACGGTGGACGGCGCGGCCCTGCCCTGGAAGGATCCGGCGCTGTTCGCCGAGATGATGCTGTCGTGGGAACTGCGCTCCCATCATGCCGCGGCCGGCCGCGAGCGGCCCGTGTTCCTCGATCGCGGCGTGCCGGACGTGATCGGCTACCTGCTTTTGTGCGGCCTACCCGTGCCGGCGCATATGTGGACGGCGGCCGAACGCTTTCGCTACAATCCGACAGTCTTCGTCGCGCCGCCCTGGCGCGCGATCTACCGCCAGGACGGCGAACGCCGGCAGACGTGGGACGAAGCCGTGCGCACCCGCGACCTGATGGTCGAAACCTGGCACGGGCTCGGCTATCGGACGATAGCGCTGCCCTGCGCGCCGGTCGAGGAAAGGCTGCGGTTCGTTCTCGGAGAGACAGGCCTGGAGCACCGCTCATAGAAAAGGCCGGAAATGTCCGGCCTTTCCCTGGTCGCCGTCGACGCGAGCGGCTACTCTGCCGGCACGTCCGCGACCCGCCGGACTCGGCCGAGCGACAGGTGCGCGATGGTGAAGGAGATCACGGCGCAGATCGCGATTCCGGCCACCATAGGCAGCGGCGTGCCGTCGAAGAAGATGCCGGCCACGCCCATCGCCAACGCGCCGATGGCGAGTTGCAGTGTTCCCATGAGCGCCGAGGCGGTGCCGGCGATCTCGCCCTGCTCCTCCATCGCCAGCACCGAGGTAGAAGGAATGACGAGACCGACGAAGCCGTAGCCGACGAACAGGAAGGCTGCCATCACGGGCAGCGAGTCCACGCCGGACGCCATGACCGCGAACAGGGCCACCATGACCGTCGCATAGCCGGTGACCGCGACGCGGACCACGCGCATCAGCCCGAACCGCTCCGACAGGAAGCCGGTGAGCTGCGACATGGCGAAGAACGACACGGCATTGACCGAGAAGAACAGGCTGTAGGCCCGCGAGGACATGCCGTAGTGATCGATGATGACGAAGGACGAGTTCGACAGGTAGACGAAGAAGGAGGAGATCGCGAAGGAGGAGATGGCGGTCAGCCCGAGGAAGGAACGGTCGCCCATCAGCGTCCAGTAGCCGCGCAGGGCCCCGCCCAGCGTCGAGCCCGCCCGCGCCTCCGCGGGGCGCGTCTCCTTCAGCGAGGTGGCGAGCAGGACCATGCCGATGACGCCGGCGATCGTCACCGCCCAGAACACGCCGCGCCAGCCGAAAGCGTCGATGATGAGCGAGCCGGTCAGCGGCGCCAGGATCGGCGAGATCGAGAACACCAGCATCAGCATCGACATCAGCCTGGCGGCCTCCGTGCCGGTGTGCAGGTCGCGCACGATGGCGCGCGGCACCGTCATGCCGGCGCAGGCGCCCAGCCCCTGGATGAAGCGGAACAGGATCAGCCATTCGACCGTCGGCGACAACGCCGCGCCGACGCTTCCGGCCAAAAACATCGCCAGGCCGACATAGAGCGGCGGCTTGCGGCCGAACATGTCCGCTAGCGGGCCGACGAGAAGCTGGCCGAAACCGATGGTCAGGAAGAAGATCAGCAGCGTCATCTGCACCGCGCCGGGGCTGGCGGCAAGGTCGCCGCCGATCGAAGGCAGCGCCGGAAGATACATGTCGATGGCAAATGGGCCGACGGCGGACAAAAGGCCGAGAACGACCGCGATGCGGAACAGTTTCGTATTCATGGCGCTGGCTTCTTTGCAGTTAGGATGGCGTCTACGGCAGAGCTCGCCCTGCCTGCGGCTTCAATCCCGAGGACGCTTCTTCCGAGGTAATTCCGACACAGAGGTCGAGATCATCTTCATACATATTTTTAGACATGCTTGTCCAAATCGTCAATCAGGCCTATACAGAATTCCCATGAATGCGCCCCACGCTCCTGACAGCTTCCCGCCACGCGGCCACGAGGCCAAGCGCGCCTCGATCATGGATGCGGCTTGTTCGGTGTTCTGCCGGGAGGGGTTCGCGGGCGCCAATATCGATCTGATCGCCGCCGAAGCCGGCGTCTCGCGCCAGACCGTCTACAACCATCACGGCGACAAGGAAAAGCTCTTCGTGGCCGTAGTGCGCGACCTGACCGAGCGCTGCAATGCCGGCATCTTCACCACGCTCGCCAGCTTCCCGGATCGGCCGGCCGCTATCGAGGCCGACCTCGTCCGCTTCGCCGTGTGCATGAACCGCAACTGCCTGTGCAATCGCGACGGCAAGGCGCTGCGCAAGCTCATCCAGGCCGAGGGCGAGCGCTATCCCGAACTATTCGCCGTCTGGCGCGAACAGGGTCCCGGTCGCACTTGGCCGGCGCTGGCGGCGCGTTTCGCTCGGCTCGCGCTGGCCGGCCATCTGGCCCTGGACGATCCCGACATCGCCGCGCGCCATTTCATGGCGCTCGTCAATGCGGAATTGCAGACCACCTTCATGCTGGGCGGCACGCCGACGGAAGACGAAGTGCTGCAATCGGCCCGCAACGGCGTCCGTGCCTTCCTGCGCGCCTACGGCGGACGCGAGGCGGGCGCGCACCGGTCCGAAGCCGCCGCTTCCTGACCGGATTTTTTTCGTCCAGCCGGCAAAATGCCCCTCGCCGCGGCGATGCGCCCGTCTATATGCGGTTTACGCAGCCGCGAAGCTTGATTACAGCTATGCGGACGATTCAAGGGAAGTGCTGGACGCCGCATGGCCGACGACCAAATCCGCTACGACATCCTGGCCCAGGAAGCCCTGCGCGGCGTGATGCGCAAGGTTTTGGCCGAGGTGGCGCGCACCGGCCTGCCCGGCAACCACCACTTTTTCATCACCTTCCTGACCGGCGCGCCCGGCGTGCGCATCTCCGGCCGCCTGCGCGAGCGCTATCCCGAGCAGATGACCATCGTCATCCAGTTCCAGTATTGGGACCTCAAGGTCACCGACACCGGCTTCGAGGTAGGGCTGTCCTTCTCCGACGTACCCGAGAAGCTGGAGATCCCGTTCTCCGCCGTGCGCGGCTTCTACGACCCGTCGGTGAATTTCGAGCTCGAATTCGACGTCAAGGCCGAGGAGGCCGATGGCGAAGACGAGGAGGAGCCGGCCGCGCAAGGCCCGGTCGCGATCGCGCCGGAGAAGAAGGCGCCGGTGCGCAAGAAACAGGCAGAAGCCGACAAGCCCGACCAGGGAAAGGCCGAGGACGGCGACGCAGCCCCCAACAAGGGCGCCGATGTGGTCTCCCTCGACGCTTTCCGCAAGAAATAGCCTGTTCCCCGTGGCCGAGATCGTCAACCTGCGTCTCGCCCGCAAGCAGAAGGCCCGCGCCGACAGAGCGCGTGCCGCCGACGAGAACCGCGCCGCCTTCGGCCACAGCAGGCAGGAGCGGGAGCGCGCGCAACGGCTCGCCGAGCAAGCCGAACGAACCCTCGACGGGCATCGCCGCGAACCCGGCGACGCGAAGACGTGAGCCTCGTCGCCAAGCGCTCCGTCACCATCCGCGGCCACCGCACAAGCTTTTCGCTGGAACAGGCCTTCCTCGACGAGTTGCAGGCGATCGCGGCGGCGCGCTCCGTCACGCTGGCCGCGCTCGTCGCCGAGATTGACGAAAACCGCCCACGCGAGGCCAATCTGTCCTCGGCGCTCAGGCTTTACGTGCTGGAACGGGTGAAAACCGGTAGGGCGGAGAGGCCGGACTGAGTCCTGCTCACTGCGTGTCGAAAACGGCACCGTCCATCGAGAAAGGCAAGAGCGTCTTTCCCTCCGGCACCGCCGGCGGCCGCGATGGCGGCAGCGGCGCGCGCTGGATATCGGGAGCGGGCTGCGTTGCCTGCCTTGCCTTTTCGGCCGCGGCCTTGGCTTCGGCGTCCGCCTTGGCCTTCGCTTCGGCATCGGCCTTCGCCCTGGCGTCGGCTTCCACCTGTGCCTCGGCCTGGGTTTTCGCCTGTGCGTCGGCCGCAGCCTGCCGCGCCCGCTCGCGCGCCTCCTGCTCGGCCTTCACGCGCATCTCCTCGAGCAGGCGGTGCTCTTCCGCCTTGTCGCGCGCGTCCTGCAGGGAAGCGTAGTAGCGCGCCTCGCGCCTCAGCCGCTGTTTCTCCAGGAGCGCGGCCTGCATCGCCTCAACGCGCCGCTGCTCCTTCTCCAGCGCGCGCTGGGTCAGGAATTGCGCCAGCGGACCGGTATCAAGGGTGCGGACCGTCTCCCCCGGTTGCCCCGACACGGTGAAACTGACGGCAGGCTCGGAACCGACCAGCGCTTCGTCGCCCGGCCGGTAGGTGATGGCGCCTTCGGCCCGAATATCGCCCGTCGCGAGATCGGCGCTGAGGCTGGTCGAGATGGCGGCGGCCGGATTCTGCAAGGTCAGCGGCGGCGCGCGCACGACGCCGTTGGCGACCGTGAAGGCGATATCGGCATCGGCGGCGGCGAAAGCGCCCGCCGTGGCGAGAGAAGGCGCGAAGGCGGCCGTCCTGGCGGCATCGATATCGCGGCCGATCCTGTCGGCCTGGCCGATGATGGCCGGCAGCGCGTCCGGCTTCAGGCCGGCGATGGTCAGCCCCTTCGTCGCGGCCGTGCCGGAACCGGAGAGCGACGCCATCATGGAATCGACCGACTTGCCGCTGCTCGACAGGGCGGCCGACGCCGTGACGGAGCCGGTCAGGCCGGCGTCCGGCAGCGCCGTCGCGATGTCGGCGCCGGTAAGGGAGAACTGGCCGTTGAACAGGCCGGTGCCGTCGTTGTTCTTCAGGTCGAACAGGCCGGCGAAGGCGCCGCCGAACAGCGTCGCCTTCATGTCGGAGACATGCACGCCCTGTGCGTCGAGTGCCAGGTGCAGGGCCGCATCATAGGCGGTCGCAACGGCACCGGCGGTCATCGAACCGGCGGTGAGGTCGAGTTCGGCACTCAGCGGCGCTCCGGATTTCCGCGAGAACGGCGTGGTCGGCCAGTCCTTGCCGTTGCCTGAAAAGGCGGCGTCGCCATAGAGCATGGCGGCGAACTGGCCGAGGTCGAGTTCGTCCAGCGCCAGCGCGCCGGTCAGATGCGGCTGGCCCTGCCTGAGCTCGGCGTTGATGTCGCCCGACACCGCCGCCTCGTTGACAGCGCCGTCGAGGCGCGACAGCACCAGCAGGCCGTTGGCATAGTCGGCGTCGGCGGAGAGCGAAAGCGAGGTGCCGGTGCCCATACCCGGCAGCGCGACACCCGTGGTCATCAGCCAGGGTTCGATGTCGGCGGCGTCGAGGCTGGCCTTGCCGCGCGCGGCCGGTCCCTGCGCCGTTTCGGACACGGTGCCGTCGAACCGCGCCTTGAAATCCTGACCTGTAACGCTGAAAGCGGTGGCGAGGCCGCCGGCCAGGGTGCCCTTGGCGGACAGGTCCGTGGTTGCCTGCCCCACAAGACCGAGCGGCAGCGCCGGCAGGCCGTAGAGCGCCAGCAGCGCCGTCGCATCGTTGTTACTGGCGGTGAACGTCGCCGTCAGCGCCGCATCGAGCGGCCGGTCCGGCTTGCCCTGCCCCGAAAGCGAGGCGGAAAGCGCCGAGCCGCCGGCATTGCCCTTTGCCGAAAGCGCCAGCCCCGTCGTGCCGTCGTCATTGTCGGCAACGCTCGCCACGAGATCTATTCGCGCATCCTTCAGCAGGTCGGGATAGGCCCGAATGCGCTGGGCGAGCCCCTCGATCGCCGCATTGCCGGCGTAGCGATGGGCTGCCATGTCGACCAGCGGCGCGAGATCGACGGCGATCACCGACGCATCGAGATTGCCGGTCGGCTTCGACGGGAAATCCCGGATGCGGCCGGTGGCGCTGATCTCGGCGCCGGCAAGCCCGCCCACCGAGAGCCGGTCTATCTCCAGCACGCCACTGCGCAGCCTCAGTGCGGTGTCCACCGTATCGGCGGTCAGGCCGGCGACGGCCACCGGGCCGGCCTTGACCTGGAAATCGAGGTCGCTGTCGGCGAAGCGGTTGGCGCCCTTGTCGGAAACGAAGAGCGAGGCGAAGGCCGTCAACCCCTCGACATCCATCTCCCCGCCTTCCAGCCGCATCTCGACCGAGGGTCTGGAATCGGCCGGCTCGGTCGCATCGACATGGCCCCTGAACTTCGCCTTGCCGAGCACGAGTTCGAGATCGGAGAAGGTCTGGCGCGTGTCGGTGAGGTCCACCTTGGCATTGAAGCCCGCTGCCGGCAGGCGGCGGATCGCCTCGTCCACGTCCTTGGACAGCCATGCCGCGAAGCCGGACGGTTGGGCTACGGCAAGCAGCAGCGAGCCGGAAAAGCCGAATGTCTCGTTGACATTGAGAAGGCCGCTGGCTTCCAGCCGGGTACGGCCGGGCAGCATGGCGGCCAGCGATTTTATGCCCCAGCCGCCCGGCGCCGGCTCCGCAGCGAGCCTGACGTCGCGGATGGTGGTGTCGCCAGCGAGCACGGCGGGTAGCGTCACATCGATGGAGCCGGGAATGGTGGGGCGCGGCAGGTCGCGCAACGCCCGCTCCAACGCCGCGACCCGCTGGGCGAGCGTGAAGGCGCCCTCGCCCGTCTTGCCCACCGCCTCGTCGAACTCGACCTGCGCGCCAGTCGCCTCGATTGCGAAGCGCGGCCTGGCGCCGAGATCGACCGAGGCCTTGCCATCGGCCGTGTAGGGATCATCCAGCGGCCCGGTCTCGAAACGAAACCGGTCGATCGCGAATGTGCGGTGGTTCAGCCTGAAATCGCCACTCAGGCGAAACGAAGGGGCGCCCGCGCCGCTTGCCTTGACCGTCTCGCCGGGACTGGTGCCCCGCAGTTCGACCTTGTTCCTGTCCTCACCTGTGATCCTGACTTTACCCGAATAGGCGAGCGCGCCGTTCTCCAGACCGGCCTTTCCTTCGGTCTCGATGGCCAGCGGATAGGCTTGCGGATCGATATGCAATCTCAGCCCGACGCTGCCCGATCCATCGGCGCGGCCCGTAGAGGCGGAGACCTTCGTCGCCAGGCCGTCGAGGTCCAGCGCCCCGTCCATGCGCCAGGGGCCGGCGAGCGTCTTTGCCGACACCACAGCGTCGATATGCGACAGCCGATGAGTGCGCCCGCCGGCGGCGTGGCGAAGCGTCACCTCGCCGTCCGTCACGGTCAGCTTCTCGATCGTCACCTGGCCGGGATCGAAAGGCGACGAGGGCCGCACCGTCCAGTCCACGGTGCCGTCGGCGGCCACGTCGATCATGGCTTTCGGCTTGACCAGCCGCATGTCGAAGATCAGCGCCTCGCCGCGCAGGAAAGGCGCAAGCTCGGCGTCCATGGAGAAGGTATCGACCGTCATCGCCGGCTGGCCGTCCGGCCCGCCCGCCACCGACACGTCGGAAAAGGTCACTGAGGGGAACGGCAGCAGCCTCGCCTTGGCCGTGCCGTGCACGGTGACCCTGCGCCCGAGAACGGCGCTCGCCTCGCGTTCGAAATCGGACTTGTAGTTCGTCCAGTCGACGAACGGCGGCACCACCAGCGCCGCCAGCAGCACCAGCACCAGCAATCCGCCGACGATCACGAACAGGCGTGTAAGCATCACCCCGACTTAACTGATTGAAATCTCGGCTGCACTGTAGCGCGATCCGCATGTCGATAAAGTGGCAATTCAACCGAACCCCTTTGCTTTGCTCCGATCACAATTGGCGATCGCATAGGCGGTGCACCTCCCCACAAGGGGGAGGGGGACGCTGACACCGCCGATCCGGCAAATCGCCGATGGGGACAGGCCGTAGCGCGGCAGCAAAGTTCCCCTCCCCCTTGTGGGGTGGGGTATACCGGCATGGGCGATTGCCCAATCGTGAAAGCGAAGAACGCAGTTTCGCCGATATCGCCATCACTCCACCATCGGCCATATCTTGCCCGGATTGAGGATATTGTCGGGATCGAGCGCCGTCTTGATCTGGCGCATGACGTCGACGCCGTGGCCCATCTCGCGCGGCAGGAAACCGGCCTTGCCCTGGCCAATGCCATGCTCGCCGGTGCAGGTGCCGTCCATCGCGACGGCGCGCTCGTTCAGCCGCGCGACGAAGGTCTCGACCAGCGCGATTTCGGCAGGGTCATCCGGGTCCATCAGCGCCAGCGTGTGGAAATTGCCGTCGCCGGCGTGACCGACGATCGGCGCGATCAGGCCCATTTCGGCGATGTCGGCCTCGGTCTCGGCGACGCATTCGGCGAGCCGCGAGATCGGCACGCAGACATCGGTGGACAGCCCCTTGGCGCCCGGCCTCAACGTCAGCGAGGCCCAGTAGGCGTCGTGACGGGCCTTCCACAGTTTCGCGCGCTCCTCGGCGACGGTCGTCCACAGGAACGGCCCGCCGCCGTTCTCCTCCGCGATCATGCCGAACATCTCCGCCTGCTCGGCGACGCCCGCGTCGGAGCCGTGGAATTCCACGAACAGGCATGGGCTCTCGGGATAGTCGAGCTTCGAATAATTCTTCATGGCGCGCATCTGCAACGCGTTGACCAGTTCGATGCGGGCGACCGGGATGCCCATCTGGATGGTCTGGATCACCGCCCGCGACGCCGCTTCCAGGGTCGGAAACGGGCAGACGCCGCCCGAGATCGCCTGCGGGATGCCTTGCAGGCGCAGCGTCAGCGCGGTGATGATGCCGAGCGTGCCTTCCGAGCCGACGATGAGGCGCGTCAGGTCGTAGCCGGCCGAACTCTTCTTCGCACGCCGGCCGGTGACGACGGTCTCGCCATTGGCCATCACGGCGGTCAGCGACAGAACGTTCTCGCGCATGGTGCCGTAGCGCACGGCGTTGGTGCCGGAGGCGCGCGTGGCGGCCATACCGCCCAGAGAGGCGTTGGCGCCTGGATCGATCGGGAAGAACAGGCCGGTGTCGCGCAGATAGCGGTTCAGGTCCTCGCGCGTGACGCCCGGTTCCACCGTGCAATCGAGGTCGTCGGCATTGACCTCGACGACGCGGGCCATGCGGCCGGTGTCGAGCGAGATGCCGCCGCCCGGCGCGTTGACGTGCCCTTCCAGCGACGAGCCGGTGCCGAAGGCAATGACCGGCACACGGTGGGCGGCGCAGGCGCGCACCACCTCCTGCACTTCCTCGGTCGATTCGGGCCACACCACGCCGTCCGGCGGCTGGTTGGGGATGTAAGTGGTGGTATGGGCGTGCTGCTCGCGCACCGACTGGCCGGTCTGGAAACGCTCGCCGAAGCGCTGCTTGAGCACGCCGAGCACGGCCGCGATGCCTTCCTCGTTGCGCCGGACGGGCTGCAGGTCGCTCAGAGCCATGAATTCCTCCGCGAATGGGCCAGCGCGGCCCTTGTTCTCAAACTACCAATGCGTAGTCTCACCAGCCGCCGGCCTTGTCCAGCCGGACTTGCAAAGGATTTGCCCATGACGATCGCCGCCCCCTTCGTCTCCCGCGTCATGACCATCGAGAAGGACTGGATCGACTACAACGGCCATCTCAACATGGCCTACTACAACGTCCTGTTCGACCGCTGCTCCGACGATGCCTTCGAGGCGATGGGGCTGGGCCCCGCCTACGCGAAGGAGCGGCGCCTGACCATCTACACGGCCGAAGTGCATGTCTGCTACGTGCAGGAAATCCACCTCGACCACCCGGTCGTCGTCTCCTTCCAGCTTCTCGACCATGACGAGAAGCGGCTCCGCTTCTACCAGGAGATCCGCCACGCGACCGAAGGCTGGCTGGCGGCCACGTCCGAGCAACTGTCGCTGCATGTCGACATGGCCGGTCCGAAAGTGGCGCCCTTCCCCGCCGACATCATGGCGAAGGTGGAGGCGATGCGCGCCGCCCATGCCGCGCTGCCGATGCCCGAGCGGGCCGGCCGCTCCATCGGCATCCGCCGCAAGACGACATGAAATCGTCGTAGCGCAATCCCGCGCTGGCGCCGATGCGGGCCGTTAACCTTAACCGATCTTGAACGTGAACAAGTCCGCCTTGCGCATTGAACGAATCGGCCGATCGTCCGACACCGGTCATGTCGGGTGCACAAGCACGGGCGGCGGGTACCGAAAGCCGGAAAAAAGGCAGCCTGAAGACCTAACCATGAAGACCGATATCAATGAAGCTTCGGAACGGCTCGCAGCCGATTCGCGCATCACGGACTACGATTTCTGGCGATCCCTCAAGAATGTCGACAACGAGATATTCCAAATCGCCAACAGGAACGATCCCATTCCGATGGAGATGATCCGCTGGCGGGCGATCCTCAAGCAGGCGCGCTCCCGGCGTGGCTTAGCCTGAGCACGCCTAGGGCATTTCCGGCGAAAACAGAATCGCCTTCAATGCTCCATCTCTTTGTTTTTTTACAGTTCCGGACGCAAAACCGCTGCATACTTTGTCGGAATTGCTCCAAGCTCCGGCTCCGGCGGATCGGAACGCTAATCGGTCAGAATGCGAAGGCGGCGGTGGAGGCGATCGCCATCAGCACGGCAATGGCGATGAGCGCGGCGTAGATGCGCGGAAGATCGAACAGGATGGCGTGTCCCGCGATCCATGCCGCCGTCGAACCGCCGAGCGCCCACAGGAAACCGCTGCGGTGAGCGTAGACCAGATTGGCCGCCATCAGTCCACCGAGGATCAATGCCCCGAAAACGATGATCACGGCGATGGCCGCCTTGTCGAAATTGTCGTTCATGCGTCCTTCCCTGCGATCGTCCGGCGCCTGCGGCGAGCCGGACGGATGCCGACCAGACAGACTTACCTGACCATACGGGCCGGGCAAGATGAAAATGACAACAGGCCAGCGATGGCGTGGCCGGTGTGGATTTCCGGAGACGCTTTTGGAGGATCCGGCCGCGCCCCGGCGCCCTGAACGTGCGTGGCGGCCGGCAACAGGGCAAGGCTCGCAGGCCGCGACAGGGGTTAGCCTAGTTTCTCCTTGAGGAAATCGATCGTGCGCTTCCAGGCGAGGTCGGCCGCCTTCTTGTCGTAGCGGGCGGCGGAGGTGTCGTTGTTGAAGGCATGGTTCGCGCCCTCGTAGACATAGACCGTGTACTGCTTGTGATTGTCGTCCAGCGCTTTCTTGTAAGCGTCGATGCCTGCGTTGATGCGCGTGTCGAGCCCGGCGTAATGGAGCAGGAGCGGCGCGTGGATCTTCGCCACGGCGGCCGGGTCTTTCGGTTGCGCGCCGTAATAAGCCACCCCCGCATCGAGGTCCGGCGCGTTGACGGCCAGCATGTTCACCTGCCCGCCGCCCCAGCAGAAGCCGACGGCGCCGACCTTGCCGTTGCCGCCGTCGATCGTCTTGAGATAGGCGACGGCGGCGACGTCGTCAGCGATCGGCTGGGCGGGGTCGAACTTGGAGATCATGTCGCGCGCCTTGTCCTCGTCGGAAGGCGTGCCGCCCTCGCCCGAAAGCAGATCGGGCGCCAGTGCGATGAAGCCTTCGAGGGCGACGCGACGGGCGACGTCGCGGATATGCTCGTTCAATCCCCGGTTCTCGTGAATAACGATGACGGCGCCCAGCTTGCCGCTGGCGTGCGCCGGCCGCACGAGGTAGCCTTTGATATCGCCTTTTCCGCCCGGATAGGTGATGTCCTCGGCCTTGATGCGGCTGTCGTCGGCCGCGACCTGCGCGGCAAGCGCCGAATTGGCGGCCAGCATCGGCGCGATGGCCGCTGCCGCAGCCCCCGAACCCGCCAGCTTCGTCAACCTGTCCATGAAACCGCGCCGGTCGAGCATCAGGTGGGTGTATTCGTCATAGGCGTCGATCATCGCCTGGGTGATCAGCGGCTTTTCCATCCCGGTCTCTCCTTCGCGCTCGTCGATCAAGATAGGGTGGCGTTCCGGCCCGTCGAGTCACGACGAAGTGAATGGCGCCGGCCAGGTTCCATCCTATGGATGAAACGGACAGGATCGCCCAAGCGCCAGAGAGGCGCCAAAAGGGGCATCAAGAGGAACGCCATGAACGTGCAGGATATCATCTACACCGTCTCCAACAAGGTCGATATCGACCCGGCGACGATGGAAAAGGTCGTCGGCACCCTCTTCTCGGTGCTGCAACACGAGGCGCAGGGCACCAGCGCCGAAGACCTGTTCGCCAAGCTGCCCGGTTCGCTCGAACTGGCGCAGAAATACGATGTGATGGCGGCCGGCGCGGCCTCGTCCGACGGCGGGCTGCTCGGCTCGCTCACCTCGGCGCTTGGCGGCGCTCTCGGCGAAAAGACCGGCGCGCTGGTCAACGGCATCTCGGTGCTGGAAGCATCGGGCCTGACGCTGGACCAGATTCGACAGGCCGGCACGGTTCTGGTGGAGCAGGCGAAAGCGGCCGCCGGCCCCGCTGTCGTCGACCAGGTGCTGGCCGACGTTCCGAGCCTGAAAAGCCATCTGGAGCTTTAACCGCTACCGCGTTTCAGAAGGGCACACCCCGCCCTAGAAGACCATCGTCGCTTACAACGTCGGTTCCGGGCCGACGCGCAAGGCTATGCGCGAAGTGCCCCTCCGAATTCGAGGCGCTCGCCTTGTAATAAACGTAATTATGACCTATGTTCACAAAGTCGATCTTGTTGACGAACTTTGTTTTGCGCTGCGGCGCCTCGACGATTTTCTTTCTCAAAGTCGAATTATGACGGCGTTTGGCATTCGGTCAGACGACCAATTTCTATACATATTTGAAAGGAAATCGCCATGAATACTGGAACGGTAAAGTTCTTCAACGCCGCCAAGGGTTTCGGCTTCATCGAACAGGGTGGCGGCCAGCCGGACGTATTCGTCCATATCTCTGCGGTCGAGCGCGCCGGCATGCGCAGCCTCATCGAGGGTCAGAAGGTCAGCTTCGACGTCGTGAACGACAGCCGGAGCGGAAAGAGCGCCGCGGAAAACCTACAGGCGGCGTAACGAGAGACGCGCTCTGCCGTTGACCACGGATGTACTGGCAGCGGCGCCAGGGCGCTCAAGAGAAGGTCGGGGTCTGCTCCGGCCTTTTTTATTTCAAGCCGACTTTTCTTTCCAAGGGAGAACCAAATTGCGGAAGTCCCCCCTAGCTGAAGGCGTCTTCAAGCCGAAGCCAACCGCGATCGAGACCCGCCACGATGCCACCAACAGGGCGGCGCGGCAGATCATCGGCAGCGAAGCGTCGGCGCGAGAGGCCAAGACCGAGCGCCTCAAGGCGGCAAGGCTGGCTCGCGATGCCAAGCGCGCAAAGAGCGTCCCCGCCAGCAGGATCGTCGCACAGCGCAAGCGAGCGTCGTCGAAAGGTGCCGTGCCTCTCCAAAATGAAGAGGCTGGCCATGCCTAATTCCTATCTGACGTCCACAGACATGGATTTGATCGAGCGCCTGCTGGCTGTGTCTCGTGAATTGCCGCTCGACGACGAGCGGGAAAAGACAAGAGCGCGGTTCCTTGTCGAATGTTTCGAAGAGGGAATGACAGAAGAAGACGATCTGAAACGGGCATTGCAGGACCGTTTGACAATTGCCGATGCCAGTCTTCTGCCTGAACCTGGAATGCTGTCGAAACTCTATCGGCTTCTGTCAGCGCATCGCGACGGGAAAGCCGTCGTGGAACCCGACGACGGCGTCGACGAAGCGCAGCGGCGCATCGACAACGACACGGACGGAACCAGACGGCGGGCAAACGAACTCAAGAACCGGCACCACTTGCACTGACCGCCGGCTCCGTCCCTCTTATTCGCGGCGCACCGCTGGCTGCGCGAAACACCGTCATGGCGGCATGCCGGACGGGAGACGGAGGCCTTGACGATCGAGATCCCAAACGATAGCCATCCGTTCGCAGCCGCCGGTCCGGCGCTGCCGTAGGCGTTACCGTCATCCAACGCACCTTCGTCGGGGAGGTCCCTGCGGGGAGACCCCGGTCAGAAAGGTGCCACGGTATGCCCGAACTTCCACATCAAACGGTTGCTTGCGTCGTCGCGCCGGCGCTTTGCGTTTGGCCCTGCCCTTCACATATCTCCGGTCGTGCCTCGCGCGGCTGCCGTGGCCTTTCCCAACTCAACCGAACGGAAAGGCATGAGCCATGAAAACAACCGGCAACACCATCCTCATCACCGGCGGCACCAGCGGCATCGGCCGTGCGCTCGCCGAAGCCTTTCATGCACGCGGCAACCGCGTGGTCATCACCGGGCGACAACAGGCGCTCATCGATACCGTCACGGCGGAATTTCCCAGCATGGGCGGGATTTTGCTCGATGTCGACGATCCCGCCTCGGTAACGCGGCTGGTGGAAGAGGCGCGCAGCCGCTTTCCCGATCTCAACGTGCTGATCGCCAACGCCGGTATCTCCCGCACGGAAGACATGACGTCCGACGGCTGGGACGCCTCGGATGCCGAGGCGGTCGTCCAGACGAATATCCTCGGCGTCCTGCGCCTCACGGCCGCGCTGCTGCCGCTCCTCAAGCGGCAGGCGGACGCAACGATCATGGCGACCAGCTCCGCCCTCGCCTTCGTGCCGCGCGCCGACTTCCCGGCTTATTGCGCCAGCAAGGCGTTTCTGCATTCATGGCTGCAGTCGTTGCGTCATCAGCTTCGCAGCATTCCCGTCGAGGTGCTCGAACTCTCGCCGCCCTATGTGCAGACGAAGCTGACAGGCGCGGGTCAATTGGCCGATCCGCGCGCCATGCCGCTCGACACCTATGTCGCAGAGGTGATGCGGATGCTGGAGGCTAAAGACCATCCCCGCGGCGAACTGCTGCTGGAGCGCGACAACGCCCGCCGCTGGGCAGAGCGCGACGGCACCTACGAGGCCGTATTCGCAATGTTGAATCCCGGCTGACGGTCTTGGTGCGGCAAGGCGGCCGGCAAGACATGGCTGAACCAAAACAAATATGAGTACGGAATCTGGCCGGCTACGGCCGCTTCACTCCTGTGGCAGCCGAGTTCACATAGGTCGAGCTGATCCATGGTCATCCTCGTCATTCCGGGGCCGCAGAGCGGAACCCGGAACGACGGGCAGTTGTGATCCTGCTATCGAAGCGGCTCACTTCCCCAGCGTCCACGCCATGACGTAGTCGCCGGCCTTGGTGCCGATGGAGCCGTGGCCGCCGGCGACGATGAGGACGAACTGCTTGCCGTCCGAGGTCGTGTAGGTCATCGGCGTCGACTGGCCGCCGGCGGGCAGTCGCGCGCGCCAGAGCTGTTTTCCGCTGGTGAGGTCGTAGGCGCGCAGGTAGTCGTCCACGGCCGCGCCCAGGAACGCGACGCCGCCGGCGGTGATCATCGGCCCGCCGATGCCGGGCACGCCGACCTTGAAGGGCAGCGGCAGCGGCGTCATGTCCATCACCGTGCCGTTGCGGTGCTTGTAGGCGATCTTGCCGGTCCTGAGGTCCGCACCCGCGACATAGCCCCAGGGTGGCGTTTGGCAGGGAATGCCGAGCGGCGACAGGAACGGCCCCATGACAACGGCGTAGGGGGCGCCCTCGTTGCGATTCAGCCCCTGCTCCGAGCCACGCCCGTTGTCCGGCGGCGGCACCTGGTCGCGCGGGATCAGCTGCGACTTGAAGGCGAGATAGGTCGGCATGGCGAACAGCACCTGGCGGACCGGATCGACCGCCACGCCGCCCCAGTTGAAGGTGCCGAAATTGCCGGGATAGACCAGTGTGCCCTGCAGCGACGGCGGCGTATAGCGACCCTCGTAGCGCAGGCCGTGGAACTCGATGCGACAGGCGAGTTGGTCGAACATGGTGATGCCCCACATGCTCTTGCCCGTCAGCGGCTTCGGATTGAAGGAAAGCGCCGATTCCGGCTGCGTTGGCGCGGCCTTGTCCTCGGGAATCGTTCCGCCCGGCGCCGGCACTTCCTTCACCGGGACGATCGGCTTGCCGGTCTCGCGATTGAGCACATAAATGTCGCCCTGCTTGGTCGGGCCGACCAGCGCCGGTACGACGCCGATCTCGGTGGTGATATCGACAAGCGAGGGCTGCGCCGGCACGTCCATGTCCCAGAGGTCGTGATGAACGGTCTGGCGCACCCAGCGTAGCTTGCCCGTGGCCAGGTCCAGGGCGACGATGGACGACGAGAATTTCTCCACGTTCGCGCTGCGGCCCATGCCGAGCTGGTCGGGCGTCTTGTTGCCGAGCGGAATGTAGACGAGGCCGAGCTTCTCGTCGGCGCTGGCGGTCGACCACATGTTGGGCGAGTTGTGCGTGTATTCCTGGCCGGCGGGCAACGGCGCGGTCTCGTCGGGATTGCCCGAATCCCAGTTCCAGACCAGTTGGCCGCTGTTCACGTCGAAGGCGCGGATGACGCCGGACGGCTCCTCGGTCGAATAATTGTCGTTGACCGCGCCGCCGACGATGATTTTGCCGCCGGCGATCAGCGGCGCCGAGGTGGAATAGTAGTAGCCGGCCTTCGGATAAGGCATGTTCGCCATCAGGTTCAACGTGCCGTTTCCGGCGAAGCCAGGGCACACCTGCCCGGTCGCGGCGTCCAGCGCTATGAGGCGTGCATCCGAGGTCGGCAGGTAGACGCGCTCGGCGCAGGCGCTTCCGGCGGCAGCCGTGGCGTCATGGTAATAGGCGACGCCGCGGCAGGTCTGGTGCTGGCGCTGGTTTTGCTCGCCGACCTTCGGGTCGAAGCGCCATTTCTCCTTGCCGGTAGCGGCGTCCACGGCGATTGCCCAATTGTGCGGGGTGCACAGGTAAAGCGTGTCGCCCACCTTCAGCGGAGTCACCTGATAGGTGGTCTCGGTCACGTCGTTCGGGCCGCGGATGTCACCGGTGCGGTAGGTCCAGGCAGGCTTGAGCTTGGCGACGTTGTCGACCGTGATCTGGTCGAGCGGCGAATAACGCTGGCCGAACTGCGTGCGGCCGTAGAAATGCCATTCGCCGGCCGGGAAATCGCCGCCGAGATCGGGCGTCGCGGCGACCTTTTCGGTCGGCAACGCGCCGGCGATGTCATAGGGATCGGCCGACATCGAATAGCCGGCCACAGCCAGCGACGCGAGCACGGCGAAGATCAACGGCGCGCGGCCGTCGCGGCCCACCAGCTTCCTGCGCACCCAGGGTGTCAAAAGCCACAGCGCGACAAGAACGATGACGCCGCCGCGCGGGCCGAGCGACCACCAGTCGAAGCCCGCCTCCCACACCGCCCAGATCAGCGTGGCGATGACGACGGCCGCATAGAGCCACAGCGCGGCGGTGCGGCGGCGCCATATCAGCCACGCCGTCGCCAGGAAGGCCAACCCGGCGATCAGGTAATACCAGCTTCCGCCGAGCGCGATCAGCCAGCCGCCGCCTATGCCGAGATAAAGGCCGATGAGGACGAGGACGACGGCGGTGACGAGGATGGCCAAGGCGAACCTCCTGTGGCTGCGGATGCTGCGTGAGCGGGCAATGGCTTTCAATGCCCCGGTCGGCGATTCCGTTCCTGCTCGACCAGCTTTTCGCGGCGGGAGGGCACTGTCAAGGACGGCGGACCCCATTGCCCATCCAAACGGCGGGATCAAAATGCCGTCACCGTCTTTGACCGGACGCCGGCACCCGCCGTAGCAGCGGGCGTTCTGACGAACGCGGTTCCGCTGCTCCAGCTCGTTTTTCCTAGCCGCATTTTTGCGGGCGCCAGACGATTCCGTCTGGCTGCAAAATGCTCTAGACTGGCCGCCATGCGGCTTGCTTCATCCGTTATTGCTTTGACGTTCCTGCTGGTGGCGATCGCCGCCGGCATGTGGCCGTCATGGGCGCTGGCCTCGGCGTCTGCGACCTGGGACAAAAAGGAGCCGGTTCTCGCGGAGCAGGCTTCACCGACGCTCGGATCCTCGGCCTTCCGGCCCTGCTATTCGACGGTGAGAACGGCCGCCGCGTCGTGCTTTCCGCAGCTTGGCCTGCCGGACGGCCATGTCGGCACCCCGCTCCGTGTGTTGCGGCATTGCGCATCGGCCAATGAAGCGCAGGCGATGACCTCGACTGTGCCGGAGGCGGAACTCAGGCCGCCCAGGCCTTTTGCCGACCGGTAACGTCATTGCGCGCGGACATTTCCATCCGTGCGCCCGTTTCCCACAGGCAGCAGGCGGCCGACGCCGCCCTGGAGATCATGAGATGCAAAACGTACAATCGAGCGAGCGCAGGCGGTTCCTGCTCGGCGCGGCCACGCTGGCGGCAACCGTCGCCCTGTTGGGTGTTGCGCCCTCCGGCGCGGAGGAGGGCCTGACGCCCGAACAGGTCCTGAACGACCCGGATGCGCCCGCGGTCGGCGCGAAGAGCCCCGACATCACCATCGCCGAGTTCATGGACTACAACTGCCCGTACTGCCGCAAGAGCCATCCGGAGCTGCTGAAACTCCTGAAGAGCGACGGCAAGGTCCGCGTCGTCTACAAGGATTGGCCGGTGTTCGGCCCCGTGTCCGAATATGCGGCCAGGATGGCCATCGCAGCGAAATACCAGGACAGATACGCGGCGGCGCATGACGCGCTGATGTCGGCGCCCAAGCGCTACCAGCGCAACGAGGAGGTCAGGGCCGTTCTGACAAAGGCGGGCATCGACATGGCGCGCCTCGACAGGGACGCGACAGTCCACAAGGCCGACATCGACCGGCTGATCGCCCGCAACGGCCAGCAGGCCGAGACGATCGGCTTCCAGGGCACGCCCTCCTGGCTGGTCGAATCCTTCGTCGTGTTCGGCGGCCTTACCTACAACGACATGAAGGAAGCGGTGGCGGAAGCGCGCCGCCGCAAGAAAGACGCCGCCAAGGGCAAGTGATGACGCGAAGCGAAGCTGCCGCCGGGAAGCCTCGCTCGAGCCCGCGACGACAATCGGCTTGCGTCGTCATGCCTGACGGATGCCGGACGGATCGATTACCTCGCATTGACCGCCAGTTGCGCGGCGAACGCCCGGATATAAGCGGGCCGGGCTTCTCCGCGCGCCACATAGGCGGACAAGTTCTCGTATTCGTCCAGAATGCCCGACATCCTCAGTCGCAGCAGCACCGAAACCATCATCAGATCGCCCGCGCTGAAGGCGCCGTCGAGCCAGACGGCGGCGCCGAGGCAGGCCGAAAGCCGATCCAGCCGGGCGCGGATGCGGTCCTTCACCAATGGCAGGCGCTGCTCGGTCCAGGGCCTGTCGCCTTCCTGGATCCTTGCCGCCGCCAGTTCGAGGATCGGCGGCTCGACGGTGTTGAGCGCGGCGAACATCCAGGTGATGGCGCGGGCGCGGGCGTCGTGATCCTGCGGCAGCAGGCCGTCATGCGTTTCGGCAAGATGGAAGACGATCGAACCGGTCTCGAACAGCGAGAGCGGCCCTTCCTCATAAGTGGGAATCTGGCCGAAGGGATTGATCGCCAGATGGGCGGGCGCCTTCAAATCCGCGAAGGAGACAAGGCGGACCTCGTAGGGTTGCCCCACCTCCTCCAGCGCCCAGCGAACGCGCGTGTCGCGCGCCAAGCCCTTGCCGCCGTCAGGCGATCGCTCGAATGCCGTGATGGTGATCGTCATCGGATCGGGTCCCTTCCTGGATACTGTCTGGGCTTCTCAAGATGATGACGAACGAGCCGGCAGGGAACCCGACAATGGCGAGGATTATTTTCAGCGCCGACGATCGACGCCGGCGTCAAATAGCCGGTGACGACCGGCGATGGTCAGGAACCCGCCCGGCGGGCGAAATGTTCATAGGTGATCCGCCAGGGTTCGCTGTCGGCCACCCGCTCCTCGCCGATCCAGTGGAAACTGTCGGTGGTGATTTCGGTGAAGCGCCAGCGTGCTTTCAGGCCGCGCGAATCCTCACCGACCTGGACGATGTCCCTGCCCTCGGCCCTGCCGATCTGGCGCGAATAGTCCTGGTTGAGCGGATCGCTCCAGATGATGTGCCAGCCGTCGATCGCCGGATCGAAGACGCGCAAGGTCGTGCCGTACATGGTGGACGGCGCCGGCCGCTTCGGCCGGATCCAGATGTCCTGAACGGCGCGCCCCTCCAGCACCCAGCCGAAATGGATTTCCCCGGTCGCTGTCTCGATCGTGCCGTCATCGAGATGATGGACCGTGTCCATCTCCCAGCTTCCGATGAACTGTCCGTAGAGCGCCATATCCTTTGCTTGATCGGCTGGCGGCCCGTCGGACCCGAGTGCGGTGAGAAACGGGGAAATCGTCATCATTCATAGTCCTTGCAGTTGAATGGTCTTGCAGTCCGGCAAGATATGGTTTCGACCGATCTCGTGTGAACCGGACACGCCGATCGCTCCTGACAGGCTTCGGCAGCAGTGGAACAAAACGGCGACAACGCTGGCCTTTCGTCGCCGAATCACTACATTCGCAGGCGATGTCCGGCTTTCCAGACGATATGCCCTTCTTTGACGAGGACGACGCGCCGCGCGGCGCTGGCGCGCGACCGGCCGCGCATGCCGGCGGCGGGTCCGGCATCGCCGCCCGCGCGATGGCCGCGAGGCAGGGCCAGAGCGGGCCGCCCGATTATCTCAAGGGCCTGAATCCCGAGCAGCGGCTGGCGGTGGAGACGACCGAAGGGCCGGTGCTGGTGCTGGCCGGCGCCGGCACCGGCAAGACGCGCGTGCTCACCACCCGCATCGCCCACATCCTTGCCACCGGCCGGGCGTGGCCGAGCCAGATCCTCGCCGTGACCTTCACCAACAAGGCCGCGCGCGAGATGAAGCAGCGCATCGGCCATCTGGTCGGCGAGGCGGTGGAGGGCATGCCGTGGCTCGGCACCTTCCACTCGATCGGCGTGAAGCTGCTGCGCCGGCATGCCGAACTGGCCGGTCTGAAATCCGATTTCACCATCCTCGACACCGACGACGTCGTGCGCCTGATCCGCCAGCTCATCCAGGCCGATGGCATCGACGACAAGCGCTGGCCGCCGAAACAGTTCGCGCAGATGATCGACGGCTGGAAGAACAAGGGGCTCGGGCCGGACCAGATCCCGGAGGGCGACGCGCGCGCCTTCGCCAACGGCAAGGGCCGCGAACTCTACGCCGCCTATCAGGAGCGGCTGAAGACGCTCAACGCCTGCGACTTCGGCGACCTCCTGCTGCACCCCATCCGCATCTTCCGCCAGCATCACGACGTGTTGGCCGAGTATCACAAGAAATTCAAATACATACTGGTGGACGAGTACCAGGACACGAATACGGCGCAGTACATGTGGCTGCGGCTCTTGGCGCAAAGGCCTAGATCCTCCCCCCTTGAGGGGGAGGTGCCCGCCCCCGGGTCCGGCCTCCGGCCGGCCCGAGGACAGGCTCCGCGGGCGGAGGGGGTTGCCGCAGAAGGCACCTCCAGACTGTCGAGGACTGCCGCGGCAACCCCTCCCGACCGGACTTCGTCCGGCCACCCTCCCCTCAAGGGGGAGGGGGACTGGCGCTCAACGGCCGAAGGCCGAGCGGCCGACGGGCCGCCCGAGCCGTTGCGAGGCCCCCGCGGAGCGCCCGCGCCGGCAGGCGCGGAACAGCGCGTGAGCGAAAACAAGGTCAACATCTGCTGCGTCGGCGACGACGACCAGTCGATCTATGGCTGGCGTGGGGCGGAAGTGGACAACATCCTGCGCTTCGAGAAGGATTTTCCGGGCGCAACCGTCATCCGGCTTGAACGCAACTATCGCTCCACCGCGCATATCCTCGGCGCCGCCTCCCACCTTATCGCCCACAACGAGGGGCGGCTGGGCAAGACGCTGTTCACCGACCGGCCCGATCCCGACGACGCCAAGGTCAACGTCCACGCCGCCTGGGATTCCGACGAGGAGGCGCGCGCCGTCGGCGAGGAGATCGAGAGCCTCCAGCGCAAGGGCCATCTGCTCAACGACATGGCGATCCTGGTGCGCGCGTCCTTCCAGATGCGCTCCTTCGAGGATCGCTTCATCGAGATCGGCCTGAACTACCGCGTCATCGGCGGCCCGCGCTTCTACGAGCGGCAGGAAATCCGCGACGCGCTGGCCTATCTGCGCGTCGTCGCCAATGCGGGCGACGACCTCGCCTTCGAGCGCATCGTCAACGTGCCGAAGCGTGGGCTCGGCGAAGCCACCATCAGCCAGATCCACGCCACGGCGCGGGCGCTCGGCGCACCGATGCTGGAAGCGTCCGCCAACCTCGCGGAAAGCGACGAGTTGAAGCCGAAGCCGCGCGCGGCGCTGCGTGAGGTCGCCGCCAACTTCGCCCGCTGGCAAAGCCTGATCGACACCACCCCGCATACCGAACTCGCAGAGACCATCCTGGAGGAGTCCGGCTACACCGACATGTGGAAGAACGACCGCAGCGCCGAGGCGCCCGGGCGGCTGGAGAACCTCAAGGAACTGATCCGCTCCATGGAGGAATACGAGAGCCTGCGCGCCTTCCTGGAACATGTTGCGCTGGTGATGGACGCCGAGCAGAACGAGGGCATGGACGCCGTCTCGATCATGACGCTGCATTCGGCCAAGGGCCTCGAATTCGAGACAGTGTTCCTGCCCGGCTGGGAGGAAGGCCTGTTTCCCCACCAGCGCGCGCTCGACGAAGGCGGTCGCTCGGGACTGGAGGAGGAGCGGCGGCTGGCCTATGTCGGCCTCACCCGCGCCAAGAGGAACCTGCATCTCTGGTTCGTCTCCAACCGCCGCATCCACGGCCTGTGGCAATCCACCATCCCGTCGCGCTTCCTCGACGAACTGCCGGAGGCGCATGTCGAGGTGGCCGAGGGCGGCAACAGCTACGGCGGCTACGGCAACCCCTATGGCGGCGGCAATTTCGCGGGCGGGCGCGGCGGTTTCTCCGCCGGCCGCCAGAACCCCTACGGCGCCTCGCGCTTCGATAGCGTTGGCGCTCCGTCCGGCGGCCGCGCAGCCAGAGGCGATCAGAGCGGCGACCAATCCGGCGGCGGCGCGTTCTCCAACACCTACGCCACGCCCGGCTGGCAGCGCGCGCAGGCCAACCGCACCGAGGCCACGAGCCGCAACTGGGGCACGCGCAGCGGCCACGCGGTGGAGCGGATCGGCTACGGCGAGGTGGATTCCGGCTACGGCGCCGGCCGCGGCTCGGTCAAGGGCCGCACCATCGAGGGCGAGCTGGTGGCGAAATCGGTAGCCGACTCTCCCTCTGCCTTCGCCGTCGGCGACCGCGTCTTCCACCAGAAATTCGGCAACGGGAATATTGCCAGCATCGAGGGGAACAAGCTGACCATCGACTTCGACCGCGCCGGACAGAAGAAGGTGCTGGACGGGTTCGTGAGCGCGGTGTGAGAAAACGACTACTTCCTCTCTTTCGATTGGTCGTTGACCTTATCCTTCGTCATCCTGGAAGCCTTGCCGAGCGCAGCGAAGAAACGGCTATCCGGGATCCAGTCCGGAACTCCGGCAAGGTGGCGGACTGGATCCCGGCTCTGCGTTCGCAAGCTCGTTTGATCAGGATAACGAAAGGCGAAACCTCGTTTTAAACGTTGACTACCTACCTATCGGTAGATAGATAGAGACGCATGTCAAACCCCTCCTCAACTGCCGATAACATCCTCGACTGCGCGCAGACCCTCATTGTCGCCGGGGGTTACAACGGCTTCAGCTACGCGGACATCGCCGACGTGGTCGGCATTCGCAAGGCCAGCATACATCATCATTTCCCGAGTAAGGTGGACCTGGTCCGTACGCTTGTTTCCCGCTATCGCGAGGAAGCGGAAGCAGGGATCGTCGCACTTGAGCGCGAGATTTCCGACCCAGTTGAACAGCTTCGCAGCTACATCGGCTACTGGGAAAAATGCATCATGGATGCGAGCGCGCCCTTCTGCATATGTGCTCTTCTGGCCGGCGAGCTTCCTCTTCTGCCGGATCAGGTTTCCATGCAGGTCAGGGCCCATTTCCGATCGCTGGCCGGTTGGCTCACCTCCGTGCTCGAACGCGGCGTGGCACAGGGCCGCATCCACCTGAACGCTCCTGCGCGCGTGGAGGCCGAGACCTTCATGGCAACCGTGCACGGCGCGATGTTATCCGCGCGCGCCTATGGCGATCCCAGAATGTTCGCGACGATCGCCACACCCTTGATCGAGCGGTATGCCGCCAGGCACTGACCGCCCACGTCAATCGACCCGCTATCAGAAGCAATCCCGCCGAGGTTTGGCTCGGATTTTTACCTACCAACTAGTAGAAAGATAACCTGATGACCGACACGCCCACCATGACCGACCGCATCCGCCAGGAGCGTTGGCTGCAGCTCTATTATTATACGCGCACGGCGTTTTCCGTGCTCTGGGTAGGCGCCGCCTTTTCCGCCGGCCGGCATTCCCCTGCCGCGGCGTCGATCCTGCTTGTCGTCTATCCCCTCTGGGATGCGCTGGCCAACTATGTCGACGCGGCGCGCAGCGGCGGGCTGGCCGCAAACCGCACGCAGGCGATCAACGTGGCGGTCAGCCTGGCGACTGCCGTTGCAGTCGTCCTGGCCTTGAGGATGGGAATGAACTGGGTGCTCGGCGTCTTCGGCGCCTGGGCCATATTCTCCGGATTGCTGCAACTCGGCACGGCGATAAAGCGATGGAAAAGCTTCGGCGCGCAGTGGGCCATGATCCTGAGCGGCGCCCAATCGGCCCTGGCCGGAAGCTTCTTCATCGCCCAGGCGAGAATGCAGATGCCGCCGACCGTTTCCACCGTGGCCGGCTACGCCCTGTTCGGCGCTCTCTATTTCTTCGTCTCGGCGCTATGGCTCTCCGTCAGCCGCCGCTGGGCGTCCACGCAAATGCCCTGAAAATGCGCAAATCTGGACATGGCCCCTGCCGGTTCTCCGACGCGTCGCCGGCCCTTCCTTGGCGTTGACTTTCCGCCCGACAGGGACTATCCGGCCATCGCGCAAATGCAGCCGTAAGCGTTAAACGTCAATCAACGCACTCAACGATCCTGTCGGGCGGAGTGCGTTTTTTGTTGCGCGATCGGCAGGGAAGACCCAGGAGAAACACCTTGACTTCCCCCTTCACACGCGATGCGGCACAGCCACGCTTTCTGCTGCTGATTGCCATCCTGTTCATTTCCTATCTCTGCGTAGCTATCCCGCTGGCGGTCGTGCCCGTCCATGTGACGCAGCGGCTTGGCTTCGCGAACGCATGGGCAGGACTTGCCGTCGGCGCGGCATTTCTCTCGACGATCGTATCGCGCGGGTGGGCCGGCAGACTGACCGACAGGAGGGGCGCCAAGGGAGCCGCCATGTGTGGCCTCTCCCTCTATGCGGGCGGTGCCTTCCTCTGTCTCGCGGCGGGCTTCTCGATCCTTTCCCCTCTGGCGGCATTCGTCGTCCTGCTTGTGGGGAGGCTGCTTGTTGGCGTCGGGGAAAGCCTTGTCGGCGTCAGCGTCATAGGATGGGGCATCGGGCTGGTCGGACCGTCGCGTTCAGGAAAGGTCCTCGCCTGGGTCGGCGCGTCGATATATGGCGCGCTGGCAATCGGTGGACCTGTCGGCCTGGTGCTCTATCAGCAAGTCGGCTTTGCGTGGACAATGGCGGTCAGCGCCTTGCTGCCTTGCATCGGACTGCTTGCGATCGGCATGCTGACCGGTATCGAGCCGCATCCGGAGGCGGAACGCCCATCCTACTGGAGCGTCATCGGGACAATATGGTGGTATGGGCTGATCGTGTGCCTTCAAGGCATTGGTTTTGCCGCGATCGGCGCATTTTTTGTCCTTTATTTCCTGCACGAGAACTGGCCGCTGGCCGGGCTGGGTTTCACGGCATTCGGCGGCGGCTTTGTGCTGATGCGCCTTTGCTTCGGAAACTTCCCGGATCGTTTCGGCGGGTTGCCTGTGGCAATTGTCTCGTTGGCGATAGAGACCGTTGGTCAATTGCTGATCTGGAGCGCGAATGATCCGGCGCTTGCCCTTGCCGGCGCCTTCTTGACGGGACTCGGGTGTTCGATGATCTTCCCTGCCATGGGCAGGGAGGTCGTCCATCTCGTGCCGCCGCATTTGCGCGCGACGGCACTCGGCGGCTTTTCCGCTTTCCAGGACCTGGCATACGGCATGACCGGCCCGCTTGCGGGCCTGCTCGCAGACCGCACCGGCTACGGCAATGTCTTCCTTGTCGGCGGCGTCGCCGCCGCATCCGGTTTCGGCATAGCCCTTGCCCTTCGGCAGAGGATGCTGGCGCGGCAATGAAGGCGCCCCGACCGAACCAACGGCGCCCATATCATTTGTCATGCTCGTCTCTCGCGCGAAGAAGAAGCCGCTGGTTCTTTACCCTGTGCGCAAGCTTTCGGCGGTTGTGGCTTCCATGTCCTTGTTAAACTGTCCGAAAACGGCACATAGTCGCGCCGCCGGACACAGCGCACCGGCATCCGCTTGTGTTGTGTCAATCGGTCCGTAACCATGGTCGAACCCGGAAAAGTCAGGAAAAGAGGACGCATCGCCGCCTTCTTCCTGGCGCTCGACGCCTGGATCGATTCCTCGGCCTACGCGCTTAGCTTCGGGCTCGGCCGGTTCTGGGAGGCGGCCACCATCGTCTCCCGGCGTTTCCGGCTGCGCGGCTGGCGGCGAGGTTTGATCGAGGTGCTGTCGGAGGCCTTTACCCTGGGCGCCGGTGGCGCGGTGGTGATGCTGGCGCTGGCCATGCCCGCCTTCCAGGAGACGACCGGCGACTGGCGCGCGCAGGGCGATTTCGCCGTCACCTTCCTCGACCGCTACGGCAACGAGATCGGCCAGCGCGGCATCATCCAGCGCGATTCCGTGCCGGTAGACGAGATGCCCGACCATCTCATCAAGGCGGTGCTGGCCACCGAGGACCGCCGCTTCTTCGAACATTACGGCATCGACGTCTTCGGCCTGCTCAGGGCGCTGAGCGAAAACATGCGGGCGAACTCGGTCGTGCAGGGGGGTTCCTCCATCACCCAGCAGCTCGCGAAGAACCTGTTCCTGACCAACGAACGGACGCTGCAGCGCAAGATCAAGGAGGCTTTCCTGGCGCTGTGGCTGGAGGCGAACCTCTCCAAGAAGCAGATCCTGCAGCTCTATCTCGACCGGTCCTACATGGGCGGCGGCACGTTCGGCATCGAGGCGGCGGCGGATTTCTACTTCGGCAAGAGCGTGAAGGACCTGACGCTGGCCGAGTCGGCGATGCTGGCCGGCCTGTTCAAGGCGCCGACGAAATATGCGCCGCACATCAACCTGCCGGCGGCGCGGGCGCGCGCCAACGTGGTGCTGGACAATCTGGTCGACGCCGGTTTCATGAGCGAGGGCCAGGTACTGCAGGCACGGCTCCATCCCGCCGACGTGGTCGACCGGGGCGAGCAGAAGAGTCCTGACTATTTCCTCGACTGGGCCTTCGACGAGGTCAAGCGGCTGGCGCCCAAGGGGGCGCATTCGCTGGTGGCGCACACCACCTTCGACGCCGGCATTCAGAAAGCAGCAGAAGAATCGCTAGAATTCCACCTGCGCCAATACGGCAAGCAGTACCGCGTCAGCGAAGGCGCCATCGTCGTCATCGAGACCAACGGGGCGGTGCGCGCCATCGTCGGCGGGCGCGACTACGGCACCAGCCAGTTCAACCGCGCCACCAGGGCGCTGCGCCAGACCGGATCGTCTTTCAAGCCCTATGTCTACGCCACCGCCATGGAGCACGGCCTGACGCCGAGCACGGTGATCTCGGGCGGCCCGGTCAACTGGGGGGGCTGGCAGCCGCACAACTACGGCGGCGGCTTCGCCGGCAACGTGACGATCATGACCGCGCTGACGAAGTCGATCAACACGGTGCCGGTGCGCATCACCAAGGACTATCTCGGCATCGACGCCGTCGTCGACATGGCCAAGGCGATGGGGGTGGAATCGCCGATCGAGCGCTTCAAGACCTCGGTGCTGGGCACCTCGGGCGAGACGGTGATGGACCAGGCGACCGGCTTCAGCGTGTTCGCGCAGAACGGCTTCGCCGGCAGCCGGCACGGCATCACCCAGCTGGTCACCCACACCGGCAAGGTGGTGTGGGATTTCGCCAAGGACCAGCCGCCGCCGCATCGCGTGCTCTCCGAGAAGGCGCTGGGCTACATGAACACGATGCTGTCGCAGGTGCCCGTCATCGGCACCGGGCGCCGCGCCGCCCTGCCCGGCATCGTCGTCGCCGGCAAGACGGGCACCACGCAGTCCTACCGCGACGCCTGGTTCTGCGGCTTCACCGGCAATTTCACCGCCGCGGTGTGGCTCGGCAACGACGACTTCACGCCGACCAACAAGATGACCGGCGGCTCGCTGCCGGCGATGGTATGGCAGCGGCTGATGGTCTACGCTCACCAGGGCATCGACCTGAAGCCCATCCCCGGCATCGAGCATCCCTTCGTCGACCACAAGGTGGCTGCCGCGGCGGCCGACGCGCAGAAGAAGCAGGCCGAGGCCGACGCCGAGAAGGCGGCCGCCGAGCGCCCGCCGGTCCTGTCGGCACACACCACGCAGTTGCTGCGCGAGCTTTCGCAGGCGTTGCGGGCCGCACCTGCCCTGACGCCGCCGTCCACAGAAACGCTGTCGTCGCTTTGAGGCCCGACCGTCACATTGCCGGGACGGCGCGTGCTTGCCTTGCCGGCCCGCCCCGCGATATGCGGGTCATCCGACCCCGGTAACGGCCTGCGATGCTCAAGACCGCCCTGCTCACGTTTCTCGCCGTCGCCGTCGCCATCGGCCTGGGCGGCGGCAGCGTCTGGTACGCACTCGACGCACAGGCCGGCGTCGGCGCCATCCGCGCCGGGCCGTGGACGGCGTTCCCGGATATCGGCACGGCGGCCGCCGATCCCTACACACAGGCCCGCACCGCGCGCGAGGGCGTGCTGACGCTGGGGCGCGCCGAGGGGCTGGCTTTCGTGGCCGGGAGCGATTCCGGCGGCGCGCCGCTCAGGCGCGAATGCGTCTACAGGCTGGAAGGCGGCTTTCCGATCGCGCGCTTCTTCACGCTCTACGCAGCGGACGGCTCGCTGGACGCGATCGACACCGGCAAGCGGCGTCGCGCCGCGCTCCAGTCGATGCAGATCCTGCGCCGGCCGGACGACACGGCGGTGATCTCGACCGGAAGCCATCCCCTGCCCGGCAACTGGCTGGCCGTGACCGGCAAGGGGCCGCTCTACTTCGTGCTCACTTTCTACGACACGCCTATCGCCACCAGCACCGGCCTGTCGGACATCGAGATGCCGGCGATCCGCAAGGTGGGCTGCCATGCGTAGGCTCGCACAGGCGCTGCTGCTCGGGCTGATCGGCGCCGGCATCGTCCACATCGTCGTGCTGCTGCTCATTCCCGAATTTTCGGCGCGCGACGCCTGGTCGCGGCTGGCGATGGCGACCGACCTCTATGTCATGACGCCGCTCGCCGCGGAAAAGGGCGGACCGCCGGTGGTGAAATCGGTCGATCCCCTGTTCGAAGCCGTGGCCTGCCGGTTCGATCTCGGCGACGGCATGGTGCGCATCAAGGCGCAGGGACGTGTGCCTTTCTGGTCGGTGTCCGTCTATGATCGAAACGGGCACAACATCTATTCCTTCAACGACCGCAATGCGGGGAAACCCTCGCTCGACGCGGTGGTGTTGACGCCCGCCCAGATGGCTGCCGTGCGCAAGGACCTGCCGGAGAACCTCGCCGGTTCGGTCTTCGTCGAAACGGCCACCGACGAAGGCATTGCGGTGGTGCGCGCCTTCGTTCCCGACGAAAGCTGGCGACCGGCGGTCAAGACCTTCTTCAGCCAGGCCTCATGCGAGCCGGATGTTCCTTGAGACGTCACTCGGCGGCAAGCCCGGCGATTATTTTCCGAAAAGACTCAGCCTTTCGTTTGTTTGCCGAATTCATGCGCAAGCCGGCCGGGAAACGGGCCTAGGTTCAATCGACATTCAGGATTCAGTTCTGTTGAGGAATGTGATTCATGGGTTTCCAGGTTGATTGATCTGGAGGCCCATGATGTCGAAGCCCAAGCGGTACGAACTGACACCTGAGCAATGGCGGCGGATCGGGGATTTGCTGCCCGGCAAGCCCAGCGATCCGGGCCGTTCTGGGGGTGATAACCTTGCTTTCGTCAACGGCGTGCTTTGGGTGCTGCGCTCGGGCGCGCATTGGCATGATCTTCCCGAGCGCTATGGCAAGTGGAAGACCGCCCACAAGCGCTTCACGCGATGGGCGAAGGCCGGTGTGTGGGAGCGCGTCTTCGCCGACCTCATCGACGATCCCAAGAACGATTATGTCAGTCTCGACTCGAGCCTTGTGCGCGCCCATCAACAGGCAGCCACCGGAAAGGGCGGCGGCCAAAAAGGGGGGATCAGGCTCTGGGGCGTTCCCGAGGAGGCCTGACGACCAAGATTCACATGGCCGTGGATGCGCTCGGCCGGCCACTGAAGCTGATCCTCACACCCGGCCAGCGCGGCGACGCGCCTCTGGCTCCGGCCTTGCTCGAAGGTCTCTCGCCACGTCGCGTGCTGGCCGACAAGGCCTATGATTCCAATGCCCTGCGTGACCTCATCACCCACATGGGAGCCGAAGCGGTCATCCCCTGCAACCCGACCCGAAAGACGCCGATCCCTTACGACTTCGAGGCCTACAAGGTCCGTAACACGATCGAGCGCTGTTTCAACAAGCTCAAGCACTTCAGACGCATCGCCACACGCTTCGACCGCCGCGCGGCCTACTTCCTAAGCTTCCTGCAACTCGCCGCCGCAATGCTGTGGATGCGATGAATGTCGATTCTGCCTAGA
>NZ_JBEBMG010000011.1:0-125270 GCF_040081975.1 Mesorhizobium hunchu
TCATCACCACCAACCTCAGCTTCAGCGAATGGGCGACCGTCTTCGGTGATGCCAAGATGACGACGGCGCTGCTCGATCGCCTCACCCATCACTGCCACATCCTGGAGACCGGAAACGACAGCTTCCGCTTCAAGAACAGCTCCGCCCAGACCACACCAACAAAGAAGGAGAAAGCACCCACCTTGACCAAAACCTGAGACCCAAACCATACATGAAGGCGGGTCACTTCTCGGCGAAAATCTCGGGTCAGCTCTCAACGGAAATCAACAGGCCAGCGGCATGACGCTGTGCACGGGCTCGCTCGGCGCACGCCACGACAATGATCTGCCGGGCATGGTGAAACGGTTCGGGCCGAAAATCCATTTCGCCCACCTGCGCAACGTCCGCAAGGAGGGTAAAACCTCGCCGTCGTCATTCTACGAGGACGAACACCTGAGCGGCGACACCGATATGGTGGCGGTCATTTCGGCGCTGCTCGATGAGGAGGCGCGCAGGAGGGAAGAAGGGCGAGCCGACGCGGCGATCCCCATGCGGCCCGATCATGGCCAGGACATTCTCGACGATTGCGCGCGCGGCGCGCAGCCGGGATATCCGGCGATCGGCCGACTGAAGGGGCTGGCCGAACTGCGCGGAATAGAAAAGGCGCTGACGGCAAGGCGCGCCGGATAGGCGGCTTCGGTCGATGACGCCGTCGAGCGAGGCTTCGCGCGCGCTCCGCTCCCGGATGCCGGGCGGCGCATTCCGCGCCGGCCTCAGGCCTGGTCGGGCATCGCGATCTGCAGCTTGACGTCGTCGGGTCGCGCTTCGACCGCACGGTCGAAAGCGGCGATGGCCTCCTCGAACGGGAAGGTCGCCGAGATCAGCGGTTTCAGGTCGACCTTGCCGGACCCCATCAGCGCGATCGCCCGCTCGTACTGGTGCGCATAACGGAAGACGGTCTCGATGCGGATTTCCCGCGTCGAAGCGAGCGACACGTCGAACGGCACCGGCGCCACCGGCAGGCCGACCGCAACGACCGTGCCAGCCGGCCGCGGCAGGCTGAACAGGTTCTCCCACGCTTTGGGCGATCCGGAACATTCGAACACGACGTCCGCCCCCCAGCCGTCGGTCAGGCGCATGACCTCGGCGACAAGATCCTTCTCGCGGATATTGACCGGGATGACGCCCTGGTAGCGCGCGGCGATGTCGAGCTTCGGCTGCGCCAGGTCGGCGACGACCACACGCGCACAACCGCCGGCGAGCGCGGCGATCGCCACCATCGTGCCGATCGGCCCGGCCCCCAGCACGACCGCCGTGTCGCCCGGCGCGATCTTCGCCTTGGCGGCCGCCTGCATGCCGACGGCGAAAGGCTCAACCATCGCGCCTTCGGCGAAGGAAACGTTGTCCGGCAGCTTGAAAGTATAGGCGGCGGCGTGCACGACATAAGGCGTCAGCACGCCGTGCACCGGCGGCGTCGCCCAGAAGCGCACCGCCGGATCGACATTGTAGAGACCGAGCCGGCTGGCCTTCGAATTCGGATCCGGGATGCCCGGCTCCATGCAGACGCGGTCGCCCACCTTGAGGTTGGTGACGCCCTCGCCGAGCGCATCGACGGTGCCGGCGGCCTCATGGCCAAGCACCATCGGCTGATCGACGACGAAGGGGCCGATGCGGCCGTGGGTGTAGTAGTGGACGTCGGAGCCGCAGACGCCCACCGTGTGGAGCCTGATCCTGACCTCGCCCGGTCCCGGCTCCTGCGGCAGGTCGATATCGCGCAGCGACAGTTCGTTCTGACGCTCCAAGACAAGCGCGCGCACCTTGCTCATGATCGACTTCCTCTCAGTTCCTCGTTTGCGCAGTCCAAGAACCGCGACCTATTCCAAAACGTTTTCCTGTCCGGCCAGGATCGCCTCGGCCGTTCGCTCGTCGGTGACCATCGCCGAAAGGGTGCCCATGCGCAGCGCCGCGCGCATGACCGTCACCTTATCAGGGCCGCCGCCCGCCAGGATGACGGTCTTTATCTTGCGAAGCGCGTCCGGCGACAGGCCGATGACGCGGCGGTTGAGCGGGTGGTCGATGAGTTGGCCGTCCGCATTCATGTAATAGCCGCACAAATCGCCGACCGCGCCGGCTTCTGTCAGCGACGCCCTGGTCTCGGGCGTGAGCACGCCGATCCGTGCCATGGTGGACTTCGTGTGCAGCGGGCCGACCGAGACGAAGGCTATGTCGACCTCGCGCGCGCGCTTGAACGCGTCCTGCAGCATCGATTGCTGCAGCAGCAGGTCGCGCGTCGCCTCCGTGTCGGCGAAGATGGGCGCGGCGATATAGAAGCACTCGGCATCGAACATCGCCGCCAGCCTCGACGACAGGTCATAGATGTTGACCGCCGAGCCGCGCGTCAGCCCGCCCATCAGCGAGACCACGGACATGCGTTTCACCGGGCGAACGGTCACCGAGTTCAGGCTGAGCTGCAGCGTGCGCCCCCAGCCGACGCCGATGGAAACGCCGTCGGTGATATGTTCCGACAGCAGCGCGCCGGCGGCGGCGGCGACGGCGTGCGAGACCATGTCGTCCTGCGGCGGTGTCGGCACGACGCTCGCCCGTGCGAGGCCGTAGGTGGCGCAGAGCCTGTCCTCGAGCTCGGTCAGAGCGGCGATGCGCGAATTGATGCGGATCTGGACGATGCCCTTGGCACGCGCCTGCGCCAGCATCTTGTTGACCCGAAGCCGGGTGAGGCGAAGGTGCTTGGCCACCTGCGCCTGCGTCATGTCGCCGACATAGGCGAGCCAGGCCGCGCGCGCCATCAGTTCCTCTTCGCGTTCCGGTGAGAGAACGGACGGGGTCCGCTGGCTGGAACTGGGGTTTTTCTGGCGCGGTTTGGACAAGCTGCGGTTCCGGTTCTGGGCGCGGCCGGGGCGTCGGTCGTCACGCCGCTCCGGCATTGCCGGAACGAACGGCGGGAGCCTGCGTGAGAGATCAGCCGCCGTCACGGCGCGGGACATGGATCATATGGCACTCCGATGGAACAAGTCATAGCGCAATTCAAGCGGCGCATCGTTGCAGACCGTGTCGAGGATGGCGAAAGCGAGCGGCAGGCGGGCGGGATCGAGAGCGCCGGTCTCGGCCATGCGCCGCAGGGTGGGACCAAGGTCGAGCGCAAGCTGCGCACCTTCGACGGTATCGGCGCTCATATGCTCACGCTTGGCTTGCGAATAGGGAATGCCCAGCCCCAGCAGCTTGCCCATGCGGCCGTTGCGGCCGGCCTGGCAGGTCACGTAGAGATCTCCGGCCCCGGCGAGGCCCGTCACGGTCTCGGCCGTGCCGCCGGCATGCTCGGCCAGCACCGTCATCTCGCGCAGCGCCTGGGTGAACAGAGAGGCTGCGTGGTTGTGCATCAGCGCGCCGTTGCCGGCCCGGCCCTGCCTCTCCAACTGGCCTGCCGGCGCACCGACGGCAAGGGTGAAGAAATTCTTGAACGCCGCACAGATCTCGACGCCGGCGACGTCGGCGGACGGGCGGGCATGGTAGTAAGGCGCCTCGAGCATATCGATGACGCGCGCGAGAAGATCGGCGTCGGCGCCGGTCACCACGACCGAGGTGTCGCGCCCGGCCGCAAGTTCGCCGGCGATGCAGGGGCCGCCGATGGCCATCACCGGCATGGCCATGCCGGTGCGCCGCTCGACCTCGCGCGCCACGAGATCGGGCAACAGGCCGATGCCGTCCTCACCCGCCGTCAGCCCCTTGGTAACCATCAGGATGGGAACCGGCGCGGAAACGGATTCGACGATGCGGTCTATTGCCCAGCCGACGCCGGCCGACGCGACGCCGAGGATCAGAAGGTCAGGCGGCTCGCGCATCACCGTGCCGAAGTTGGTCCAGGAATGGGCCTCGACGCGCGCAGGCAGGGTCACGCCCAGCCGCGGATGAAGCCCGTTGCCGGCGACCGAGCGGACGATCTCCTCGTCGAGATGCGTGCCGACGAGATCGACGCGGGAGCCACCATGCGCGCCCGGCAGCGTCATGGCCGACCCCATCACGCCGGCGCCAAGAATGACGATGCGGTGCGTCACGCCCCGACCTCCAGCCGCTTGCCGCTCTGCTGGTCGAACAGGTGGATGCGGTCTACCGTCGGGACCAGCGTGATCGGCGCGCCGGGCTTCGGGCTGATGCGCTCCTGCGTGATCGCGCAAAGGTCCTTGCCGGCGGCGTCCGCGTAGAGATGGATTTCCGGCCCGGTGGGCTCGACGGTCGAGACCGTGGCCGCGATGCCCTTGCCGGCCTCGCCCGGCTTGAGATGCTCGGGCCTGATGCCGAAGACGATCTTCTGACCCGCCTGCACGGCCGCGCCCGCCGGCAGCGGCAGCGTCAGGCCATCGGCCTTCAGCACCGCACCGCCGTTCTCGGCCACAACCTCGCCGGAGATCAGGTTCATGGCCGGCGAGCCGATGAATTGGGCGACGAAGAGATTGTTGGGATGGTCGTAGACGTCGAGCGGGCGGCCGGTCTGCTCGATGACCCCGTCGCGCATGATGACGATGACATCGGCCATGGTCATCGCCTCGATCTGGTCGTGCGTGACGTAGACCGTGGTGGTGGCGAGGCGCTGGTGCAACTCCCTGATCTCGGTGCGCATCTGTACGCGCAGCTTGGCGTCGAGGTTGGACAACGGCTCGTCGAACAGGAAGACCGCGGGATTGCGCACGATGGCACGGCCCATCGCGACGCGCTGGCGCTGGCCGCCCGACAGTTCGCGCGGATAGCGCTTCAGATAGGGTTCGAGATTGAGGATGCCGGCCGCCCACTCCACCTTCTCGGCGATCTCCGCCTTCGGCACATGCTTCAACTGCATGGAGAAGGCCATGTTGTCGAAAACGGTCATGTGGGCGTAGAGGGCATAGTTCTGGAACACCATGGCGATGTCCCGGTCCTTCGGGTGCAGCCGGTTGATAACCTTGTCGCCGATGCGGATCTCGCCCGCCGTGATCGGCTCCAGCCCCGCGATCATCCGGAGCAGCGTGGACTTGCCGCAGCCCGACGGCCCCAGCAGCACCACGAACTGGCCGTCCTCGATGGCGAGGTCCAGTCCCTTGATGATCTCGACGCTGCCGTAGCTCTTGGCGATGTCGGTAATGGTAACGGATGCCATGCCGGTCATTCCTGTTCTTCGATGAAATCGTCCAGAAGCCCCGAGTCCGCCGCGAGGTTGAGGAAGGACCAGCGGCCCCGTATCTCGCGGGCGTAGCGGATGGCGTCGCGCCAGACCGCGCGCGGCAGGCCGAGCTCGCGCGCGCTGGTCGGCCCGCCGGCGGCGCGCAACGCGCCTTCCATCGCCTCGACGGGAAGCGCCATCGCCGCCAGGTCGCGGCGCAGAGCCGGCCACGCCGCTTCAAGCCGACCATTCAGGGCGGCGGCACCCTCGCTGTCCAGCGCGGTCTTCTTCATCTCGGCGATGCACAAGGGCGCGAGCGTCGCGCCGTAGCGTGCGCGCATCGCGGTCTCGTCGACGACGGTCGGGCTGACGACAGGCGGCTTCTCCCGGCTCAGCAAGCGTTGCTGCAGCCGTGCCATGACAAGCGAGGCGACGCCCACCTGCTGGCCGTGCGTGGTGCCCGGATGATCGTCGCCGGCGAACATGTCGATCCAGTGCGAGATCTGGTGCTCGCCCATCGAGCCCGGATTGGACATGCCGGCCAGACAGACGCCGAAAGCACACAGCGTCATCACCCGATGCAGATGGCCGATCGCGGCGATGTCGTGGCGCGCGAGGCCGGCCGCGTGGGCGATCATCTTCGGCTCGTCGTCGGCGAGCAACTCGAAGGGTGCGGCGTCGTAGGGCGTGCCGAACAGGACGTGCGACGCCCACCAGTCGATCTGGGCGGTCGGCCGGCACAGGCTGTCGCCCAACCCCGCCGCACTCAGCCATGACGGCGCCTTCGCCGACACGTCGAGATCGATGAAGATGCCGCGCGGCGCGCGCGACGACACCGACGTCTTGAGACCGGAACGCAGCGTCACCGACGCGGTCGATGCGCCGTAGCCGTTCATCGACGCGGCCGTACCGAACACGGCGTAGGGCCGGCCGTCGAGGAAGGAGGCGTGCTTGCACAGATCGTTGACGACGCCAGACCCCACCGCGACGATAGCATCGGCCCCGCGCGTCTTGTCGCGGACGAGATCGATGGAAGGTTCGTCGCAGGCGAGACCGTCCGCCAGCACGATCTCGTCCACCGCCGCGATCGGCCGCAAGGCCCGTGCCACGCGCCGGCCCATCGCCTCCACCGTATTTGTATCGGAGACCACGGCGAGCCGTGAGCCGAGGCCGAGCGGCCGGATCAGCTCCGCTTCGCGCCCGTCCAGCGTCTCGGCGATCTCGATCGTCTCGAACGGCAGCACGATGGGCCTTCCCGTCGCCGGGTCCGCCCAATGGCCCGCCACCACGTCTTCGATCAGCGCGTTCCAGTTGGTCCGTTCAGTCACCGGCACGCTCCGTGAAAGCCGCCAGCTTGCGGTTCCAGGCCTGCAGGGCCGGCCAAAGTTCGGCGTGGAGCGCGCGCAATTCGCCGTAGCGGGCGGCGCGGCGCGGGTCCGGCTCGAAGCGCTCGACCACGGTTCCGGCCATGGCGCCGGACGCCTCGGCGATCGTCGGGAACCAGCCGACGCCCTTGGCTGCCGCCATGGCGGCGCCGAGCGACGATGCCTCAACCGTCGAGGTGCGGCCGACCGGCTTGCCCAGCGCATCGGCCAGGATCTGCATCCAGAGATCCGAAGCCGCGCCGCCGCCGATGGCGACGTAGTCCGCGACCTCGCGTCCGATAACTTCCCCCATGCGCCGGCTCGTCTCGGCCTGATGCAGGGCGATCGCCTCCAGCGTGGCGCGGTAGACATGGCCGCGCCGCGTCGAGCCCGACAGGCCGGCGATGACACCGCGCGCGGAACTGTCCCAATGCGGGTCCATGACGCCCTGCCAGTAGGGCAGCATCACCAGCCCGCCGGCGCCGACCGGCACGGCTGCGGCTTCCGCCTCCAGGCTCTTCAGATGGTCGGCCGACGCGCCCGGCGGCGCCATCAACTCGCGCGTCATCCAGTCGACCAGGAAGGTGCCGGAACGCAGGCAGGTCTCGAAGATATAGCCGTCCTCGGCGATGGCCGTCTCGGTGCGGAAGGCCGGATCGAAGCGATAGTCGCGGCCATAGGTGCCCGAGACCACGGCGGTGCCGAGGTTGATGTAGGCATGGCCTTCCCGCAGCACGCCGGCTCCGGTGCCCGCGCACTGGCCGTCGCCCCCGCCGGCGATGACGGGCGTGCCTTCCCGCAGGCCAGTCGCCCCGGCGGCCGCCGCACTGATCGTGCCGATCACCGTGCCGGGCGGCTCCAGTTCGAGCATCGTCCTTTGCGGCACGCGGGCCGCTTCCAGTATCTCGGCCGACCAGCGTCGGGCACGCATGTCGAAGACGCCCATAGGATCGGCGGAAGCGGTCGAGGTCGCCCAGCGGCCGGTGAGGTTGAAGGCAAGGAAGCCGTGGACATCCGCGAGCCGCTCCGCCTTCGCGAAAGTTGCCGGCTCCTCCTCGCGGAACCAGATCATCCGGTAGAGGCAGGGAATGACGTCGAGCGGTTTACCGGAGATCTCGTGCACCCGGCCTGCACCGAAGGATTCCCCGAAGCGCCGTTCCTGCGGCCGCGCCCGCTCGTCCAGCCACACCGTGCCCGGACAGAGCGCGGTGCCGTCCTCGCCAAACAGGCCGAAGGTCTCGCGCTGGTTCGAAATCGCCAGTCCGGCGATGCGGGCCGGATCGACCTTCGCCGTCACGGTGCGCAGCGCCTTCACGGTCGAGCCCCACCATTCGGCGGGATCCTGCTCGAAATGGCCGGGCGCGGGGTTGGAAATGGAGATTTCCGACCGGCCGGAAGCCACGGCCCGGCCCTCCCGGTCCCAGGCGATCGCCTTGGTGGCCGAGGTGGAGGAATCGACGCCGATGACGAGGTCAGGTTTCATGATGCCGGTGGCCGACACGGCGGCGGCCCGTGGGACCGCCGCCGCGTGCTTGGGAGGCGCTGTCAGCGCAGGCCGGCATCGGCCACCTTGCCGTCGACGATCTTGCCGATCGCGTCCAGGCAGGCCTTGGCGTCGCCATTGTAGTCTTGCCCGGTGAGCAGCTTGCCGAGCTCCACCGGGATGTCGTTGTTCGACAGGTCGGCCCAGATCGGCATGTCCGGCTCGGAGCCCATCTGGTTGTCGATCGTCCACTTGATGGCGTCGAAATGGCGCGTCGTGCCGGGGCCGACGACGGCTTTCTCCTTGACGCGCGGATCGGTGAAGGACGAGTTGCGCATCGGTGAGGCGCCGCCGCCGAGGGTCGAGACGCGCGCCATCACGTCTTTCGAGCACACCCATTGCATGAACAGCCAGGCCGCTTCCTTGTTCTTGGAATATTGCGACAGCGCGATGGCCGAGCCGCCCTGATGGCCGACGGCCGGAATCTCGTTGAAGCCGCAATCGGCAGCCGCACGGCGGCCGGGCACTTCCTTCGGCGCCGGCAGCGCCTCGAACAGGCCCTTGACCTTGGAATCGTTGGCGTCGAAGCCGGGGAAATCCTCACCCCAGGTGATCGCCATGGCCGCCGCGCCCTGGGTGAGCGCCTGGCCCTGGCCGTCCCAGGTCCAGGTTGTGGCCGAGGGTGGCGAGTTCTTGACCAGTTCCTGATAGAACTTCAGGCCGGTGACGCCCTGCTCATCATTGCCGACGAACATCTTGTCCTTGTTGAAGATCGAGCCGCCGTGACCCCACAGCGCAAAGGTCCAGTCGCATTCCAGCGAATAGTGGCCCGATTTCGCCTGGCAGGCGGTGCCGAAGATGCCGTTGCCCTTCTCGGCCTCAGTCATCTGCTGCACGACCTTGAGGTACTCGTCGAGGTCCTTCGGCACGGCGATGTTGTGCTTGTCGAACAGGTCCTTGCGATACATCAGGATGAAGATCGGGATGTCGAAGGGGATGCCGCACTGCTTGCCGTTATACATGGCGATGCCGTCGACCAGCGGCTTGGAGAAATCGTCCCAGTCGAAGCCCGGCATGGCCAGCTCCTTGTTCTGGTCGTAGTACTCGCGCGGGTCGATGACGTCCTGCGAGAAGGTCGCCATCCAGGACTGGTCGAGATAGTAAAGGTCGTAGGTGCCGAGCTGGCCCTGCACGTCCTGCGTCGCCTTGGCCAGCACCTGCTCCAGCGGCACGATCTCGACCTCGACCTCGATGCCGGTCGCCTTGGTGAACTCGCCGGCGACGAGCTGGTTGGCGACGATCGAGGGCGGCGTCGCCTCGGAGGTGTAGCGGATCTTGGTGCCGGCATAAGGCTTGCCGACATCAGCCAGCCACTTCAGCATGTCGGCGTCCTGCGCCTGGGCCTCATCCGGTCCCAGGCCGAGCAGGCCGCCACGTTTGCGCCCACCGCCGAGCAGGCCGGCGTTGAAGGCGGAGAAGCCGACGCCGGCCATCGCCATCCTGCGCATGAAATCGCGCTTCGTCAGGCGCTTTGCCGTGAAATCGTTGCAGGCGTCGACGATGAATGTCTTCTTGTCGTGATCTTTCAAGCTCATTGCACTTCCTCCGGTTGACCTTGAATTCGTTTTTCTTGTTGGCTCAGTCCTTGAGCGAGCCGAGGGTGAGCCCCCGGACCAGATGCCGCTGGACGAGCAGGATGAAGATGAAGCTGGGGACGATGGCCGAGGTGCCCAGCGCGGTGATGTAGCCCCACTCGGTCGCCGTCGAGGTGACGAAGGTGGAGATCTTCACCGGCACCGTGCGGATTTCCGTCGTCAGGAACAGCGACAGCAGGAACTCCGTCCACGAAAAGATGAAGCAGAGCACGGCGGCGGCGGCGATGCCGCCCTTCACCATCGGCAGCACGATCTTGTAGAAGGTCTGCGCCCTGGTTGCGCCGTCGATCATCGCCGCCTCGTCGATCTCGCGCGGCACGTCGTCGAAGAACGATTTCAGCAGCAGCACCGCGAGCGGCAGGTTGATCAGCGTGTGCACGAGGATCAGGCCGAGATAGGTGTCGCGCAGGCCGAGGTCGCGGAACATGAAGACGATGGGGATGACCATCGCGATCGGCGGCATGAAGCGCTGCGACAGGATCCAGAACAGGAAACTCTGCTGCCCGACGAACTGCATGCGCGACAGGCAATAGGCCGCGAGCGTCGCGAGAAACAGGGTCACGATCGTCGATCCGACCGCAATGATGGCGCTGTCCGCCAGCGACTGGCGCGAATCGTAGGAATTCGCGCCGCCCTTGATGACGCCCGCCGCGTCGCCGCCCTGCTCCATGCCGATCTGCACGCGCGAGACGCCGAGCAGCGTGACGCGGTAGTTGTCCGGCGTCGGCGTGAAGTCGACATAGACGGGACCGGAACGGTCGAAGATCGCCGAATAGGGCTTGATCGACGACAGCGCCCACCAGGCGATGGGGAACATGAAGATCGCAACGACGATGACCGCGACGACGTCGCGCAGCCTTTTCTGGAAGAAGGTCGGCTCCATCAGAACCTCACCTTGAAGACGCGCACGAAGATGTTCGAGACGACGATCAGCACGATCAGAACGATCAGCGAGAGCGTTGCGGCGTAGGGGAAATCGCCGGTGAAATAGATGCGGCCGGCATAGAAGGACAGCGTCTCGGTCGCGGTGCCGGGACCGCCTGCGGTGATGATGTAGACGTAGTCGTAGATGCGGAAGAGATCGACGCCGCGGATCAGCACCGCCACGGCGATGACCTTGCGCAGCATCGGCAGCGTCAGCCTAAAGAATGTCTGGACGGCGCTGGCGCCGTCGATCGCGGCCGCCTCGAACGGGTCCTTCGGCAGCGAGCGCAGGCCCGCCAGCATGATCAGCACCATGAACGGCGTCCACTGCCAGATGTCGGCCAGCATGACGGCGATCAGCGCCGTGTGCGGCTGCGTCAGCAGCGGCCGGGCCGGCGAGACGAGATCGAGCGCGTAGAGGTAGAACGACAGGACGCCGAACGAACCGTCCTGCATCAACAGGAACATCATGCCGGTGACCGCCGGCGGCACGACCAGCGGCAGCGTCATCATGGCCCGCAGCACGCCGTAGCCGCGCCGGTCGGTGTCCAAGAGCAGCGCGATCAGGATGCCGAGCACCAGTTGCAGCGCCAGCGCGACGAAGGTGTAGAGGAGCGTCGTCTCCAGCGCCCCCCACATGCGCGCGTCGGAGAACGCCTTCACCCACTGATAGCCGCCGGCGAAATCGAGCTGACGCGTGAGCACGTTGCGTTTGTGCAGGGACAGCCAGATCGAATAGCCGAGCGGATAAAGGCCGAACACCGTCAGCATCGCGGTGATCGGCAACAGCCACGGAACCGGGGAATCGGCGGTCAGGAAGCGCGGCAGGGCAAGGCCGCGCGCGCGCTCGACACTCACCGCGTCGCTCATTGCAGACCCTGCAGCTGCGGATGCACAGCCATGAACATTCCTCCCGATCCGTCTCATACCGCAAGATTCAGCGTCATCTGAAACTTTTGTATTTTTATTTTTCTTTTGTAAAAAAAGCACGAGCCAAGGCACTTTGTCAATGACGGAAACGCCTGCGGTGAGCGGCCGGGGCACGCAGGTCGTGAAGACGGCGTCCCCCGTGAGAAAGTGCGGCGCGGTTCCGAACGCCCCGGTTTTCGTTCAGCGCCTGTTCAGCTTCGTCCATCGAGATTATGGTGAGGGGCATCGATACAGGAGGAAGCGATGGATCGGAGATCCTTTCTTACCGGTGTACTTGGACTGGCCGGCACGGCTGCCGTCGTCACGGCTGTGAAGCCATCGGCGGCGCTTGCCGGAATGCCGAACAGGCCGGGCATTCTCGACGATCTGGAAACCGCCGATGCCGTTGCCGGCGATACGCCCGAGGTCGAGCTCGTCGACCACCGCAGGCATCACAGCCGGCATGATCGTCGCCACCACAACCGCCATCGGCGCCGGCGCCGGCGGCGCGAGTGGCGCACCGTTTGCAGCCGCTACTGGCGGCATGGCCGCTGGCGCAAGCGCTGCCACCGCGAGCGCGTCTGGGTCTGGTTCTGGGCCTGACGAAACCGGGAAGGCCCCGCTTCGGCGGGGCCTTTCGTTTCATGTCTTCAGGCCGCGCCAAAGCATATTGCAGCCGGACGGAATCGTCTGGTCCGCACAAATGCGGCTACGAAAACCAGGATGGAGCAGCGGAACTGCATTCGTCGGAACGCCCGTTGCTCTGACTTGTCCACAGCCGAGGGTTGCCTGATTCGCCGAATTTCAACAGACTGCACCGTGCTGACGAGGGGGTCAGCGGGCTCGAGGCTCGACGATTGTCTCACTCCCGGCTAAGTCGAGCCTCGCCCTTGCCTGTAAGCGGCCGCACCGACGATGTAGCTGCCGTGGCAGCATCGCTCTCCGCTTCAAGCGCCGCGATTACAGCGGGTAAGAAAGATTGAAGCTGTCCCAATCGGTCCAATATTGACTTGCCGGCCCTTCGGTTGCCCTTCTTGAACGCGTGGGGGCGTCAATCGTGAGGGACGACATGACCCATAGATTCTATCTTTTCGCAGCTTTGGGCGCAGCCCTGTGCGCCGTGGCGGCCTGCAGCGACAACTCCGGCGGGTCCGCATCCGACTCAACATCGTCCGCTCCGGCCGACACCAGCACGACGGCACCCGCCGACAACAACACGATGGCGCCGGCCGATACTCAGTCAACGCCGCCGGCCGACACCGCCCCGGCGCAATAGCGACCGTTCGGTCGTCCATGGCTTTTGAAATCGAGAAGGCCCGCGGATGTCGCCGCGGGCCTTTGCTTCATTCGGGGAAAACGTGGGTCAGCTCTTCAGCCTGGCGTTGCACAGGCTGTAATAGCCGCCGCCCTTCTGGATCCAGCGCAAGCCGTTCAGCGAATCGGCATCCTTGTTGGCGTAGTACTGGTCGAGGCAGGTGTGCATGCGCGCCTTGCCGGGAGTCTCGTTCGTATATTTCTTGGCGACCCCGCTGGGAAACTTGACGCCGCGCGGCGCCTTGATCGACGGCTTTACCGGATCGCCCGTATAGGTCGCCTCGTCCGTCGAGGGGACGCTGTCGTCGTCAGCGGCATTGGCCCCGCATTCGGCCTTGCGGAAATCGTTCCACTTCATGCCGTTCAGCGTGCCGCCGCTCTTGGCCGCCTGATATTTGGCCGAGCATTGTGCCATCGTCAGACCCTTGCCGTCGGAGGAATCGTCCGAGGACGCCGATTTCTTCGCCTTCTTCACGGAAACCGCCGTGGCGCTGGCACCCGGGCCGCATTCTGCCTTGCGGAAGTCGTTCCACTTCATGCCGTTCAGCGTGTCGGCTTCCTTGGCGGCCTGATACTTGGCCGAGCAGTCCGCCATCGACAGGCCCTTGGCATCGGGCGAGTCATCCGAGGCGCTCGACTTGGTCGCCTTCTTGGCGGAAGCCGCCGTGGCGCTGGCCCCCGCCCCGCATTCTGCCTTGCGGAAGTCGTTCCACTTCATGCCGTTCAGCGTGTCGGCTTCCTTGGCGGCCTGATACTTGGCCGAGCAGTCCGCCATCGACAGGCCCTTGGCGTCGGATGAATCGTCCGCCGCGGCCGCCTTCTTCGTCTTCTTTGCGGGCTTGCTTGTCTCGGCGGCGCTGGCGTCCGATCCGCACTCGCCCTTGCGGAACTGGTTCCAGGTCTGTCCGTCCAGCGTGCCGGCGTCCTTCGCCGCCTGGTACTTCGCGCTGCATTCGGCCATCGTCAGCGCGCTGGCCGGCGCCGCCAGGAACAACGCCACGACGGCCGCTCCCGTCAATGTCGCGAGTTTATCGATGAGCATCTTCGCCTCCATTGTGCTGCTCTCATCAACCCTTCGGGTTAATCCATAGCGCTACGTGAACGGCTGCGCCAGCGCCATTGATGTGCTATCGCTTGCACAGGCCGGAATCCGGCCCATTCGGCCAGAACAACGGTTTTCTAAGAATTGGTAACGTAGGATCATACAATGTGATGGCCGGCCGCGCGGCAGTTATGGCATTGACGGGCGACATGAAAAGCCGCCAGGGACGATAGGTGATGGCAGGACGTTATTTCGGCACCGATGGCATTCGCGGGCGAGCCAACAAGTTCCCCATGACCGCCGAGGTCGCCATGCGCGTCGGCATGGCCGCCGGCCTTTCCTTCCAGCGCGGAAGCCATCGCCATCGCGTCGTCCTCGGCAAGGACACCCGCCTGTCGGGCTACATGATCGAAAACGCGCTGGTCGCGGGCCTGTGCGCCGCCGGCATGGACGTGTTCCTGCTCGGCCCGATCCCGACGCCGGCCGTGGCGATGCTGGTGCATTCCCTGCGCGCCGACATGGGCGTGATGATCTCGGCCTCGCACAATGCCTACTACGACAACGGCATCAAGCTGTTCGGGCCGGACGGCTTCAAGCTTTCCGACGAGATCGAGGACCGCATCGAGCGGATGCTGGATTCCGACGTCGAGATGGCGCTCGCCGATTCCGACGGGCTCGGCCGCGCCAAGCGCGTCGACGGCGTGCACGACCGCTACATCGAATTCGCCAAGCGCACCCTGCCGCGCGCCATGTCGCTGTCGGGCCTGCGCATCGTCGTCGACTGCGCCAACGGCGCCGCCTATAAGGTCGCGCCGGCCGCGCTTTGGGAACTCGGCGCCGAGGTGGTGACCATCGGCGTCGAGCCGAACGGCTTCAACATCAACAAGGAATGCGGCTCGACCCATCCCGTCGAATTGCAGAAGAAGGTGCATGAAGTGCGCGCCGACATCGGCATCGCGCTGGACGGCGACGCCGACCGCGTCGTCATCATCGACGAACAGGGCGAGATCGTCGACGGCGACCAGATCATGGCGATGATCGCCGAGTCATGGCACCAGACCGGCCGCCTCGCCGGCGGCGGCGTGGTCTCGACCATCATGTCCAATCTCGGACTCGAGCGTTTCCTCGGCAGCCTGAACCTGCAGCTTCATCGCACCAAGGTCGGCGACCGCTACGTGGTCGAGCACATGCGTGCCCACGGCCTCAATGTCGGCGGCGAGCAGTCGGGCCATATCGTGCTTTCCGATTTCTCCACCACCGGCGACGGCCTTGTGTCCGCCCTGCAGGTGCTTGCCTGCGTGAAGCGCCAGAACAAGCCCGTCAGCGAACTGTCCCGCAAATTCGAGCCGGTGCCGCAGGTGCTGAAGAACGTGCGCTTTTCCGGCGGCGCGCCGCTGGAGGAGAAGCGCGTCAAGGCGGCAATCGAGGACGCGCGCCAACGTCTCGGCGCGACCGGCCGCCTGGTCATCCGGCCGTCCGGCACCGAACCGCTTATCCGCGTCATGGCCGAGGGCGACGACTCACAACTGGTCGAGAAGGTGGTAGACGAGATCGTTGACGCCATTTCCGAGGTGCGCAACGCTGCCTGAGCGGTACCGAAAGCCGCCGATCGGAAGCCCGCCTCGCGCGGGCTTTTTGTTTCGGGTTACCGGGTCGATCATTCGGATTTTAGCGATTCTTGGTTAATCGGCAGGGTTAAACGGCTTTTAACCTTTGCAATTCATTATCCACCACCGAAGGCAATCGAGCCGGGCCGAACGGGTTCCGGCGTCTCCAGGGGTGACGAGGATGTTCAACTTTGCAAGGACAGCGATCCTGGTCGGCATGGTCGCCGGCATCGCGGCGCCCGCATGGGCCGCCGACCTGATCGAACCGGTGGTCGAGGAAGCGCCGGCCGAGCCGGTCTACCAGCCCGCCGACACCAACGGCTGGTACATCCGCGGCGATCTCGACTATCACTGGACCGACATGAAGGGCGCGCCCCGCTACATCACCGCGCCGGGCGGCTACAATGAATTCACCAGCTACAAGCTGCGCGGCGCCCCCTCCCTCGGCCTCGGCGTCGGCTATCAGGTGAACGACCACTTCCGCGTCGACCTGACGGGCGACTACTGGTTCAAAAGCAAGTTCCGCGGCTCCACCGCCTGCGCCGGCGGGTGCACCTCCGACGAGCATTCGAACATGAGCACCTACCTGCTGATGGCGAACGCCTATGCCGACATCGGCACCTGGAACGGCTTCACGCCCTATGTCGGCGCGGGCATCGGCGGCGCCCATATCAAGTGGGACAGGGTTTACGATCCCAACACCACCGAGACCAATCCGGGCTCCAAGAACTGGCGCTTCGCCTATTCGCTCATGGCCGGCGCCTCCTACTGCCTGACCGATCACTGGAAGGTGGACGCCGGCTATCGCTTCACCCACATCCAGGGCGGGCGCATGTTCGAATACGACGCCAGCAGCTCCGGCCCCGGCTTCGACAAGGGCTTCAACGTGCATGAAGTGCGCGGCGGCCTGCGCTACCAGTTCGGCGGCGATCCCCGCTGCTCGCAGCCCGTGCCGGTGGCCTACGAGCCGACGCCCGAGCCGGTCTACACCAAGTAGACCAATCGATCCGAAATCCAGGACAGCGAGACGCCCGGCCCGGCCGGGCGTTTTCTTTTTCGCGCGCCCGTCCTGCCCTGCCGGCCTATGCCAGAAGGCTGGTACGGAGGGCCGGTGCCGTCATGGTCCAGCCGATCCTGTCGGTGCGGGCCTTGCCATTGCCTGCCTGCCGGTGTCTCTTGCGCCGCCGCAAGCAAAGCCAAGGGGAAAAAATGTCGTTCGAGAAACTCGACGCGCTCGGTCACAGGCTGGAAGCCCTGGAACACGCGCTGGCCATCCTCGGCGCCGACGAGGCCACCCACATGGCCGTGGGCGGCGGCGAAAAGCGCGCCGAGGCAATGGCCATGCTGGCCGGCATGTTTCATCGCCAGGCCACCGCGCCCGAGATCGCCGACTGGATCGACGCCGCCGAACAGGAACCGCTGAACGAGGACCAGGCGGCGGCGCTCCGCGAATTCCGCCGCCAATATACCAACATGACTTGCCTGCCGTCCGAGTTCGTCGAACGCCAGACGGCCGCGCGCATGCGCTGCGAGCAGCTCTGGCGCGACATGCGCGCCAGGAACGACTGGGCGGCATTTCAGCCGGCGCTGGAAAACGTCGTCTCGCTGGTGCGCGAGGAAGCGGCCATGCGCGCCGAGGCGCTCGGCCTCGCGTCCTACGACGCGCTGATGGAACAGTACGATCCCGGCAATCGCGTGGCCGAGATCACGCCGGTCTTCGCCGAGCTGAAAGCCTTCTTGAAGGACTTCGTCCCGCAGGCGCTCGCCATCCAGGATGAGCGGTTGGCGAAGCGGCCGCTGAAGCCGCTTTCGGGCAGCTACCCGGCCGAAAAGCAGCGGGAACTCGGTCTGGCCATGATGGCGGCGGTCGGCTTCGACCTGACGCATGGCAGCCTGTCGGTCTCGCACCACCCCTTCTGCGGCGGCGTGCCGAGCGACGTGCGCATCACCACGCGCTACCGCACGGCCGAGTTCCTGTCGGCGCTGATGGGCACGCTGCACGAGACGGGCCACGCGCTCTATGAACAGAACCTGCCGAAACAATGGTCGCACTGGCCGCTCGGCAAGGCGCGCGGCATGAGCGTCCACGAGAGCCAGAGCCTGTTCGTGGAAAAGCAGATCGGCCGCAACCCGGCCTTCTGGCGCTGGGCGCTGCCGGTGGTCGAGGCCCATCTCGGCGAGAGCTGGACGCTCGACGACATCCTGCCGCATGTCCACCATGTCGAGCGCGGCCTGATCCGCGTCGACGCCGACGAAGTGACCTACCCGCTACACGTCATCCTGCGCTACGAACTGGAACAGGAGCTGGTGGCCGGCCGGCTGGAGGTGGCGCAGATCCCGGAAGCCTGGGACGCCGGCATGCGCGACGCGCTCGGTCTGTCCACCATCGACAACCCCGCCGACGGGCCGATGCAGGACGTGCACTGGCCCGCCGGCGCCTTCGGCTATTTCCCCTCCTATACGCTCGGCGCCATGATGGCGGCGCAGCAATGGGCCGCGCTGACGAAGGCCCATCCGCGGGCCGACGACGATCTTGCCCGCGGCGACTTCACGGTCATCAACGGCTGGCGGCGCGACACCATCTGGTCGCAAGGCTCGCGCTGGTCGACGCCGGAGCTGATGGAACGGGCGACCGGCCAAAAGCTCGACGCCGGCTATTTCATCGCGCATCTGCGCGCGCGCTATGCCGCCTGAGCGGCGGGCAGAAACCGAGAGCGGAGGCGCAATTGACCCTGACGAACCAGGACCTTGTCGAACTCGCCGCATGGCGGCGCAAGCTGCACCGGCAGCCGGAGATTTCCAACGAGGAGGAGGCCACCGCCCGCGAGGTCGTCGCCTTTCTCGCCGACACGAGGCCGGACGACGTGCTGACCGGGCTGGGCGGGCACGGCGTGGCAATGGTCTATGACAGCGGCAGGCCCGGTCCCACACTGCTGTTCCGTTCCGAGCTCGACGCCCTGCCGATCGAGGAGCTGTCGGGTGTGCCGCATGCCTCGCGCGTGCCGGGCAAGTCGCATATGTGCGGCCATGACGGGCACACCGCCATCCTCGCCGCGCTGGGTCGCCAGTTCGGGCGACAGCGCCCGGCGCGCGGCCGCGTCGTGCTGATGTTCCAGCCGGCGGAGGAGACTGGCGACGGCGCGGCCGGCGTGGTCGCCGATCCGCGCTTCGGCGCGATCGCGCCGGACTTCTCGTTCTCCCTGCACAATCTGCCGGGCGTTCCGTTCGGAGAGGTCAGGCTGAAGCCGGGCGTCGTGAACTGCGCCTCGCGGGGCATGCGCATCGTGCTGGAAGGCAAGACCGCGCACTCTTCGATGCCTGAAACCGGCGTCTCGCCGATGCCGGCCGTCAGCGAGCTGATGCCCGTGCTGGCGAAACTCGGCAGCGGTGCCTTCAGCGACGACGACTTCGGCATGGTGACCGTCACCCATGCCTCGATGGGCGAGGCCGTCTTCGGCGTGGCGCCGGGCCGCGCCGAGGTCTGGGCGACCTTGCGGACGCGGCTCGACGAGCGCATGGCCGGCCTGTGCGCCGCCGCCGAAGACCTTGTCCGGACCGTCGCCCGCGAATACGGCCTGACATCGGCCATCGACTATCACGAGATCTTCGTCGCCAGCATGAACGCGCCGCAAGCCGTCGATCACCTGCGTACCGCGCTCGACCAGGAGGGTGTCCGCCACACGGAAGACGGCCTGCCGATGCGCGCCTCGGAAGATTTCGGCATCTTCGGCGGAAGCAGCCCGTCGGCGATGTTCTTCCTCGGCGCCGGCGAGAACCACCCCTCTCTGCACAACCCCGATTACGATTTCCCCGACGACCTCATCCCGATCGGCGCAAGGATTTTCATGCGCACAGCGCGCAACCTGCTGGGGTAAGCCGCAGCGACCGCGCTTACTCCGCCGCGCCCTTGAAGGCGTCCGCGCCGGTCTCGAACTGCAGGCGCGCGAGCTTGGCGTAAACGCCGCCGCGCGCCACCAGGCTCTTGTGGGTGCCCTCTTCGACGATCCGCCCGTCCTCCATCACCAGGATGCGGTCGGCCTTCAGCACGGTGGCGAGGCGATGCGCGATGACCAGCGTGGTGCGGCCCTGCATGAGATGGTCAAGTGCTTCCTGCACCAGCTTTTCGCTGGCCGCGTCGAGCGCCGAGGTTGCCTCGTCGAGAAGCAGGATCGGCGCGTCGCGCAAGATGGCGCGGGCGATCGCGATGCGCTGGCGCTGGCCGCCGGACAGCATCACGCCGCGCTCGCCGAGCTGCGTATTATAGCCTTCGGCCAGCCGGCCGATGAACTCGTCGGCGAGCGCCGCCTTCGCCGCCGCCTCGATCTCGCCGTCGGACGCGCCCGGCCGGCCGAAGCCGATATTGTCGCGCGCGCTGGCGGCGAAGATGGCGACGTCCTGAGGCACGATGGCGATGCGGGCGCGCACGGCCGCCGGGTCCGTCCGCCTCAGATCGACGCCGTCGACGCGGACGATCCCGGCATCGGGATCGTAGAAGCGCTGGATCAGCGAGAACACGGTGCTTTTGCCCGCTCCGGAGGGGCCGACGATCGCCACCGTCTCGCCGGGCTTCACCGTAAAGGCCAGATCGTGGACGGCCGCGCGGTCGGGGCGCGCCGGATAGGCGAAGGAGACCTTCTCGAAGGCGATAGCGCCCGTGGCCGCCGGCAGGGCGACCGGCTCGCGCGGCGCCACGATCGCCGGAGGCTCGGCAAGGATTTCGGTCATCCGCTCTGCGGCGCCCGCCGCCAGCGCCAGCTCGCCCCAGACCTCCGAGAGCGCGCCGAGCGCGCCGGCTGCGAACACCGCGTAGAGCAGGAACTGGCCGAGCGTGCCGGGCGACATGGCCCCAACCAGCACGTCGTGGGAGCCGAACCAGAGCACCGCCACGACCGAGGAGAAGATCAGGAAGATCGCAATGAATGTAAGCAGGGAGCGCGCCAGGATGGACGCCCGCGCCGCCGTGAAGGCGTTCTCCACGGCCGCCGCGAAGCGGCCGGTGACGAGCTTCTCGTTGGTGAAGGACTGCAGCGTGCGGATCGCTCCGATCTGCTCGGACGCATAGGCGGTGGCGCCGGCCAGCATGTCCTGCGCCTGGCGCGAGCGCCGGCGCACGGAGCGGCCGAAGGCGATCAGCGGCAGAACGATGACGGGAATGGCGACCAGCACCAGCGACGACAGCTTCGGGCTGGTGACGACCATCATGGCGACCGCCCCGACGCCGAGGATGAGGTTGCGCAACGCCACCGAGGCGGTCGCGCCGACAGCCGACTTCACCTGCGTGGCGTCGGCGGCGAGCCGCGACACGATCTCGCCTGACTGGGTGGTGTCGAAGAAGGCCGGCGACAGCGTCGTGACATGGGCGAACACGTCGCGCCTGAGATCGGCGACGACCCGCTCGCCGAGCGTGATGACGAAGAAGTAGCGCCCCGCCGAGGCCGCCGCGAGAACCGCCGCCATCACCACCAGCATGGCGAAATAGGAGGCGATAAAGGTGGAATCGGACGACGAGAAGCCATGGTCGATCATCCGCCGCACCGCGAGCGGCAGCGCCAGCGTGGTGACCGCCGCCAGCGTCAGAGAAACCACCGCTCCGACGACGAGCCCCCGATACCGTCCGATGTAGGGAAAGAGGCGGCGGAGCGGCTGGAGAGAGCGGCGTCGTTCCGCCGCGCTCGTCGTTTGCGCCATGATTGCGTGTCCTTCGGGTCTCTTCCCAGGCGAGCCTGGCGTGGCCCGTCTATCTCTTCTTGTCTAACTGTCGCGACTGATGTATAGGCACGCCGACCGTTTTTGAAGCCGTGGCTTTCCTTAGCTGCGGCTTCGGATTTTTGACAAGGGGCGCATCGCCGCAGGGCGTTGGCGCCATGCCAGCAGGACAGATCAGATGAAGGCCGAAATCCATCCCGACTACCACACCATCAAGGTCGTCATGACCAACGGCACCGAGTACGAGACCCGCTCGACCTGGGGCAAGGAAGGCGACACGATGAACCTCGACATCGACCCGTCGACCCATCCGGCCTGGACCGGCGGCCAGCAGACGCTGCTCGACCGCGGCGGCCGCCTGTCGAAGTTCAAGAACAAGTTCGCCAATCTCGGCATCTGAGCCGAAACGGCCCAACCGGCGCATTTCGAAAACCCGCCTCTCGCGGCGGGTTTTGTCATTCAGGGAATTTCTTCGCCCGCAAGTTCGCGCAGCGCCATGCGCTTGTAAGTCTCGAGCATCGCTTCCCCTTCGCCCTGTTCGACCGAAACGGCGAGCCGGACCGCTGCCTCTCCCAACTGCCAGACCAGAAACGCCAGCTTTTCCGTTGCGCCGGCATCCCGTTGCGGCTCGACGCGCAGCAATGCCTGCGTGAGCAGTCGCGCGCTGGCGCGGCTGTCTTCCAGCTCGAGCGCCCTTAGCGCCTTGTCGGCCTGTGTGCCTGACCAGATGTCGCGCATCACCGGCTCGGACAGGAACAGCCGATAATAGGTATCGACCAGCTCGCCGAAAGCGCGCGACAGGTCCTGCCCGGTGCGCACCTCAGACAGAGCCTCGGCGATGCAGGTCCTGCTCTCCCGCGTATACCGTTCGGCCAACGTGCGGATGATGGCGCTCTTGTCGGGGAAAAACTGGTAGAGCGAACCGATGGGAACGCCCGCGCGTTCGGCCACTTCGCGCATCTTGAGCGCGTCGCTGCCATGCGCGGCGATCAGGTCGGACGCCGCCTGGAGCATCCGCTCCACCCGCTCGCGGCTGCGCTGCTGGCTCGGCAGCCGCCGCGGTTCGACCGTTTCCAGGGGCTGAAGATCGCCGTCGCTGTTCACATCGCAACTCCCGTTGACATCGATAATATGAGCGTTTATCACGTTATTCAACATGAACATTGCTCATATTATGGAGGCCGACCGATGCTTGCTCCGTTTTTCTCCGTCGCTCTTGTTCTCGCCATCATGGGAAGCGGCCTGATGGCCGGGTTGTTCTTCGCATTTTCGACTGCGGTCATGGCCGCCCTTGCCCGGCTGCCCGCCGCACAGGGCGCGGATGCGATGAATGCGATCAACGTCGTCATCGTGAACCCGCTGTTCCTGGCCGTTTTCATGGGCACGGCCGCGCTCGCCCTGTGTCTGGGCGTCAGGGCGGCGCTTGGCTGGAGCCAGCCGGGATCGGCCTGGCTGCTGTCAGGCAGCCTGCTTTATCTCGTCGGGGTCTTCGGCGTGACGGCGGTCGTCAACGTGCCGCTGAACGACACGCTGGCCGCGTCGGGCGATGCCGCGACGTGGTCGCGTTTCCTGGCCGACTGGGTGCCATGGAATCACCTGCGCACGATCGCCGGCGCCGGCGCGCTGCTGTGCTATGCGCTGGCGCGCTGACGCTAGAAAGACTCCGCTTCAGTCTTTCGCGCGCTCGACATAGGAGCCGTCGGCCGTCATGACGACGATGCGCGTGCCGGTGCTGATATGCGGCGGCACCGTGGTCTTGACGCCGTTGGACAGGATCGCCGGCTTGTAGGACGACGAGGCCGTCTGGCCCTTGGTCACCGGCTCGGTCTCGACCACCTCGAAGACCACGCGCTGCGGCAGCACGATGGCGATGCCGACGCCTTCATGCACCGAAAGCGACACCGTCATGCCTTCCTGCAGATAGGGCGCTGCGTCGCCCACCACGTCGGCGGACACCGCGAGCTGGTCGTAGGTCTCGGGGTTCATGAAATGATACCCCTCGTCGTCATTATACAGAAACGTATGCTCGCGGTCCTCGACATGGGCGCGCTCGACCTGCTCGGTGGTGCGGTAGCGCTCCGACACCTTCACCCCGTCGGAGATGCGGCGCATGTCGAGCTGCGTGACCGGCGTGCCCTTGCCGGGATGGATGTTCTCGGCGAACAGGACGACGTAGAGCCTGCCGTCCTTGTCGACGACATTGCCCTTGCGGAGCGAGCTGGCGATGACCTTGACCATGATGTTCCTGAATCTGCTTGCGTGTTGCGCAGGCCCTTAGCGCATCTTAAGGATGATCGCCAGTCTCCCCCGTTCGGATCGCCGATTGCAACGCCCCATTGGAACGCCCATGACCAGCGCTTCTCCCTGGTGGACGCCGCATGTCCATGCCGACCGGCGGCCGCGCCTGCTGGCGCGCAACGCCATCGCCGCCGCCCTGCGCGTCTGGCTTGCCGAACGCGATTTCATCGAGGTCGGGACGGCGGCGCTGCAGGTCTCGCCCGGCAACGAGACGCATCTTTCCGCCTTCGCCACCGAGGCGATCCGGCCGGACGGCTCGCGTAGACCTTATTATCTGCACACCTCGCCGGAGTTCGCCTGCAAGAAGCTGCTCGCCGCCGGCGAGACGCGGCTGTTCTCCTTCGGGCAGGTCTGGCGCAACCGTGAGCGCGGGCCGCTGCATCATCCCGAATTCACCATGCTGGAATGGTATCGCGCCGGCGAGCCCTACGAGGCGCTGATGGACGATTGCGCCGCCTTCCTGGCGCTCGCCGCCGAGCGCGCCGGAACGAAGCGCCTGACCTACCGCGGCCGCGAGGCCGATCCCTTCGCCGTGCCTGAACGCCTGAGCGTCGCCGAGGCCTTCGATCGTCACGCCGGCATCGATTTGTTGGCGACCGTCGCCCCCGACGGCGCGACGGACGGCGATGCGCTGCGGGCCGCACTGACGCAGGCCGGCATCCGCACCGCGCCCGACGACAATTGGGGCGACCTGTTCAGCCGCGTCATGGTCGAGAGGATCGAGCCCAATCTCGGGCATGGCCGAGCGACCGTCCTCTACGAATATCCGGTTCCCGAGGCAGCCCTTGCGCGCCCCAGCACCCGCGACCCGCGCGTCGCCGAGCGCTTCGAGCTCTATGCCTGCGGCGTGGAACTCGCCAACGGTTTCGGCGAGTTGACCGACCCGGCCGAGCAGCGCCGCCGCTTCGAGGCCGACATGGACGAGAAGGAGCGCATCTACGGCGAGCGCTATCCGATCGACGAGGATTTCCTGGCTGCTCTCGCCCTGATGCCCGAGGCCAGCGGCATCGCCCTCGGCTTCGACCGGCTGGTCATGCTCGCGACCGGCGCCGCGCGCATCGACGACGTCATCTGGACGCCGGTGGCGGAGTAGGCGCTTAAATCCGACCGTCGCATACCCCCACCCCTGTCCCCTCCCCACAAGGGGGAGGGAGACGCCGACATACCGTCTTGTCCAAAATTGCCGAGGTTGGCTCGTCGTGACGCTGCCGCAAAATCCCCCTCCCCCTTGTGGGGAGGGGTTAGGGGTGGGGGTACAGCGCCCCGTTGACAATTGCGCTGCCACCGGCGGAGAAGGGTGAGGAATGGCGCAGACGCTCCGAGCCTCAGCCCTTCTTCTTCTCCGAGTGCCTCAGTTCCCGCTCGGGCCAGACAAGGTCGCGCACGCGGCGCTTCAGTTCGGCCGCGTCGGGAAATCCGCCGTCGCGCTTGCGATCCCAGATCAGTTCACCGTCACAGGTGATGGTGAAGACGCCGCCCGTGCCCGGCACCAGCGTCACTTCGCCGAGATCGGCGCCGAAGCTGGAGAGCAGCTCCTGCGCCATCCAGCCGGCGCGCAGCAACCACTGGCACTGGGTGCAGTAGGTGATGACGATGCGGGGCTTCGCTTCATTCATGGGAGCTTCATCCAGAGATGACCTCGCCCGTCGAAAAAGTCAGGCCGCGCTGAGCTTGGCCAGCGTGGCGTCGTCCACCTCGAAATTGGCGTAGACGTTCTGCACGTCGTCATCGTCCTCGAGCGTGGCGACCAGCTTCATCAGCGACTGCGCGCGCTCCTCGTCGACAGGCACGTTGTTCTGCGGCTTCCAGATCGCCTTGACCGATTGCGCCTCGCCGAGCGCGGCCTCCAGCGCCTTCGAGACATCACCGAGATCCTCGAAGCCGCAATAGATGGTGTGGCCGTCCTCGTCGCTCTCGACATCCTCTGCGCCGGCCTCGATCGCGGCGTCCATCACCTTGTCGGCGTCGCCCGCGGAAGCCGGGTAGGTGATCTCGCCGGCGCGATCCCACATGAAGGACACCGAGCCGGTCTCGCCGAGCGCGCCGCCGGCCTTGGTGAAGGCCGCGCGCACGTTGGAAGCGGAGCGGTTGCGGTTGTCGGTCAGCACTTCCACGATCAGCGCCACGCCACCGGGGCCGTAGCCCTCGTAGCGCACTTCCTCGTAGTTCTCGCTGTCGCCGCCGCTCGCCTTGTTGATGGCGCGCTGGATATTGTCCTTCGGCATCGACTCGGCCTTGGCCGCCTGGATGGCCAGGCGAAGGCGCGGGTTCATGGCCGGGTCGGGCGTGCCGAGCTTGGCGGCGACGGTGATCTCGCGCGCCAGCTTGGAGAACAGCTTCGAGCGGATCGCGTCCTGGCGACCCTTGCGGTGCATGATGTTCTTGAACTGTGAATGGCCGGCCATTGGGCTCCCGCGGATTTTCTCTCGGACTGTCGGATTTGCCGGCGCTTATAGATAAACCGGCCCATTTCGTCCAGTCGGGCGGCAGGGAAAGGCCGGCTGCCTTTTCCCCGGAACCGAACGCATCACGGCATCGGTGCCGGAACCGGCGTCAATGGCCGCCGCGCCTGGCCTTCCTGCGCCGCGCCAGCATATTGAGCCCTTCGACCAGTGCCGAAAAGCCCATCGCCGCGTAGATATAGCCCTTCGGCACATGGTAGCCGAACCCGTCGGCGATCAGCGTCATGCCGATCATCAAAAGGAAGCCCAGCGCCAGCATGACGATGGTCGGGTTCTTCTCGATGAAGTTGGCGAGCGGCGTGGCCGCCAGCATCATCACCGACACCGCGACGATCACGGCGATATACATGATCGCGATCTCGTCGGTCATGCCGACGGCGGTGATGATGGAATCGATCGAGAAGACGAGGTCGAGCAACAGGATCTGGAAGATCGCGCCGGCGAGGCTCAGCTGCAGGGTTTTGGCAACGGACGGATCCTCATGCTCGGCCGGATCGACCGTGTGGTGAATCTCCTTCGTCGCCTTCCAGACCAGGAACAGGCCGCCGGCGACCAGGATCAGGTCGCGCCAGGAAAAGCCGTGGCCGAAGGCTGTGAAGACCGGTGTGGTCAGTTGCACGATGATCGAGATCGTCGCCAGTAGGATCAGCCGCATGACGAGCGCGGCCGAGATGCCCAGTCGCCTTGCCGGCACCCGCTGCGCTTCCGGCAGCTTGTTGGTCAGGATCGAGATGAAGATCAGGTTGTCGATGCCGAGCACGACCTCCAGCACGATCAGCGTCAGCAGGGCGGCCCACGCAGTCGGGTCGGAGACGAAGGCGAAATGGGGGCTGAGGAAATCGATCAGCGGCAATGGCGTCGTCCCAGTCAGGTGGCGGTGGCGGCGTCAGATATGCCCAGGGCCAAACCTGCGGATCGGCCCGTGGATTGCCCGGCAGTTAGGTGCGTCGCCGGCAAAGTTCAAGCTCATGACCAGAACGCGGGAACGGTTTCTTCCAGCCGCGGTCCCCGGCGGAAGGGCGCGATTCGATCTGCCAGGCCCGTGCGATCGGAAATCTCGATGCCGACGCCGCACAGCGTCGCCGGGCCGCTGGCCGCTTCGAAGCGCCCCTTCGGCACTTTCGACAGAAAGCGGTTGAGCGGCTCCTCCTTGTCCATGCCGAGCGAGGAATCGTAGTCGCCGCACATGCCGGCGTCTGAAATATAGGCCGTGCCGCCGTCGAGGATCTGGTGGTCGGCGGTCGGCTGGTGGGTATGCGTGCCGATCACCGCGCTGGCCCGCCCGTCGACGAAATGGCCGAAGCACATCTTCTCGCTCGTCGCCTCAGCATGGAAGTCGACGATGACCGCGTCGGCCTGCTCGCCCAGCGGACAGGTGGAAAGCTCCTGCTCGCCGGACTGGAACGGGTCGTCCAGTTCGGGGTGCATGAACACCCGGCCCATGATGTTGGAGACGAACACGCGCGCGCCGTTGCGGGCGATGTAGACGCCCGAGCCGCGTCCCGGCGTTCCTTTCGGGAAATTGGCCGGCCGAAGGAAGCGGTCCTCCTGCGAAGCGAAGGTCAGCGCCTCGCGCTGGTCCCAGACATGATTGCCGGTCGTGACCACGTCGGCGCCGGCGTCGAGGGTGGACTGGAATATCTCGCGGGTGATGCCGAAGCCGCCGGCCGCGTTCTCGCCATTGACGATGACGAAGTCGAGTCGGAAATCGGAGATCAGGCCGGGAAGCTGCTCCCACACCGCCGTGCGGCCGGTCTTGCCCACCATGTCCCCGAGAAAGAGAAGTCGCATGCGATGTCCAAAAGCTGCCCAAGACCGCATGACTTTCAGGAGGTCACGCACGTATATGTCGGCGGGACTTTAGCCGGGCGCGGCGAATGTCCGCAACCCGCTCTCGGTGAGGATTTCGGCGAGCATCACGTCATGGACCTCGTCGGGCACGCGCTCGACCTCCTGGCAGTCGAAGGCGACGCCGATCAGGTGCGGGCGCCGGCCGGCCGCGTGCAGCCGCGCGATGGCGCGGTCGTAATGGCCGGCGCCGTAACCGAGCCGATGGCCGCGCCGGTCGAAGGCCGCCAGCGGCACCAGCATGATGTCGGGATCGAGCACCGCCGCTTCCGGTCCGGGACCTGAGGTGCCGAAGCCGGTGGAAACCATCGGCGCGCCGCGCACCAGTTCGCGAAAGACGATGGTTTCGCGGTCGAGCACGACCGGCAGGCAGAGCCGCGCGCCCCGGTCCGCCAACGCCGCCATCGACGGCCTCAGATCGGCCTCCGAGCGGATCGGCATGAAGCCGGATACCACCGGGCCATGCGTCAGGTCCATTGTCCCGATATAACCTGCCATGCGCAGCGAAGCCTCGATGCGCCAGTCCGGATCGAGCGCGTCGCGGCGGCCGAGCGCTTCCAGGCGCAGATGGGTTTTCAATTCCTTCAACGATGCCATCCTGCCCTCGCGCAAGCCGTCCTGTTCCCGATACCATGCCCACAGACCGGCTGGTTCGCCAAGCGCGCCCATCGCCGCGCCGTTTGCGCCGCCTGCCTCGCCTTGCCGCCGCCCGTGCAGGCGCCTGCCCTCGGCGCGGCAGGCACGACCGGATGAGCACCGGGGCATGAGCCGGGGCGATGAAGACAGCGGATTGACAGGCGGACGGGCACCTGCGGAGCGCTCAGGACGTGTCGGGGCGTTCGGCCAGCGCGAACAGAGCGAGGCCGTGGGCGTTGTCGAGAATATGGTGGACATCCTGTTTGAACCTGCGCCTCCAGCCCGGCGGCCGGCCGGGGCGCAGCGGCCATATCCGCGTCCACCGGCGCTTTGCCGCAGCCCCTGCCCTTACGACGCCCGTCGCTCCCGCCCCTGTCCTTCCGACTCTTGTCGCTCCCGCAAGAAGGGAGCGCGGCTCACCCGGCCCGTCGCGCCGCTCCCTGGAACGCGCCTGCCAGCGCGCGAAGCGTTGCGCCTGGCGCGGCAGGTCGTCCAGCACGCGCTGGAGCGCGGAAAGGCGCAGGTTGAGCCGCGTGGCGTCGAGAAGATCGTCGGGTGCCGGCGGCGGGCGGACAGTGACGGGGGCAAGCCGGCTGAAGCCAGGCACCGATATGCGCGGCACGCTGCTCTGGCGTGGACGGTACGGACGGTCTCGGGGCAAGGAATCAAAAAGGGGAAAGCCGAGCTTTCCGGCCGACGTTTTCGTACCCCCACCCCTAACCCCTCCCCACAAGGGGGAGGGGAATTCTGCAGCCTTTGCGCTTGGCGCACACGCTGGAGAGCGGGGCGCGACGTGGACGGCCCCCTCCCCCTTGTGGGGAGGGGGTGCTAGGACGATGGCCGGTTTCGAGATACCGGCGCCGCGGCGCACAGTCACTTGATCCGGCCTCGCCTGGCGCATCGTTACCGGCGCCACCATCAGCCCGCGCGCCGCGGCGATGACCAGCCGTCGCGCAGCGGCCTCTGCCGGGCGCAGCAGGCGAAGCACGGCCCGGTGCAGATGACGCGGCAGTAATGGAGGATGGCCACCAGCCGGCGACGGGCGGTCGGCCAAGCCATCAACAACCTGCGCCGATCCCTGTTCCGACTGCCGGCCGGCGATTGCCGACTGCCCGCTCCCTACCCCGGTCATGGCGACGAGCATGGCCAGCACGCGCGTCAGCGCCACCCGGTTCCATTCGATCGCCGCCGCCCAGTCCATCGCCGCCTTTCCCTGTGCATCCGCCCATAGCGAGACGGCAGGCATTGTCGCATCGATGCGGAAGTGGTGGACAAATGAAGGTCGAAACAACTCGCCCTCGTCATCCTCGGGCAAGGGGAGCGAAGCGGAACGCGACCCGAGGATCCATGCCCGAACGATGGCGAGATGCCTGCGATGCCGAAACAGCGGTCTTCGTCCGCCGTCTCGTGTGGCAACGTTGCTCAGGCTCGAATCTGAACGTCCCGGCGGCGGCCTTCGGCCTGCTTCGCGACAGGATGACGAACTACCGCGCCGCTTCGCCCTCTCAAAACAAAAAAGACCCGGCGTAATGGCCGGGTCTTCGTGATCGTGTTCAGGCGAAAGCGGCTCAGGCAGCTTCTTCCTGCTCGGACTCTTCGTTGTCGGCCTCGGCCTTGGCGCCGCGCTTCGGCCCCTTGTTCAGGTTGACCTCGATGAGGCGCACCGCCTCGGTCTCCGACATGCGGTTCACGGCAGCGATCTCGCGCGCCATGCGGTCGAGCGCCGCCTCGTAGAGCTGGCGCTCGGAGTAGGACTGCTCGGGCTGGTTCTCGGCACGGTAGAGATCGCGCACGACTTCGGAGATCGAGATCAGGTCGCCGGAATTGATCTTGGCGTCGTATTCCTGCGCGCGGCGCGACCACATGGTGCGCTTGACGCGGGCACGGCCCTGCACGACCTTCAGAGCGCGCTCGACATAGTCGGTCTCGGAAAGCTTGCGCATGCCGATCGAAGTGGCCTTGGCGACCGGCACCTTGAGGCGCATCTTGTCCTTCTGAAAGTCGATGACGAACAGCTCGAGCTTAATGCCGGCGACTTCCTGCTCGTCGATCGACACGATCTGGCCGACGCCATGCGCCGGATAGACGATGAACTCACCGGTCTTGAAGCCGTGGCGGCCAGCCGCGGCTGCGGACTTCTTCTGGGGGGTTGCTGTTGCCATTACGCCCTGCACTCCTTGGTTGTAGCCGGCATCATGCCGGCTGAACTCCGCTGTCGGACCCTTGCCGATCCGTTTGCCGCGCGACGTCCTTGCCCGGAAAGCTCAAAGGCAGGCACCGCAAAACCGCGATTGCCGACCCAGATTGCTCTGGTCCGGGTGATGAAAGGCACCTTTCAGTGAGTAAGGCTTCGCGCCATAAATCGACGTCGTGTCACCGGCATGTCCGGATTATGTAACACAAAAAGTCGGAAGAATCAAGATTTTGCCGCACAAGCGAACGGTAGCGCCCGCCAAGCGGGCGCCGCCTCGAAATATCGCCTTGCCTTCCCCTGCGTCAGGTTTTCAGTCGCCCGCGCCCGGCTCCGGCGAAAAATACTTCTCGAACTTGCCGGTCTCGCCGTCGAACTGCTTGGCGTCCTCGGGCGGTTCCTTCTTGGTGGCGATGTTCGGCCACTTGTCCGCGTATTCGGTGTTGATCTGGAGCCATTTGTCGAGCCCCGGCTCGGTATCCGGCTTGATCGCGTCGGCCGGGCATTCGGGCTCGCACACGCCGCAGTCGATGCACTCGTCCGGGTGGATGACGAGCATGTTCTCGCCTTCGTAGAAACAGTCGACCGGACAGACCTCGACACAGTCCATATACTTGCACTTGATGCAATTGTCGGTGACGATGTAGGTCATAGGCGGCTCCGGGAAAGTCCCGTCATTTCGGCGTGTTCGGCGGTGAGGTATCCCCTTTGCAGGCCTCTTGCAAGGGTAGCTTTCCTGCACGTCCGCCCGGCCGGGAAATGATTTTTCAGGGCCTGTGGCCAGCCGGAGAGCGCCGCGCTCAGTCGCCGTCCCTGAAGCGGTCGATCTGGCGCCGTTCCTTTTTCGTCGGCCGGCCGCTGCCGACGTCCCGGAGCGGCGGCAGCGCGTCGGGCAGCGCGGGATCGGGCGCGCGGGCGGGCGGCGACATGTCCTCGTAGAGCATGCGTGCCTCCGGCGCCGGACCGCGGCGGGCACCCGCATCGAGCACTTTCCAGATGAGAACGCGGCGCTCCAGCGTGATGGTGAGCACGTCGCCCGCCTTGACGAAATCCGAGGCCTGCGCCGCTTTGTCGCGATTGATGCGCACGCGCCCCGCCGTCACCAGCTTGGCGGCCAGCGAGCGCGACTTCACCGCGCGCGAAAAGAACAGCCACTTGTCGATGCGCTGGCGGCCTTCGGTCACCATCGCGGGCTCAGAAAGCCTTTGCCGGACTATTTCTTGAGCTGGTCACGCAGCGCCGCCAGCTTGGCGAAGGGCGAGTCGGGATCGAAACGCGCCGGCCTTTCCTCGCGCGGCCGCGGCTTGCCCTGACCGCCGTTCTTGCCGCCGGGTCCGCCCCCCGCGTGTCCGCCGGAGGAGCGCCTGTTGTCGGGCTTGTCCTTCCACGCCGGACGGCCGTCGCGGCGTTCGCCCTGCCCCGGACCGCTTCCCTGGCCGTCCTGCTGGCGGCCACGGCCCTTCTTCCAGTTGCCCTGCCTTTCGCCCGGCTGCCTGTCGCCCGGTTGCTGGTCGCCGGCCTGCGCGTCGCCCGGCCTGCCGTGCCGCGGACCGCCGCGCCCGCGATGGTCATGGCGCTGACCCCCGCGCGGCCGGTCGAACCGCTGCTGCCGCCACAGCAGGACGGGCTTGGGGGCTTCGGCTTCGGTCTCGGGAGATGCAGTTATGGCTTCGAACTGCGGCTGGGTCCCGGTGGATGTTGTGGCGGCGGCTTCGGCAGGAGCAGCGTCGCTGGCCGTGGCGACGTCGGTTGCTTCGACGGCAGTGGCGACATCCGTCGGTTTGCCGGTGGCGGCCACGCCGGCGTCCCCCTCCCCCTCGAGGGGAGAGTGGCCAGCCAAAGGCTGGTCGGGAGGGGTCATCTCAACCGCGCCGACAGTTTCGTTGTCTGACGCCTGATCGGAAACTTCTGCCTGCTCAACAGAAGGAACGTCGGAGCCAGCTTCGGCAACCCCCTCCGCCCCCTGCGGCTCGGGCCCTTCGCTATCGCTCCGGGCGTTCCTCGCTTCGATCGACAAATCGTTGTCGATCGATCGGCCCTCGGCCGAGCGCTCCTCACCCCCCTCAAGGGGGGAGGATACGCCGTCTCCGGCGGTAGCCTCACCTGCCTGCTGATCGGTCTCTGCAGCACCCTCTATCGCTACGGATGTCTCCGATGTTTCCGCAGCAGCCTCCGCCGCCTTGGCCGCAGCTTCCGCTTCAGCCGCCTTCGCCTCGACCGCGGCGTGATGGGCCGCATCGATCTCGTCCAGCTTCGCCTTGACCTCTTCGGCCGGTTTCGGCTCGGCGCGGTAGCCGAGACCCTTGAGGATTTCCTCCATGTCGTCGGGCGTGGCGCCGAGGATCGACAACATCGGCGGCGTCACCATGAAGACCTGGCCGTCATAGGCGCCGTCCGGGCGGGGTCCTAACCCCGGCTTCCAGTTGACCGCCGGGCGGATCAGGTCGGCGAGGCGTTCGAGGATATCGACGCGCACCGCGCGGCGCCCTAGGTTGCGGTAGCCGGCGAGCCTGTAGAATTCCTTGTCGAACGACTGGTTGACGACCACGGAGGTGCGGCCCGACGCCAGCGCGTGCACGATGTCGCCGAAGCCCAGTCTGTCCTTGCCGTCGTTCTTCAGCGCCCACAACAGCGTGACCAGCCCGGCGGGCGCCGGCTTGACCAGCGATGGGATGAAGACGTGGTAGGCACCGAAGCGCACGCCGAGGCGCCGAAGCGCCGCGCGGCCTTCCTGGTCGAGCGAGCGCATGTCTTCGGCAATGTCGCGGCGATTGACGAGGCCGAGTTGCTCGACCAGCCGGAACGCGATGCCGCGCGCGATGCCTGTCAGCTGCTCGGCGTTCCTGAGATCGACCAGCGGCTTGAGCAGGCTCTCGATCTGGAAGTTGACGAAGCGCTCGGCGCGCGCCGCGACCTTGTCGCGGGCAGGGCCGGTGAGCTGTTCGTCGGCCAGCAGGATGACGCGCGGCTTCAATATGTCTTCGCCCGCCGCCAGCGTGCCGACCGGCGCGCCGATCCAGCGCAGCGTGCCATCCGAGGCAAGCGCGATGTCGCTGTTGCCGGAAGCCGCGAAGCGCTCGGCGCGCGCCTCGAACTCGGGGGCCAGCGCCTTCTGCGCGGCCGCCTTCACCGCCTTGGCGTCCTCGCCGCCGGCGCCCGGGTCGGCGGTGAAGCGGAACCCCTGCAATTCGCCGACATGGTGGCCCTCGACGAGGACCGTTCCGCTGGCGCTTATTTCGGCATCTTGCATCGTGTTTTCTCTGAGCCGCCGCATGAGGACGGAAGTCCTGCGGTCTACGAAGCGTTTCGTCAACCGCTCATGCAGCGCGTCCGACAGCCTGTCCTCGATTTCGCGCGTCTTTTCGCGCCAGTGTGACGGATCGGCCAACCAGCCAGGGCGGTTGGAAACGAAGGTCCAGGTCCGGATCTCGGCGATGCGGTGCGACAGCGTGTCGATGTCGCCCTCGGTGGTGTCGGCGCGCCGCACCTGCTCGGCCATGTAGTTTTCGTCGACATGGCCGCGCCGGGCGAGATCGATATAGATGGACGAGATGAGGTCGGCGTGCTGGGCCGGCGCGATCCTGCGGTAGTCGGGCAGCGCGCAGGCCTCCCACAGCAGCGCCACCCGCTCCCTCCCGCTTGCCAGCGCGCGGATCTCGCCCTCGCCGGCCAGCCGCTCCAGCGCCTGCGCATCGACGGCCGGCAGTGCCCGCGTCAGCCCCTCGACCGGCGCGTTGGTCTCGATGGAGCGCCGAAGCGCGTCGAGCGACGAGAAATCGAAATCGGCGGTGCGCCATTGCAGCACCTTCACGGGGTCGAAATCGTGGCTCTCGATCCGGTGCACCAGTTCCTCGTCGAGCGGATCGACCCGGCTTGTGACGCCGAACGTGCCGTCGCGCAGGTGCCGCCCCGCTCGCCCGGCGATCTGGCCGAGCTCGGCGGCGGTGAGCTGGCGGAACTGGTAGCCGTCGAACTTGCGGTTCTGCGCGAAGGCGACGTGATCGACGTCGAGGTTCAGCCCCATGCCGATGGCGTCGGTCGCCACCAGATAGTCGACGTCGCCGTTCTGGTAGAGCGCGACCTGCGCGTTGCGGGTGCGGGGCGACAGCGCGCCGAGCACCACGGCCGCCCCGCCCTGCTGGCGGCGGATCAGTTCCGCGATGGCGTAGACCTCGTCGGCCGAGAAGGCGACGATCGCGCTGCGGCGCGGCAGCCGTGTCAGCTTCTTGGAGCCGGCATAGGCGAGGTGCGACAGCCGCGGCCGCGTCACCACGGACACGCCCTTGAGCAGCTTCTGCAATATGCCCTGCATGGTGGCCGCACCCAGCAGCAGCGTCTCCTGCCGGCCACGCAGGTTTAGGATGCGGTCGGTGAAGATGTGGCCGCGCTCCAAGTCCCCGGCGAGTTGCACCTCATCGATCGCCACGAAGGCGGCATCGGTCTGGCGCGGCATCGCCTCCACCGTGCAGACCGTGTAGCGCGCGCTCATAGGCTGGATCTTCTCCTCGCCGGTGACCAGCGCGACCTTGGCCGCGCCGACCTTCTCGCACATGCGCGCATAGACCTCGCGCGCCAGCAGCCTGAGCGGCAGGCCGATGACGCCGCTCTCGTGGGCGGCCATGCGCTCGATGGCGAGATGCGTCTTGCCGGTATTGGTGGGGCCGAGCACCGCCGTCACGTCCCGCCCTGAAAGGACCAGCGGCTCGGTCTGTCTTGTCTGGATGTTCATCGGTCGGATGAGAGCCTTTTGCTCGCTGCTTCAGGCCGTGCGGACAGCCGACACATAGGGATTTGCACCGCCGGGCGAAAGAACAATGTTTGCCCGGCGCCGCGCATGGCGCGTCAGTCGGCAGCCGGTCGCGTTAACGGATGGAACGAGTCTGGAACGAATCGGCGACGAATCACTGACTCGCGGAGATTCATGCTTCGTTCACGGCTAAATATGGCTTCCGGGTGGCGGCGGGCTACCAGATGCTGAATCGCGGGATTGACAGGCCGGGCCATTCGCCGGCTTGCCGTTAACTTTTGCCGGCTGCGGGGAGCAATGACAGTGCCGCGGCCTTAGCCGGGTGCCGCAACATTATGATTTCGTTCATATTCCCTAACGCCGTCTTAGCGGCGCTCGCCCCGGCGCGGCGTATCCCGTTAACGCTTCGATCAAAGCCGGAACGAATCGGCGACGAATCAGCGATGAGCGGATGTTTCTGGTATGTTCACCGCTACATCTGGTATTATCCACAGCCTGTCCACCGACGATCCACAGATCTGGCACTCCGGAAGACAGGTTGGCACGATCCTTTGTTAACCTTTCCGTCCCGCATCGGCACAGGCGGGACTGTCGCACACCCCCAACCCTATGCGATTGCCCTGACGGTCATGGCCCCGCACCTTGCCTCGGCCTCGGAATTGTGGTCTTGGGGCGCGGAAAGCGCGCCTGTCGCGGGCGCAAATTCCGTTTCTCGACTCCTTTTCCGGACCACGACACATGGCCAAGATCAGCGGCAACGAAATCCGTCCCGGCAGCGTCATAGAGCATGACGGCGGCCTGTGGGTGGCGGTGAAGGCCAATTCGGTCAAGCCCGGCAAGGGCGGCGCCTACAACCAGGTCGAGCTGAAGAACCTTCTCAACGGCACCAAGCTCAACGAGCGCTTCCGCTCCGCCGAGACCGTCGAGCAGGTCGACCTTGAATACAAGGATTTCTCCTATCTCTATGAGGAAGGCGACGCGCTGGTCTTCATGGACACCGAGAGCTACGAGCAGCTCGAACTGCAGAAGGAATTCGTCGGCGACCGCGCCGCCTTCCTGCAGGACGGCATGATGGTGACGGTGCGCCTCTATGGCGAAAAGCCCATCGGCATCTCCCTGCCCGACCAGGTGGTGCTTTCGATCGCCGAGGCCGATCCGGTCGTGAAGGGGCAGACGGCAGCGTCTTCCTACAAGCCGGCGATCCTGGAGAACGGCATCCGCGTGCTGGTGCCGCCCTTCATCGAGGCGGGCGAGCGGATTCTGGTGGACACCAACGAAATCACTTATCTGCGTCGGGCGGATTGAAGTCCGGCAGTCGGCAGTCGCCAATAGGCAGTCGGAACGACAGAAAATTCCTGTGGCGTCGCAAGGGTGCTATTAGCCCTTCACAGGCCCTTCCCGACTGCCTATTGCGACTGACGACTGCCGCTAACCAACGAAAGATCCCACCCCATGGCCCGTTCCGCTCTTCTCAACGTCATGGTCCAGGCCGCGATGAAGGCCGGGCGCTCGCTGTCGCGCGACTTCGGCGAGGTGCAGAACCTGCAGGTGTCGATGAAGGGACCGGGCGACTATGTCAGCCAGGCCGACCGCAAGGCCGAGGAGATCATCCATACCGAGCTGTCGCGCGCCCGCCCCGGCTATGCCTTCCTGATGGAGGAGCGCGGCGCGGTTTCCGGCGACGACGACCAGCACCGCTGGATCGTCGATCCGCTCGACGGCACCACCAATTTCCTGCACGGCATTCCGGTGTTTTCCATCTCCATCGCACTGGAGCGGCAGAGCCAGCTGGTCGCCGCCGTCGTCTACAATCCGGCGATGGACGAGCTCTACACCGCCGAGCGCGGCGGCGGCGCCTTCCTCAACGACCGCCGTCTGCGCGTCGCCGCGCGCGCCAAGCTGACCGACGCCGTGATCGGCTGCGGCCTGCCGCATCTCGGGCGCGGCCATCACGGCAATTTCCTGGTCGAGTTGCGCAACGTCATGGGCGAGGTTTCGGGCGTGCGCCGCCTCGGCTCCGCCTCGCTCGACCTCGCCTATGTCGCGGCCGGCCGCTTCGACGGTTTCTGGGAGCGCGGCCTGTCGGCCTGGGACATCGCCGCCGGCATCCTGCTCATCCGCGAGGCGGGCGGCTTCGTCTCCGACGTCAATGGCGGCCAGGCCATGCTCGACGACGGCAGCGTCGTCGCCGGCAACGAGGCGATCCACCGGGCGCTGCTCAAGACCGTGACGAAGCCGCTGAAGGCCTGAGACGGCCACCCACCTCCAACTAGTGCCGCCGCGACGGCCGTCAGTTGGCCGCCGCCTTGATGAGGCCGACGGCGGCGGCGACCAGATCGCCATTATCCGTGGCCACCCGGCCGTCCGGCAACACGGGCGTGTCCTCGAGCCCCGTCCTGATGCCGTGGCCGCGCCCCACGGCGCGCCGGTTCACCGCCCAGGAGGCGATGCCGTCGCCATGATGGACCTGCTCCAGCCCAATGCCGGCCTCCGTGACGACGCGCTCCATGATCGCCGCGAGACCAACGGCCTCCTCCGCATCGGCGGCGAGCGGTTCGACCAGCACGCGCCGGCAGCGCGGCGCCAGACCGGACGCGACGAACAGATGCGCATCTCTCTCCGCAAGCAGCCCGGCTTCGATCTGCACGCCACGGTCCAGCATCAGGCCGCAGAGTTCCAGAATACCTTTCTCGCCCTGATTGGCGGAAACGAGGTCGGGCATATCGGTCCAGGCCGCGATGCGGCGGAGCCGGCTCTCCGGGTCCGGATCGATCGCCGCCGACGTGGTCATCGAGATCGCAATGCCGGGACAGGCGGCCCGGACCGTCCGGATCGCCTGCGCGCACGGTCCGGCATCGAGGGTTTCGCGCCCGTCGTCGTAGGCGTGGATATGAACCGAGTGCGCGCCCGCCGCCACGGCGACGCGGGCCTGTTCCGCGATCGCCTGCGGCGTGCGCGGCGCCGCCGGATGGTCGCGGTCGCCGTTCAGCGCCGCCTGAAGAAAGATTTTCCTTTCGCCCATGACACCGGCCTCCTTCACCGAAATGCCTGACAGTCTAACGGGTGAGCAGGCCGAAAGGTGCCAGGAGACGCTTCATTCCGGAGTGAATGGTCGCATTTCCGTAACGGTGAGCTGGCACGATTGATGCTTGCTACCCAGATGAGGGTAGGCAGGCATACGCATGGACCCAAACGACACATCGACCGAACTGAAAATTCCCTTTCGGGGGCGCTGGCGCTATTCGCGCGCCGAGCTGATCGCCGACGGGATCGTGCATGCGGTCGGCATCGTGCTGGCCATCGCCGCCGGCTCGGCGATGCTGGCGCTGGCGGCCTTCCATGCCGCGCCCGGCGAATATGTCGCCGCCGTCTTCTACGTCGTCTCCCTGCTGACCGTACTGTCGGTCTCGCTCGCCTACAATCTGTGGCCGCTGACCTCGCCGGCCAAATGGGTGCTGCGGCGCTTCGACCATTCGGCGATCTATCTTCTCATCGCCGCCACCTACACGCCCTTCCTGGCGCAGCTCCATCGGACCCCGCTGGCCGGCTGGATGATCGTGACGGTCTGGACCGCCGCCCTGCTCGGCATCGCCGTCAAGGTGCTTTTGCCGGGCCGCTTCGACCGGCTGGCCGTCGTCTTCTACCTGGCGATCGGCTGGAGCGGGCTGGCGCTGGCCGGGCCGCTGGTCGCAACCCTGCCGTCCGCCACGCTGGCGCTGATCGTCGCCGGCGGCGTCGTCTATTCGCTCGGCGTGGTCTTCTTCGCCTGGCACGCGCTGCGCTACCATGCGGCGCTCTGGCACGGCTTCGTGGTGCTGGGTGCCGGACTGCATCTGGCCGCGCTGTTCGACACGCTGGTCTTCGCGCGCCTGTGAGCGGAGCGGGCGGAGCGCGGCAATCGCCTTTCAATTTGGCCGCATTTCCGTTTAGAGTCGCTGCAAAACGTGATCGGCAGCCAAACGGGCGGTACAGGCGAATGGCGACAGCGGCATGACCTTTCTCAAATCGTTAGGACCCGGCAGGCGCTCGGACGTGCTGAGCTACGACCCGCACAAGCTCTCCAGCCCGCAGGTCTTCGTGCTGACCATGGTCGTCTTCCTGGCCATCGTCGCCTTCATCGCCATCATCCTGACCCGGCAGATATCCACTGCCTTCGTCTCCAATCCCGGCCTCAACGGGCTGATCGTCGGCGTGCTCGTGGTCGGCATCCTGCTCGCCTTCGTGCAGGTCGGCCGGCTGTTTCGCGAAGTGCGCTGGGTGAATTCCTTCCGCGCCGGCTCGGAAACGACCGAGCCGGTGCTGCTGGCGCCGATGAAGGCAATGGTCAGCCGCTCCTCCTCGATGGCCTTTTCGACCTCGTCGATGCGTACCATGCTGGATTCGATCGCCACCCGGCTCGACGAAAGCCGCGATACATCGCGCTATCTCGTCGGCCTGCTGGTCTTCCTTGGCCTGCTCGGCACCTTCTGGGGCCTGCTCAAGACGATCGGCTCGATCAGCGATACCATCCAGGCGCTCGATCCCGGCGCCGGCGACGCCTCCTCCATGCTCGATGCGCTGAAGACCGGGCTTGCCGCGCCGCTCGCCGGCATGGGCACGGCCTTCTCGTCATCGCTGTTCGGCCTGTCCGGCTCGCTCATCCTCGGCTTCCTCGACCTGCAGGCCGGCCGCGCGCAGACGCGCTTCTACACCGAGCTGGAGAACTGGCTGTCCTCCGTCACCGACCTCTCCTCCGACATCACCGTGGCGGCCGAGCCGACGAAGATCGATTCCGTCGAGGAGATCAGGCTTCTGTCCGAGCGGCTCAAGCACATGCAGGAAAACGGCGGCGCCAACCCGCGCGTCGCCAGCGCCATGGCGAGCCTCGCCGACGGCATTTCCGGCCTGGTCAAGAACATGCGCTCCGAGCAGCAGATCATGCGCGACTGGGTGGAGGCGCAATCGGACGAGCAGAAGGCCATGCGTGCCACGCTGGAGAAGATCGCCGACGCGCTGAAGAAACAGCAGGGAGTGCACTAGGTGGCGCTCGCCCGCTCGCGCCGCGCCGACCGCCGCATCGACTACTGGCCGGGCTTCGTCGACGCGCTGTCGACGCTGCTGCTGACCTTCATGTTCCTGCTGTCGGTGTTCGTGCTGGCGCAGTTCCTGCTCGGGCGCGAGATTTCCGGCAAGGACGAGGTGCTGAACCGGCTGAACTCGCAGATCAACGAGTTGACGCAACTGCTGGCGCTGGAAAAGGGCAACAACCAGGACGCGCAGGACCAGCTCGCTAATCTGCAGGCCTCGCTCAGCGCCGCCGAATCCGAAAAGAGCCGGTTGGAGCAGTTGCTGGCCCAGGGCTCCGGGGCGGGCGAAGCCGCCACTGCGCGGGCCGACCAGCTTTCGGGCGAACTCGACAGCCAGAAGCAGATCAGCCAGCGCGCGCTGTCCCAGGTCGAGATCCTCAACCAGCAGATCGCCGCGTTGCGCAAGCAGATCGCCGCGCTGGAAGACGCGCTCCAGGTGTCGGAGGAGAAAGACAAGGAGTCCAACACCAAGATCGCCGACCTCGGCCGCCGCCTCAACGTGGCGCTGGCGCAGCGCGTGCAGGAGTTGAACCGCTACCGCTCGGATTTCTTCGGCCGGCTGCGCGAGATCCTGTCCGACCGCGAGAACATCCGCATCGTCGGCGACCGCTTCGTGTTCCAGTCCGAAGTGCTGTTTCCGACCGGCTCGGACGAGATCAACGACGCCGGCAAGGGGGAGATGAAGAAGCTGGCCGATGCGATCATCGAGTTGCAGAAGGAAATCCCGCCGGAGATCAACTGGGTGCTGCGCGTCGACGGCCACACCGACGACAGGCCGCTGTCCGGCACCGGCCGCTTCAAGGACAATTGGGAGCTGTCGTCGGCCCGCGCCATATCGGTGGTGAAGTTCCTGATCGCCAACGGCGTGCCGGCCAACCGCCTCGTCGCCGCCGGTTTCGGCGAGTTCCAGCCGCTGGATGCCGCCGACACGGACGAGGCGCGCTCGAAGAACCGCCGCATCGAGCTGAAACTGACGGAGCGCTGAGGGGTTTCCGCCGAACGAGATTTTACGGGAAACGGTCCGGAATGGATCCCGGTTCTCCCTTCGCTACGCTTCGGTCGGCCGGGATGACGATGCTGCAAGCAAGAATGTCAATCGCCAACGGCTGCGATTGACGCTTGCATCAATGCCGCGTCATCCCGGAACGGGCTGTGGGCGCAGCGAGCGGCCCGTATCCGGGACCCATTCCGGAACCTCTCCGAAGAACCGACGGTCAAGACTACCGCCTCACGCCGCCTGCGGCTCCGGGTCCATCTTGACCGGCGTGGCGTTGATCAGCAGCGCCAGGCAGGCGGCGATGATGCCGGTCATGCCGGCGATCTGGAAGGCGAGATCGTAGCTTCCCTGCAATTCGTGCATGTAGCCGCCGAAATAGGCGGCCACGGCGGCCCCCACCTGATGACCGGCGAGGATCCAGCCGAACACGATCGGCCCGCTGCGCTCACCGAACGCCTCGTTGGTCAGCTTCAGCGTCGGCGGCACGGTGGCGATCCAGTCGAGCCCGTAGAAGACGGCGAAGACGACCAGCGCCGGCCCGGAGAAGCCGGAGAACGGCAGGTAGATCAGCGCCAGCCCGCGCACCGCGTAGTAGACGCCGAGCAGCTTGCGCGCGTCGAACCGGTCGGTGAGCCAGCCGGAGAACGTCGTGCCGATCAGGTCGAAGATGCCCATCATCGAGAGCAGGCCCGCGGCCTTCACCTCGCTGATGCCGTTGTCGCCGCAGAAGGCGATCAGGTGCGTGCCCACCAGCCCGTTGGTGGTGAAGCCGCAGATGAAGAAGGTGGCGAAGAGATACCAGAAGTTGCGCGTGGCGGCGGCGCGACGCAGCATGCCGAACGTATGAGCAATGAAATTGCCTTGTGCCGCGGGCGAGACCGGAGGCACGTCGTCGGCGTCGGCGCCATAGCGGACCGTGCCGATGGCGGCAGGCCGTTCCGGCACCAGCAGGAAAGCCAGCGGGATCAGGCAGGCCGTGGCGATCGAGACGGCCACCGCTACCGGCTTCCAACCGCCGGATTCCGCCAGGGAGGCGAGCAGCGGCAGGAACACCAAAAGGCCGGTGGCGCTGGAGGCCGACATCAGCCCCATCATCAGGCCGCGATTGGTCTTGAACCAGCGTGTGACCACCGTGGCGCCAAGCACCATCGCCACGGCACCCGAGCCGATACCGGAAAAGACGCCCCACGTCGCCACCAACTGCCACGGCTGGGTCATCAGCAGGCTGGAGGCGATCGAGGCCGACATCAGCGCCAGCGCGCCGACCAGCGTGCGGCGCAGGCCGATGCGCTCCATCAGCGCCGCCGCGAAGGGCCCGGTCAGGCCGTAGAGCAGGATGCCCGTGGCGGCGGCGAAGGAGATCACGTCGCGCCGCCAGCCGAAGGCGTCTTCCAGCGGAAGCATCATCACCGCCGGTGCCGAACGCAAGCCGGCCGCGATCAGCAGGCACACGAAAATGACGCCGATGACGACGAACGCGTAGTTCTGGCCGAAAGGCCGAGAGCGCGGTCGGGATTGAGCGAGGCTGCTGTTCATGTTACTTACCGGTACGTTCCAGATTCGATCCGCAACCAATACGTACCGATCGGTAACATTGTCAACCGAACCACGCCATGACTGAAGACAAAAATATTGATCCGTCGATCAGCGGCCAGAATGAAACGCCGCTGCGCGCCGCCGACAAGATCCTCAACGTGGCGCGGGACCTGTTCTATCGGCAGGGCATAAGGGCGATCGGCGTCGACGAGGTCGTCAGGAAGGCCGGCGTCACCAAACCGAGCCTCTACCGCTCCTTCCCCTCCAAGGACGAGTTGGCGGCCTCCTACCTGCGCCGCTACGACGAGGAATTCTGGGAACGCTTCGACGAGGCGGTGGCGGCGCATCCCGGCGACCCGCGCGCCCAGATCCTCGCCTTCCTGTCGCGCGTCGCCAAGCGCTCGCAAAAACCCGGCTACCGCGGCTGCGGCATGACCAACGCGGCGGTGGAATATCCGGAACCCGAGCATCCCGCCCGGCTGGTCAGCGAGGACAACAAGAAGGAACTCCGCCGCCGCCTGCGCGCCATGGCCGCCGCGATGGGCGCCCGCGACGCCGACGAACTCGGCGACGGCCTGCTGCTGCTGATCGAAGGCGCCTACATCTCCGCCCAGCTTTTCGGCCCCGGCGGCCCGTCGCAATCGGTGGCGAAGAACGCAGAGCTTCTGATCGGGGCGAGCTTAAAGGGCTGAGGCCCTGATTCTTGCCCTGAGCAGTTAATTGCAGAAGGCTGCGTACCCCCACCCCTAACCCCTCCCCACAAGGGGGAGGGGGACTTCGCGGCGGCGCCACAGCCCGCAAACGTTGGCGATTTAGACAAGGTAACGGCGTCAGCGTCTCCCTCCCCCTTGTGGGGAGGGATTAAGGGTGGGGGTGCTCGACAGCCGACTTCAGGAAATCGCCTGGGCGACAGTTGGTCGAGTGCACATGGATCAACCCGCCCCCCTACACCAGCCCGCGCTTCTCCATCATGGCATCCGCCGTCGGCATCTTGCCGCGGAACGCCTTGTAGAGGTCTTCCGGGTCCTTCGAGCCGCCGGCGGCGTAGATATTATCCTTGAGCTTCTGCGCCAGCGCCGGATCGAACGGATTGCCAGCCTCCTCGAAGGCGGAGAAGGCGTCGGCGTCCAGCACTTCCGACCACATGTAGGAATAGTAGCCGGCGGAATAGCCGTCGCCGGCGAAGACGTGCCCGAAATGCGGAGTGCGATGGCGCATGGCGATGGTGTCGGGCATATTGAGGCGGGCGAGCGTTTCCGCCTCGAAGGCGAGCGGCTCGGCCGGCGCCTCGGCGCGCGCATGATAGGCCATGTCCATCAGCGCCGAGGCGGTGAACTCGGTGGTGGCGAAGCCGGCGCCGAAGGTGCGTGCCGCCAGCATCTTGTCGAGCAGCGCCTTCGGCATCGGCGCGCCGGTCTCCACATGCAGCGCATGTTTCTCCAGCACCTCAGGCACCGTCAGCCAGTGCTCGTAGAGCTGCGACGGCAGTTCGACGAAATCGCGGCTGACCGAGGTGCCGGAGACAGTCGGCCACGTCACCTCCGTCAGCAGGCCGTGCAGCGCGTGGCCGAATTCGTGGAACAGCGTCCGCGCCTCGTCGACCGAAAGAAGTGCGGCCTCGCCGGCCGGCGGCTTGGCGAAATTCATGATGTTGTAGATGATCGGGCTGGAGCCGTCGCCCAGCCGGTAGCCGGACTGCAGGCTGCTCATCCAGGCGCCCGACCGTTTCGACGGCCGCGCGTAATAATCGGCCAGGAAGACGCCGCGCTCGGAGCCGTCGGCATTCCTGACCAGGAACGTGCGCGCGTCGGGATGCCAGGCGGCGATGCCCTTCTTCTCCTCGAAGCTGACACCGAACAGGCGCGTCGCCACGTCGAAACACGCCTCGATGACGTGGTCGAGCTGCAGATACGGCTTCAGTTCGGCCTCGTCGAAGGCGAAGGTCTTCGCCCTCAGCTTCTCCTGCCAGAAGCGCCAGTCCCAGGCCGCGAATTTTTCGTTGCTGCCGGCATCCGCCGCCAGCGTCTCCATCTGCGCCTGGTCGGCGGCTGCCTTTTCGAGCGCCTTCCGCCACACCGGGTCGAGCAGGTCGTGCACGGCCTGTGGCGTCTTGGCCATTGTGTCGTCGAGCTTCAGCGCCGCGAAGCTGTCGTAGCCGAGCAGCTTCGCCTTCTCCGCGCGCAGCTTGAGCATGTCGCGGACCACCGCGGTGTTGTCGGAGGCGCCGCCGTTCTGGCCGCGCATGGTGAAGGCGCACCAGGCCGTTTCGCGCAGGTCGCGTCGCTCGGAAAACGTCGTGAACGGCTCGTAGATCGAACGCGACAGCGTCACCGCGTAGCGACCCTTGTGGCCGCGCGTCTCGGCCGCTTCCGCCATGGCGCTTTTCAGGAAAGCGGGGAGGCCCGCCAAGTCCGCCTCCTCGAGGAACAGCGCCCAGTCGCGCTCGTCGGCGAGCACGTTCTGGCCGAATGTCGTGCCGAGCGAGGACAGGTCCTCGTTGATGGCGGCGAGCCGCTTCTTGCCGTCGTCCGAAAGCTTCGCGCCGGAGCGGACGAACCCTTTCCATGTCTTCTCCAGCACGCGCAACGTCTCGGCGTCGAGACCGAGTTCCGCGCGGCGCCGGTAGAGGTCGTCGATGCGGGAGAACAGTTTCTCGTTCATCGAGATGGCGGAGAAATGCCGCGACATCTTCGGCGAGATCTGGCGCTCCAGCGCCTGGATCGTCTCGTTGGTGTCGGCGCCGGCCTTGCACCAGAAGATCGACGAGACACGGTCGAGCGCTAGGCCCGAAAGCTCCAGCGCCGCGAGCGTATTGTCGATGGTCGGCCGGGCGACGTCGCCGGCGATCGCTTCGATCTCCGCTTCATGCGCTTTCAGCGCGGCGTCGAAGACGGGAGAAAAATCGCCGTCGCCGATGCGGGTGAAGTCCGGCAGGCCGAGCGGCCCGGTCCAGTGCGTGAGCGGATGGGTGGCGAGATCGACGGAGAGGGGCACGGGCAAAGGCTCTCGATTAAGCGGAATGGCGGGACGATCCCGATGTAGGACCGTCCACCGTCTCCCGCAACCTGCCGTTCGCGCGAAGAAGCCTCAGGCCACGTCCGGCTTCTCGAAATCACCGGTTTCCTTGTTCATCGCCCACAATTCGCCGGTCGAGACGTCGAACCAGGCCCCGTGCAGAACAAGCTCGCCCGTCTCCTCGAGCGCCTTGATTCGCGGAAAGGTCCTGAGATTGGCGATCGAATAGCGGATCGAGATGCGTTCCAGGGCCGTGCGTCGTTCGCTGTCCGTCATCATCTTCGACGCGGCGACCGTCTCGGCGGCCGGTCCGATCAGGCTCATCCACTTGCCGATGAAATCGCCCGGCGACAAGGGCTCCGCATGGTCGAGCGCGGCCTTGATGCCGCCGCAGCGGCCGTGACCCATGACGACGATGTTTTTCACCTTCAGGGCCAGGGCGGCGAATTCGAGCGCGGCGGACGTGGAATGGAATTCGTTGTCCGGCTCGTAGGGCGGCACCAGGTTGGCGATGTTGCGCAGCACGAAGAGTTCGCCGGGGCCGGCGTCGAAAATGGTCTCGGGCGCGGCGCGCGAATCGCAGCAGGCGATGATCATCGTTTCCGGCGCCTGGCCTTCGCGCGCCAGCGAGCGGTAGCGGTCGCTTTCGCTCACATAGCGTCCGGTGATGAAGTTGCGATAGCCGGCGAGGAGATGGTCGGGAAGCAGGGACATGGGCTGACGGAACCTTTCCGCTGGCGCCTCAGGAACGAGGCATGGGAAGGCTGTAGCGGCAAACCTCCACCGCGATCAACGAAAGAATGTCGGCTCCCGATCCTTTCGTTCAGCCGCCGAAGCGCGAGGCCGCTTCCTCAATGCGCCTCACCAGCGCCTGCAATTGCTCGGCGACGCGGCGATGCAGGATGACGGCGATATCGGGATATTCCTCGAGGATGCGGCGGAACATCCTGCGGTTCAGCCGCAGCACCTGCGAATCGGTCTCGGCGGAAGCGCTGGTCATCCGGCGCGTGTCGGCGATCAGCGCCAGTTCGCCCAGGATCGCGCCCGGTCCCGCGTGTCCGACGGGTTCGCCCCGGCCTTCGGCCTCGCGATAGAGAACGATCCGGCCGCTGATCACGACATAGGCCGAATCGGCTTCGTCGTCCTCGCGATAGAGCTTGCGCTCGGCGGGGAGATGGGTCGTCTCCGCGCCGAAGGCAAGCAAACGCAACTGTTCGGGCGTGAAGCCCTCGAACAGCTCCACGCCGGACAGGATGCGGACATCGTCGTCCAGCGCCATCAGTCAAGTCCCCGGACCGTCAGGTCGTTCCCTCCTCGCGCGACCCCTGCCCGGACGCAATTAGGCCAGTAAAAAGTTTAACAAGACAACGTCAATGACAGGCCCGGCCGAAAAATCAGGGCACGAGCCTGTAGCCGCCGCTTTCGGTCACCAGGATCTCGGCATTGGAAGGGTCGCGCTCGATCTTCTGCCGCAGCCGGTAGACATGCGTTTCCAGCGTATGCGTGGTGACGCCGGAATTGTATCCCCACACCTCTTCCAGCAGCACGTCGCGGGTAACCACCTTCTGTTCGGCGCGATAGAGATACTTGATGATCGACGCCTCCTTCTCCGTCAGCCGCACCTTGCCGCCGCGCTGGTCGAGAAGCAGCTTCTGGCTCGGCTTGAAGGTGTAGGGGCCGATGACGAAGGTCGCGTCCTCGCTCTGCTCGTGCTGGCGCAGCTGCGCGCGGATGCGGGCAAGCAGCACGGCGAAGCGGAACGGCTTGGTCACATAGTCGTTGGCGCCCGCTTCCAACCCCAGGATCGTGTCGGAATCGGTGTCGTGGCCGGTCAGCATGATGATCGGCGCCTTGTAGCCGCCTTTGCGCAGCAGCTTGACCGCCTCGCGGCCATCCATGTCGGGCAGGCCGACATCCATGATGAGCAGGTCCACCATGCCGGCCCGCGCCGTTGCTATTCCCTTGGCGGCCGTCGTTTCCTGCAGGACCGTGAATTCCTCGTAGAGCGACAATTGCTCGACCAGCGTGGTGCGCAGGTCCTCGTCATCGTCGACGATGAGAATGGTGCGTGAAGTCATTGGTCAATCCGTTGTTTCAAAATCAAAAAACAAGACAGGGCACTGTTGACGGCCGAACATTTATGCGGAAGCTGGCCGCAACAACAGCCGATCACAGTGATTTGTTCCGTGGCACGATCATACAAGAAAAAAGGCGGAAACAAGGGGAAAGAGCGAATTTTGCCGGCGCCGCTGCGAACGCTCGTCGTCCATGCCCGGCCCGGACACCCCACACAGGGGCTTCTGAGGGCGGGACGGCTGGTGTTTCCCTGTGCGCTCGGGCGCGGCGGCATCTCGGCCAACAAGCGCGAGGGCGACGGCGCCACGCCCCTTGCCGCCATGCGCATCCTGTCCGGCTATTTCCGCGACGACCACTTCGCCGACGCAAGGAAAACCCGCCTGGCGATGCGGCCGATCGGCGCGGATCTCGGCTGGTGCGAAGTGCCCGACGACCGCAACTACAACCGGCCGGTGCGCATCCCCTACGGCGCCAGCCACGAGCGCATGAAGCGCGACGACCGGCTCTACGACGCCTGCCTGGTGCTCGGCTGGAACGTCGTGCCGCGCCGCCGCAGCTGCGGCAGCGCGATCTTCTTTCATCTGGCCCGCGACGGGTTCACGCCGACGCAGGGCTGCGTGGCGGTGAGCGCGCGCACCATGGCCCGCCTGCTGCCGCATCTTTCCAGCGCCACCGTCCTCAAGGTGATCCGCTGATCTCCACGTAAAGGCGGACCGGCCGCCATCGCCTCAGCGGCGCGACGATGTCCTGGGCGGCTGCCAGCCAAGGCTGAGCAGGCCGATCTCCACCGAGCCGCGATCGACCTTGCGGACGATCTCCTCCCGGTCGAGGCCGACATCGCAAGCCAGCGGATCCGGCGGGGAAGCCGGCGCCGGGACCGGCAGCCGCGCGGCCACCCTCGCCTGCTTCAGCCAATCGAGGACGATGTGAAGCGCCGGCGCGCGCGCGGCGGCGGGTTTCAGGGCAAAGTCGGACATGGGGTTCATCCTTCTCCGGACGGCAAATCCGGCTTGATGTTCATTTCATGCCTGGATTGTCCGACATTGAAATCAAAAGGGGAAACGAGTAGTTTTTGCTCGATCGTCAAACGGAATTTGAAGATGTTCCGCCTTCTGCCCGGCACACGTGCCCTGCGCACGCTGGAAGCGGCCGCCCGCCATCTCAACTTCACCCGCGCCGCCGACGAACTCGGCCTGACGGCGGCGGCCGTCAGTCATCAGATCAAGGAAATCGAGGACCAGCTCGCCCTGGCGCTGTTCACGCGCACCAGCCGCGCCATGCGCCTGACCGAGGCGGGCGCCCTAATGGCGGAGGCCGCCGCCGAAGCGCTCGACCTACTGGCCCGGGCGGTGACGCGGGCGCAGAAAACGGCGCGCAACGCCGAGCAGTTAAAGGTCTCCGTCGATCCCCAGATCGCGACACGCTGGCTGATGCGGCGCGTCGAATCGTTCCGCAAGGCCAGCCCCGACGTCGAGCTGCGCTTCGACATCAGCTACGAAGTGCGCGACTTCGACGCCGACGACATCGACGTGGCCATCCGTTTCGGCGCCGGCAGATATCCCGGCCTCGCCAGCCATCGTCTGTTCGAGAACGTCATCGTCCCGGTCTGCAGCCCCAAGCTGCTGGCCTCCGGGCCGCCGCTCAGGGAACCGCGCGACCTGTTTCGCCACACGCTCGCGCATATCGAATGGTCGCGGCGCGGCGTGACGTGGCCAAACTGGCGCATGTGGATGGCGGCCGCTGGCGTCGACGATTTCGACGACAGCCGCGTCGTGGTCTTCGGAACCGGCACCGACGCCGTGCAGGCCGCGCTCGATGGCAACGCCGTGGCGCTCGCCGAACTGACCGTGGTGGCCGGCGACATCGCCGAGGGCCGCCTCGTCCGCCCCTTCGAGCTCGGCATCACCGTGGGACGCGACTTCGCCTATTATCTGGTCTATCCCGCGCGCAACGCCGACGATCCGCGAATCGTCGCCTTCCGCGACTGGCTGCTGGCCGAGGCGGCGGGAACACAGACGTAACCGGCCGGCAAACACACCTACGACCAGGGAGCCATACAATGAATCCGATATGGGCCGTCGGCCTGATGACCGGCACCGTGCTGGACGGCAATATCGACGTGGCGATGCTGAGGACCGACGGCGAAAGAATAGAGGAATTCGGCCCCTACGCGCTGGCGCCCTATCCGCCCGGAATCACCGAGATGCTGCGCAAGGCGCAGCAGGAAGCGCTCGCCTGGAATTTCGACGGCCCCGAGCCCGCTATCTTCGCAACCGCCGAGGAAGCGCTGACGCGCGCGCAATCGGCCGCGGTCAGCGCGTTGGTGGAAGACAGCGGCATGGCCATGGCCGATATCGGCGTTGTCGGCTTCCACGGCCAGACCGTGCTGCATCGCCCTCCGACCGCCGGCCGCACCGGCGACACCCGCCAACTCGGCGACGGCGCGCTAATGCACGAACTGCTCGGCGCAACGGTCGTCTGGGATTTCCGCACTGCCGACATCCGCGCCGGCGGACAGGGCGCTCCGCTGGCGGCGGCCTATCACGCGGCGTTGCTGGGCGCGTCCGGCGCCGACGGCAACACCGCGATCCTGAACCTCGGCGGCGTCGGCAACATAAGCTGGTGGGACGGCGCCACCGACATCGTCGCCTTCGACACCGGCCCGGCCAACGCACCGATCAACGATTTCGTCAGGGCGCGCGGCCTGGGCGAAATGGACCGCAACGGCGCGCTCGCCGCCTCCGGCACGGTGGACGAGGAGCGGTTGGCCCGGCTGCTCGACCACCCCTATCTGGTCGCGCCCTATCCGAAGTCGCTCGACCGCTTCTCTTTCACCGCCGCCATGGCGGACGGCTTATCCGACGCGGACGGCGCCGCCACGCTGACCGCCTTCACCGCCGCCGCGGTGGGCAAGGCGCTCGACCTGCTGCCGGTGCGCCCGACCCGGCTGTTCGTCAGCGGCGGCGGACGGCACAACCCGACGCTGATGGCGATGATCGAGCAGCGTGCCGGCGTGGAAGCCGTTTCGGCCGATACGCTGGGTTGGCGCGGCGACGCCGTGGAGGCCGAATGCTTCGCTTTCCTGGCGGTTCGCACGCTGCGCGGCCTGCCGATCAGCTTTCCCTCGACCACCGGCGCGCCAAGGCCGCTGCAGGGCGGAAGGATCGCGGGGTGATGGGCCGGTCGTAGCCATCCCTGATCCAGTCCGGAACATCTCCGCATTGTGATCAACTGCTGCCGTACAGTCTCTTCCGCAGAAACTGTCTGCGTCAGATCAGTCTCGCCAGCGCTGGCCGCAACCGAAATCTACAGCCCAGCGCCCAGGACATGTCCCGCTCAGCCGGCCTTCGGCGCGATGACGCCCTTGCGCAGCGCGAAGCAGCCGTAGACCCGCAGTTCGCCCGTCTGGATCACGCAATAGGCCTTCTTCGCACGCTCGTAGAAGGCGTAGCGCTCGATGCCGATCATCGGCCACGGCTTGCCTTCCGCCGCGTCGATCTCGGCCTGCACCTCGATCTGCACCGGCGCGATCTCGTCCGGCCTGCCGACGATCTGCATGCGCGCGGCGGCGGCGTCGACGAAGCTGTCGAGCGGGTAGAGCGACAGCACCGCCCGCGCCACGGCGCCCGACGGCGCGTCGATGCGCAGCGGCCTGCCGATCGTCGTCGCGCGCCCGATGGCATCGGCGGGGAAATTGGCGTCGGCGATGATCAGGTCGTCGCCATGCCCCATCGCGGCAAGCGCCTGCAACACATCCGCGTTGAGCAGCGGATCGATTCCCTTCAGCATCGTCGTTCTCTCCCTTGCGACCCGCCATGCGCGGCATACAGACAGATGCACCCGAACGGCACGTCCGTGCAAGCCGGTTTGACCGACCCGGATGGGCCAAGAAAACCATCCCGCGCGGCGTTCAGCCGAGCCGCCACACCGTCGTGCGCTTGACCTCCGAATCCTCCAGCGCCCGCGTCACCGGCACTTCGTAGACAGCCAACCTCTCCAGTCCGGATTTCGGCAGGTAGGCGCGGCCCGGGTCGCCGATCAGGATCTCGGCGCCACGCACCCTCAGCGCGCCGAACCACGGCGACAGCCTCTCGGCGAATGGCCTGTCGTAGAAGACGTCGCCGGCGAGGATCACGTCCCAATCCCCGTCTCGCCCAACCAGGTCGTCCGCGGTGAAGCCGATCCTCACGCCGTTCGCCAGCGCGTTGAGGCGCACGGCGGCGGCGCAGAAGGGATCGATGTCGGTTCCAAGCACGTCGGCGGCGCCCGCCGATGCGGCCGCGATCGCCACCAGCCCCGACCCGGAGGCGAAATCGAGCACACGCCGTCCACGCACGATTTCGGGATTGTCCAGCACGTAGCGCGCCAGCCCCTGTCCGCCGGCCCATGCAAAGGCCCAGAAGGGCGGCGGCAGGCCGATTTCGGCCAGCTCCTCCTCGGTGCGGTGCCAAAGCTCATGCGCCTCGTCCGCCAGCCTGAGGGTGATCTCGGGCACATGCGGCGGCGCCATCGGCGCCGTGTTGTCGAGGATGAAGGTTTCAAATTCTTCCGCTGTCATACCCTCGCATCACCCCCACCCCTGTCCCCTCCCCGCAAGGGGGAGGGAGACGCCGACATCGCCGTTTTCGGCCAAAAAATCCCGGCCGTCGGCGCACTGTAGCGCAACCGCAAAGTCCCCCTCCCCCTTGCGGGGAGGGGATAGGGGTGGGGGTACAACCGATTGCTGCGACACAAAAGGAAGGTATAAGCTTCTACCTCACGGCGCCGGGTCGACCCCGCCCATGCGGCAGACTTCCTCCCATTCCTGCCGGGTCACCGGCTGCACCGAAAGGCGGCCGAGCCGAACCAGCGCCATCTCCTCCAGCTTGGGATTGGCTTTGATGTCGGCCAGCGTCGGCGGCGTCGGCACGTCGCGCACGGCGCGGATGTCGACGCATTCCCAGCGCGGGTCATCCGTGGTCGTATCGTGATGCGCCTCGGCGCAGACCTCGGCTATGCCGACGATGTCGAGCCCCTCGTTGGAATGATAGAAGAAGCCGAGGTCGCCGACCTTCATGGCCTTCATGTTGTTGCGCGCCGCATAGTTGCGCACGCCGTCCCATTGCGTGCCCTTCCTGCCGAGCGCCTTCAACTGCTCGAAGGAGAATTTGAACGGCTCGGACTTGAACAGCCAGTAATTCATCGCGTCGTCCCGCAGTTCGGCCGGTCAGGCGCCGGCCGGCTTGTTGAACGTCCAGGTCCACGGGCGGACCTCGACGCTGGCGAAAAGGCCGGCCCTGGCATAGGGATCGGCGGCGGCGAGCGCCTCGGCGCCCGCCCTGTCGGCGGCCTCCACCACCACCATGCTGCCGTCCGGCTTGCCGTCGGCGTCGAGGAACGGGCCGGCGAAGGCCAGTTTCTTCTCGCCGTTCAGCTTTTCGAGATGGGCGACGTGTTCGGGCCGCGTGTCCATGCGCAGTTGCAGCGCGCCGGGCTTGTCCTTGCAGATGATGGCGAAAAGCATGGTGTCCTCTCAGGCTTCGGATTCGGTTTTCAACGGGCGCGTCATCAGCGCAGAAACGGCCTCGCCGATGGAAAGGTGCCCTTCCAATATGGCCGCGACCGCCGCGATGATCGGTGCGTCGATGCCGTTTTCGGCGGCCAAGCGGGCCGCGATCGCGGCGGTGGGAACGCCCTCGGCGAGCGGCAGGCCGGCCAGCGCCTCGCCGCGCCCGAGCGCCAGCCCGTAGGCGAAGTTGCGCGACTGGGCCGACGAGCAGGTGAGCAGAAGATCGCCGAGGCCGGAAAGTCCCATCAGCGTCTCCGGGCGCGCTCCGAAGGCGGCGCCGATGCGGCGCAGCTCGACGAAGCCGCGCGTCACCATCGCCGCCTGCGCACTGGCGCCGATCCCCGCCCCGGTGACGGCGCCGGCGGCGATGGCGAAGACGTTCTTCAGCGCACCACCGATCTCCACGCCGGTCAGGTCGTCGCTGGAATAGCAGCGCAGGTTGGCGGCCGAGAACCGCTGTGCCAGGTCGCCGGCCAGTTCCCCCTCGCGGGCGGCGACCACGACGGCGGTCGGCAGGCCGCGCGCCACGTCGGTCGCAAAACTCGGTCCGGAGAGCGCCGCGACCGGATTGCCGGGCAGCGCCTCCTCCACGATCGCCGAAAGCAGGTCGCCGGTCGCGCGCTCGATGCCCTTGGCGCACAGGACCAGCGGGACGCCGGCAGGCACATGCGCTGCGGCGATGCCAAGCACCGCGCGCAGCGACTGCGCCGGCGTCGCGGCCAGCACGCAGTCCGCGCCGGCAAGCGCCTGTGCGATCTCCGTGGTCGCTGAAATTCCGTTTTCGAGCTTAATGCCGGGCAGGTAGCGCGGGTTCGCGCCGCGCGTGATCGCCTCGACGAGCGCCGCGTCGCGCGCCCACAGGCTGACCGCATGGCCGGCCCGAAGCATGGCGAGCGCCAGCGCCGTCCCCCAGGCCCCGCCGCCCAGCACCGCGACACGCCACGGCGTCATGTTTCGCACCCTACGGCTGCGACGGAGAAGATGATCGATCTATTGTTTTCGGTTTCGGCCCCCTCGCTTCTGACACCTTCCCTCAAGAAGGACAGTCGCATAGGGCGATGCACCCCCACCCCTAACCCCTCCCCACAAGGGGGAGGGGAACTTTGCGACGGTGCTCCCCTGCGCCAACGTCGGCGATCCTGGGCGAAACGGCGGTGTCGGCGTCCCCCTCCCCCTTGTGGGGAGGGGTTAGGGGTGGGGGTGCGCGGCAGTTCCCCCTCGCCCCAGGGAGGTGAGGGCGACTTCATCCGGGGCTGCGATAAATAATGGCTCATGCCTTGGCGCCCCTGCGGCCGGAGCCGACGACCGGGGCCGACAGGCCGTCCAGCGGCCAGCGCGAGCGCGGCACGAAGGAAAAACCGTCGTCCTCGTCGGCCAATCCGGTGCGGATGCGCTCGATGCCCGCCCAGGCGATCATCGCCGCATTGTCGGTGCACAGCTTCAAGGGCGGCGCGACGAAGCGGAAGCCCGCTTCCCGGCAAAGATCCTCCAGCGTGCCCTTGACCATGCGGTTGGCGGCAACGCCGCCGGCCACGACCAGCGCCGGCTCGCTTATATCGGGATATTCGGCGCGGAACCGCGCCAGCGCCCGCCGCACCCGGTCCGCCAGCGCATCCGCCACCGCTGCCTGGAAAGACGCGCAGATGTCGGCGACATCCCGCTCAGACAGCGGCGCGATGGCGCTGGCGGCCTGGCGCACGGCCGTCTTCAAACCGGAGAAGGAGAAATCCGGTTGATGGGACCCCTTCATGGGGCGCGGGAAGGCGAAGCGCGCGGCATCGCCGCCCGCTGCCGCCTTCTCCACGTTCGGCCCACCGGGATAGGGAAGGCCGAGCATCTTGGCGGTCTTGTCGAAGGCCTCACCGAGCGCATCGTCGATGGTCGTCGCCCAGCGCTGGTAGTCGCCGACTCCGCCGACGCGCACGATCTGCGTATGCCCGCCCGACACCAGCAGCAGCAGATAGGGAAACTCCAGCCCGTCGGTCAGCCGCGCCGTCAGCGCATGGCCTTCCAGATGATTGATCGCGATGAGCTGCTTGCCCGCCGCCGCAGCGATCGCCTTGGCCGTCATCAACCCGACGATCAGCCCGCCGACGAGGCCGGGGCCGGCGGTCGCGGCCACCGCATCCACCTCGGAAAGATCGGTCCCTGCATCGGCGAGCGCGGCCTCGACGATGCCGTCCAGCGCCTCGACATGGGCGCGCGCCGCGATCTCCGGCACCACGCCGCCGAAGGCCGCGTGCTCGGCGATCTGGGACAACACGACATTGGAAAGAATGCGCGGGGAGAGGACGCACGATCCGTCCGCGTCGAGACCGACGACCGACGCCGCCGTCTCGTCGCAACTCGTCTCGATGCCCAGGACCCGGATCAAATCGCCGCAAACCTCGATTGTTGCCCGGTGTTCCGTTCCCCGATAGGAGTGTGCCGGAGCAAATCGGGGTTATCACGGACCGCGCGCCATGCAAACAGGCCCATGCGAACAGAATTGAGGATCGGAACACGCGGCAGCCCGCTGGCGCTGGCGCAGGCGCACGAGGCGCGCGCCCGGCTGATGGCGGCGCACGGCCTGCCGGAAGCGGCCTTCGAGATCGTCGTCATCACGACCAGCGGCGACCGCATCCAGGACCGGGCGCTGGCGGACGCCGGCGGCAAGGGCCTGTTCACCAAGGAGATCGAGGAGGCGCTGCTCGACCGCCGCATCGACATCGCGGTCCATTCCTCCAAGGACATGCCGACCGTGCTGCCGGATGGACTGGAACTCTCTGCCTTCCTGCCGCGCGAGGACGCGCGCGACGCCTTCATCGGCAAGGCGGCGGCGCGCATCGCCGACCTGCCGCACGGCGCGCGGGTGGGCTCGTCGTCGCTGCGGCGGCAGGCGCTGATCCGGCGCATGCGCCCCGACCTCGACGTCGTGCTGTTCCGCGGCAATGTGCAGACCCGGCTGCGCAAGCTGGAGGAAGGCGTCGCCGACGGCACTATCCTGGCGCTGGCCGGCTTGAAGCGCGTCGGCCTCGATCAGGTCGCCACCGACATCATGCCGCTCGACGCCTTTCCGCCCTGTCCCGGCCAGGGAGCGATCGCCATCGAATCCCGTATCGGCGACACCGCGACGGAGCGCCTGCTGGCGCCGATCCACGACACCGCGACCGGCCGGGCGCTGGCTTGCGAACGCGCCTTCCTGGCGGCGCTCGACGGCTCCTGCCGCACCCCGATCGCCGGCTATGCGTCGATCGCCGGCGAAGCCCTGTCCTTCAGCGGACTGATCCTGACCCCGGACGGGACGAAGACGCATGAGATCTCGGCGTCGGGCGCGGCCGCCGACGCCGCAGCGATCGGCGCAAGGGCCGGCGCCGAGATCCGCGCCAGGGCCGGGGAGGAATTCTTCGAGGGGTGGCGCTGAGTGCGCGTCCTGGTGACGCGGCCCGAACCGGGCGCGGCCCGCACCGCCGCGCGGCTTCGCGCTCTCGGCCTCGACGCGATCCTGCTGCCTCTGTCGGAAACCCGACCGCTATCGGTCGATCCCGATGCGGCGGCGCCTGACACGGCCGCGGTCGCCGTCACCAGCGCCAACGCGCTGCGTCACGCGCCGCCGGCCCTGATCGCGCGGCTCGCCGCGCTGCCCTGCCATGCGGTAGGGAAACGGACCGCAGAAGCCGCCCGCGCCGCAGGCTTCCGCACCGTGACCGAGGGTCCCGGCGACGCCGCCGGGCTGGCCCGGTCGATCGCAGCGGGCCTGGCAGGCCGGAAGCTTGCCTATCTGTGCGGGCGTGTTCGATTTCCCGGCTTCGAGGACCGTCTTTCAAAGGCAGGCGTGACGGTTTGCCCGATCGAGACCTACGACACCCTCGCCGTTGTTTATTCCGATGAAAAGGTCCGCACCCGACTTTCCGGCGGCCCGGTCGACGCGGTGCTGCTCTATTCCGTCAAGGCCGCAGAAGTCGCGCGCGACCTGATCGCAAGGCCCGCGCTCGCCGGCCTGTTCGAAAACGCCCGTATCCTTGCGCTTTCGCAGCGGATCGGCGCGGCTTTCGGCCCTGCCGCCGTCACGCCGTCACGCCCGGACGAGAACGACCTGCTGGCGCTGCTGCGCAAGAGCACACAAAAAAGCGAATAGGCCGCGCCATCACGCCGCCCCTTTTCACAGCTTGGTGGTGTGCTATTGCCTAGGAAGCCCCTGAACGACCCGAGCCCGGCGCCTTCCATCGGCGGCCGGGACGAGAAGCGGAGCCAAGCATGGTCAAGACGCCGAAGACGCGGCATTCGAAGAACCGCCGGGATCCGGTGACCATCGAACTGGAGCCCGGCGAGGTCTCGCGCATCGACGAGACAGGCGCACAGGCGCAGGCTTCGTCTGATGCGCAGGCTTCGACCGCGGCAACTGCCGAGACCGGGAAGCAACCGCCGGAGGCGGTGGAGGATTCTCCCGCGCAGGAAGCCATGCGCGCCGAAGAGGCAGATTTCGAGCCCTGGGAGCACGACGAAGCCGCGCGCGTCGCCGCAGAACATGAAGAAGCGCAGGCCGAAAGGAGCGGCGGCGAAGCCCACGCCCGCGCCGCTTCGCCCCACGCGTCCGGTTACGGTTTCGACGACACGCCGCCGCCCTCCCCCGCCTCGAGCGCACCCGAGAGCGAGTCCCCCGCAAGCAGTCATGACACCGACGCTGCCGCGACCGCATCACAGCCTCCCCGGCGCAAAGGCGGCGGCATCGGCACTGTCGCGGCCGGCCTGATCGGCGGCGCCGTCGCCCTGGCGGGCGCCGGCGTGCTGCAATATGCCGGCGTGATCGGCGCGCCGGGCGCCGTGGCCACGAATACCACCGGCATCGACGACCAGATCGCCGACCTGCGCGGCCAGTTGACCGCGCTGAAAAATGCCGGCGACGGCGGCCTCGGCATGAAGGTCGACAATCTGTCCACAGCCCTCGACCAGGTGAAGACGGATGTCGCCGCACTGCAGTCGGCGAGTGGGTCCGGCGGGTCCGGCGGTGACAACCAGACCGTATCGGCGCTCTCCGACAAGGTCGCGGACCTTGAAAAGGCGGTCGAAGCTGCCGGCCAGAACGGCGCGGGCGCACCCGCCGATCTCGGCCCCGTCAACGAAAAGCTCGCCGCGCTGGACGCGCTGGTGAAGTCCGCCGGCGCGGCCTCGACCGCGCAGGAGAGCAAGCTGTCGGCACTCGAACAATCGGTCTCGCAGCTTTCGGCCAAGGTGGACGCGCAGGCCTCGCAACCCAAGATCGCGCTGGCCATCGCCGCTTCGGCGCTCAAGTCCGCGCTCGATCGCGGCGGTCCTTTCGCTGCCGAGCTCGACACTTTCGCGGCCATCACGCCAGACGCGCCTGAAATCGCCGCGCTGCGTCCCTATGCCGACAAGGGCGTGCCGACGCGCGCGGAGATCGCCGGCCGGATGAGCGAGGCGGCGAACGCGATGGTGGCGGCCGCCGAGCCGGTGGACGCAAATGCGGGGGTGTTCCAGCGCCTGCTTTCCAGCGCCGAATCGCTGGTCAAGGTGCGCCCGATCGGCGCGGTCGAAGGCAAGGGCGTTCCCGAGACGGTGGCGCGCATGGAAGCGGCCGTCAGGCAGGGTGATTACACCAGGGCGCTGGCCGAATACGACACGCTCCCGGATGCCGTGAAGGCGGCCGGCGCCGGTTTCGCCGAAAAGCTCAAGGCGCGGCTCGATGTCGAGTCTCGGATCGATGCGCTGATCTCCGGCGCGATGAAGGGTTGAGGACGACATGATCCGCATCCTGCTCTTCCTTCTCGTCGTCTTCGCGCTCGGCCTCGGTTTCTCCTGGCTGGCCGACCGCCCAGGCGACATGGTCGTCACCTTCAGCGGCTACCAGTACGAGGTCAGCCTCATGGTGGCCGCCGTCGCCGTCGTGGCGGTCGTCGCCGCCGTGATGATCGTCTGGTGGCTGGTGAAATCGATCTGGAACAGCCCCTACGCCATCGCCCGCCATTTCAGGACCCGCCGGCGTGACCGCGGCTATCAGGCGCTGTCGACCGGCATGATCGCCGCCGGCGCCGGCGACGCGGCGCTGGCGCGCAGGAAGAGCAAGGAGGCCGCCAAGCTGATCAGCTCCGACCAGGAGCCGCTGATCAACCTGCTCGACGCCCAGGCCTCGCTGCTGGAGGGCGACCACGAGACGGCGCGCGCCAAGTTCGAGGCCATGCTCGACGATCCCGAGATGCGGCTGCTCGGCCTGCGCGGTCTCTATCTCGAGGCCGAGCGGCTCGGCGACCGCAATGCCGCCCGCCATTACGCCGGCCGCGCGGCCGCCGCCGCGCCCCAGCTTGCCTGGGCCGCCGATTCGACCATCGACGAACTGGCGGAGCGTGGCGACTGGGACGGAGCGCTGAAGCTCGTCGAGGCGCAGAAATCGACAAAGCAGATCGAGCGCCCCGTCGCGAACCGGCGCCGCGCCGTGCTTTTGACCGCCAAGGCCGAAGCACTCGCCCGGACCGATCCAAGCGGCGCCCGCGCGGCAGCGCTCGAAGCCAACAGGCTCGAACCGGATTTCGCGCCGGCCGCGGTTGTCGCGGCGAAGGCGCTGTTCGACAACAACGACGTGCGCAAGGGCGCCAAGATCCTCGAAACGGCATGGCGGGCCGAGCCGCATCCCGAGATCGCCGAGCTTTATGTTCATGCCCGGCCGGGCGACGCCGTGCGCGACCGGCTGGCGCGCGCCCGCAAGCTGCAGGACATGAAGAAGAACCACGCCGAATCCTCACTTGCGGTGGCGCGCGCGGCGCTCGACGCGCATGACTTCGCGCTGGCCCGCCGCGAGGCCGAGGCGGCGATCCGCATGGACCGCCGCGAGGGCGCCTACCTCCTGCTCGCCGACATCGAAGAGGCCGATACAGGAGACGAGGGCAAGGTGCGCCAGCTTCTGTCGAAGGCGGTGCGCGCGCCGCGCGACCCGGCCTGGGTAGCGGACGGCGTCGTCTCCGAGCGCTGGGCGCCGACCTCGCCCGTCACCGGACGACTGGACGCCTTCGAATGGCGCGCGCCGGTGGAGCGTGTCGGCAACCTGATCGAAAACGCAGGGGACGGCGACGAGCCGGCGAAGCCGGCCTTGCCCGGCCCGGCGCCGGACATCCGCAGCGGCGAAAAGACCGAAACCATTGTTTCCGGCCCGAAGAAGCCCGACACCCGGCCCCCGGCTCCTATCGTCGTGGCGGGACAGGCCGACGCCGACACGCCGGCGAAAATCGTCGAGGCCGACGCGGTCACCGCCCCCGCTTCCGAAAAAGCGACGGACTCCGTGCCGCTCGATCTCCCGGTCGAGGACCTGCCGGACGAAACGGACAAGCGCCCGCCCCTGCCCGACGATCCCGGCGTCGAGCCGCAGGATGAGGAAACCGAAACGACGCCGCGCCGTTTCCGTCTTTTCTAACGCCTCTACGGGACGATCCCCCTGAAACCGAAAGCAGCCTCTATGTTCGACCGCGTTCTCTCCTTCCTCAAGGACCTGCCGAGTGGCGGCCCGGCGCACCGCTCCGGCGACGACGATCCGCGCGTTGCGGCGTCCGCCCTGCTCTACCATGTCATGAATGCCGACGGCGTCCGCCAGGACGCGGAATGGGAGCGCTTCAAGGCCATCCTCGGCGAGACCTACGGCGTGTCGGGCGCCGATCTCGAGCAATTGGCGCAGGCCGGCGAGAAGGCCGACAACGAGGCGATCGATCTCTACGCCTTCACCAGCGTGCTCAAGCGCCATCTCGACGCCGATGCCCGCAAGGCCTTCATCGGTCTGATGTGGGAGATCGTCTATGCCGACGGCGAGCTCAACGAGATGGAAGACAACGTCGTCTGGCGCGTGGCGGAGCTGATCGGCGTCGAGCGCCGCGACCGCGTCGAGGCGCGCCAACTCGCCGCTTCCCATGCTCCCGGCGCGCGCGGCGTTGCGGACGACGAATAGGCCGTCTACTTTTTTTCATATGTCCCCGAATTTTCACATGTCCTCGAATCAGAAGCCGAAGATTCTCGTCGTCCTGCACCAGGAAAACTCCAGTCCCGGTCGCGTCGGCCAGCTTCTGGTCGAGGAAGGGTTCGCGCTCGACATCAGGCGCCCGCCTCTTGGCGACGCCCTGCCGGATACGCTGGACGACCATGCCGGTGCCGTCATGTTCGGCGGCCCGATGAGCGCCAACGACGAGGAGGAATTCGTACGGCGCGAGACCGACTGGCTGGCGGTGCCGCTGAAGGAGAACCGGCCGTTCCTCGGCATCTGCCTCGGCGCGCAGATGCTGGTCAATCATCTCGGCGGCAGGGTCGAGGGGCATGGCCAGGGGCTGGTCGAGATCGGCTGGTATCCGCTCAAGGCGACCGAGGAAGGCCGCAAGCTCATGCACTGGCCAGAGATGGTGTACCAGTTCCATCGCGAGGGCTTTTCGCTGCCGCGCGACGCGACCCTGCTGGCCACTTCGGAGACCTATCCGAACCAGGCGTTCCGCTACGGCGGCAATGCCTGGGGCATCCAGTTCCATGCCGAGCTGACGCGGGTGATGATGCACCGCTGGGTGGTGCGGGGTGCGCACCGCTTCGAACTGCCGGGCGCGCAGCCCGGCCGCGATCATCTCGGCGGCCGGCTGATCTGGGACATGCACCTGAAGCGCTGGCTGGGCGAGTTCCTCGCCACCGTTTTCGGCAGGCCGGAGACGGTCTGGTCAGACGCGTCCGTTCAGGTGCCGCACCTTGCGCAGGTGCGGGAACAGCACCGCCCATAGGCCGGCGACGCAGACCGCGCCGACGCCGCCCACCACCACCGCCGGCACGGTACCGATCAATGCCGCCATGGTGCCGGCGCGGAATTCGCCGACCTCGTTGGAGGCGCCGACGAACACCTGGTTGACCGCGTTGACCCTTCCGCGCACGGCATCCGGCGTCCACAACTGGATCAGGGTTTCGCGCACATAGACGCTGATCATGTCGGCGGCGCCCATCAGCGCCAGCATGACGATCGACAGCCACGGAATGGCCGAGACGCCGAAGACAATCGTCAGCGCGCCCCACAATACGACGGCGACGAGCATGAGGATGCCGGCATGGTCGCGGATCGGATGCCCGGCGAGCCACAGCGCCACGCAGATCGCGCCGACGCCGGGCGCCGAGCGCAGCATGCCGAGCCCCCAGGGGCCGAGCACCAGGATGTCGCGCGCATAGACCGGCAGCAGCGCCGTGGCGCCCGAAAGCAGCACGGCGAAGAGGTCGAGCGAGATGGCGCCGAGCACGATCTTCTCGCCCCAGATGTAGCGGAAGCCGGCGAACAGCGTCTCCAGCGTCGGCCGGTCGGTCCCGGTGCGTTGCTTCGGCTGCGGAATGGCGAAGATGAGCAGGGCCGCGCCCAGCATCAGCACCGCCGCCGTGCCATAGGCGATCTCGGACGACAGGCCGTAGAGCAGGCCGCCGGCGACCGGCCCGACGATCGTCGCGGTCTGCCAGGCGGACGAATTCCAGGCGATGGCGTTGGCAAAATCCTCAGGCGGCACCAGATTGGCGACCAGCGAGGACGAGGCCGGGCCGAAGAAGGCGCGCGCGATGCCGAAGACGCCGAGCACGGCGAAGATCGGCAAAGGGCTGGCGAGCCCGTGCAGCGTCAGCGCCAGCAGCGCCAGCGCGCACAGCGCCTCGAGCAGGGTGGCGAGCCACATCACCAGGCGCCTGCCGAAACGGTCGGCGACGACGCCGGTGACCAGCACCAGCAGCAATGACGGCAGGAACTGCACGATGCCGACGAGGCCGAGATCGAAGGGATCGCGGGTCAGGTCGTACATCTGCCAGCCGACCGCCACGGAGACGATCTGCGCCGCGAACGTGATGAGGAACCGCGACGCCCAGTAGTTGAGGAACGGGCGATGGCGGAAGGCGGTGAAACGGCTATCGGATGAAGTCTGGGATTCGTCTGTCATGAAATCGGCCCCGGCGGCGATCGGCGGGGCACTTCCATAGTGGCGCTGGTCCGAGCGAGGCAGGCCTTAGCGCATATTCTCGCGTCGCGCTTGCAAAAAATCCGCTGGTGCAATCATTTTCGGCCTCGGACGTCGGTGGACGGGTCACGGAACGGCGGGCGAAGCGCCCGTCCCGCCGACGGCGAGCCGATCACGAGGCAAGCAGCGACGGCTTTGCAGTCGCCCGCGCCGCGCCGCGACGAGCCGCGCCTCCCCTCCCGCCGCCATGCTCGATCAGCCGCGCGATGACGGTGCGCCTGGCATGATGGGACGTGAGCGTGTGATCCGCATTCGGCAGCATGACCCGCGTCACGCCGGGCATGGCGGCAAGCCGCGCGCCATCCGGGCCGAAATGGCGGGCGATTTCCTCAAGGCTCAGATCGCCTTCCGACGTCACCATGAGCACAGGCACGCCGCGGCCGCACAGGTCGCGCATCCAGCGTTCGACCCTGCCACGACCGGAAAGAGACGCCGGATTGAGCAGCGACAGCGCCGACTTCACGGCCTCCAGTGCGCGCCGAACCAGCGCTCTGGCACCCCGCGCCGCGAGCGATTTCCAACCCCAGTCAGTCTCTGCGGCGGTCCCCTCCGCGCCATCGGCCTGCCGGTTCCTGCCCATGCCGGCCCTGGAGGTCCCGTAAGCCTTCCAGACCGCAAGCTCCAGCGCATAGGAACTGTTCCAGGCGAAGCAGAGCGGGTTGATCATCGTCAGCCTGCACACGCGCCGATCCGCGCGCGCGGCATGGAAAGCCTGGAAGGCGCCGGAACAGGTGCCGACGAGGCCGACCGACGGGAACCCGGCCTTCTCCATCCAGTCGATCGCGCGGATGATATCGGCCCCGGCGCGCATGTCGTAGAGAAAAAGACGCTCTTCCTGCGGATCGCCGCTGAGACCCAGTCCCGGCAGGTCGATGCGCAGCGAAGCCACGCCTGCGGCCGCCAGTTCGCGCGCCGCCTCCACCGTGCCGCGCGCCCACCCGACATGCGGCACGCCGCCGGCATTGAGTAAGATCACGGGGTCGGCCGCGCCGGTGCGGCCGAGCGGCCGGCACAGGACCCCGCAGATGAGCGGCGCCGGGCCGATCGCCACGGGCTCCTCGATGTAGTGCGGACCGCACAGGGCTTCGCGCCGGCCGTTGCCGAGCGTGGTTCCGCCGGCGCCGGCGATCGACAGGGTCGACAGCCAGCCGGCGCAGCGTTCGAGCATGGCCACCGGGATGCGATTGGCGGTCGGGTCGCACATCAGCAGGTGATAGTCCTGGAACGCCGTGACGCTCACCTCCCCGGCGCCGTCGCCCCTGATTTCGGCGACCATCAAAGGCTTGCCGTTCGTTGCCACCAGCATCGGCAGGGACGGCAGGGCTGCGATCGACTGCCGCCGGTCCAGCGCCGCCAGGTCGGCCAGCGTCTCGTCCGACAGGCGGAAACCGGCGACCTCGCGCCCCTCGGCGAAACCCGTTTCACCGCTGACAAGCGGTGCATCGATCATCCGCGACATCACCGTCATCTCGCGCACATAGGCCTTGCCGGAAGCGGGCGGCGCCAGCAGCGCCAGGCCCGCAACGTCATTGCGCCCTGCGGCGGCCAGAGGCGCCAGCAGCGCGCCCAGCCGGAAGCCGACGAGCACGACATCGGCCACGCCGCTGTCCCGCTTCAGCCGGTCGATCGCCGCGCCGATGCTGGCGATCCAGCTCTCAACCTGGCCCGTCGTCGAATGATCGCCGGCGGCGTTGCCGCAACCCGGATAGTCGAACAGCAGGGCCGGCAGGCCCGCCGCGGCCGCCCGGTCCGACAGCAGCCGCAGGAAGCGGCGGCTGCACAGATCCTCGTGGCCATGCGCGCCGGCGATGACGACGCCGCGCTTGCCGACCGCTTCGTTCAGCCAGCCGATCGTATCAGCGAAGACGACGGGCTTCATGCCACGCTCCCAACAGGGTCTAATACCTGCGCGCCTTCCGCTTCCTCCACCTGCCGCGCCTCGTAGACCGCATCGCGGTCACCGTTCAGCGCCGTCACCACGCCGGAAGGCCGCGCCGACAGCGGGCCGGAAAGGCGGATTTCCTTTCCGGTGCCCGGCATCAGGTGGAAATTGGTCTCCTCCGGAGCGAACCGGTCGTCCCGGACGGACACATGGTACGCCGCGCGCTTGCAGGACAGCCGAAGGTGCCAGCCGTCACGGCGGCGCACCGGCTCTGCCGTCAGGCCGATGTCGCGTCGCGCCGTGATCGCGCCGGGCAGCACGTGGAAAGCCTCGGCCAGGATCTCGCCGTCGCCGCCTTCCAGCCGCGCCACGCTCACCTCATGCCCCGCCGGCCCGAAGCGGTAGGCGTAGGAAATGTCGAAGAAGGCGCCGAGCAGCGAGAAGGCCGACAGCGACAAGCCGCCATGCGCGGCGACGCTAACCGGCCGGCGCGCCGCCACGACCGGGGTGACGCCATCGCGCAGGCAGGTCAGCGACAGCGTTGCCTCAACCGTGTTCGGCGTATCGTTGACGACATGCACGTCCAGCCCGTTGACGCCCTCGTCCGACAGGACGAGCCTGAGCGGCGCGAAGGCGCGCTTCATCGCATGCCAGACCGATTTCGGCCTTCCGGTGGAATCGACCGCGCCCCAGCCGGCGCCGGGCCTGATATCCTTCCAGAAGAACATCAGCGCACCGGCAGTCGGCGAACCCGGCCTGCGCCATTCGTCGATCGTGCGCTCCACCACCTCGGCCGTGACGGCGCGCGACAGGTCGAGATAGCGCGTCGGATCCTCGGTGCGCAGCCGGCGCGCGTCGACAGAAAACAGCGCCTCCAGATAGTGCTCGCGCACGTCCTCGAAATCCCACGACACGCCGGCGTCGCGCGGCACGCCCGCCTTCCAGCGCGGATCGTGCACCGGCGGAACCGGCAGATGCGCGTCCAGCGTCGCCTGCTCCGGCACGTTGGCGAAGGCGAGGCACTCACTGGCGAAGCTCACCTCGGCGCGGCGTGCGTCCTCCAGCGGTCGGCAATAGGCGCCGACGCCATAATAATGCGTCGGCCCGCCATCCGCCGCGAAGGGCAGGCTGCCGCCGGACGGCGACGACGGGACGAGGACGAGATCGGGCCGCACCGCCTCCGCCGCCGGCCGCACCACCGTATCGAACCAAGGCGTGGCGTCCATCGACACGGGCATGCCCATCATCGCCGCCTGCTGCGCCACTTCCGAGCCGCCGCACAGCACGGCCAGCGACGGCGAATGCCGCAGCCGCCCGAGCAGGCCCTCGACCTCACGCGCCAGCGAGGCGCGCCACGCCTCGTCCTTCGCCGGATAATCGAAATTGGCCAGCATCAGGTCCTGCCAGACCAGGATGCCCATCTCGTCGCAGAGGTCGTGGAAGGCGTCGCCCTCATAGACGAACGTGCCGCCGACGCGCAGCATGTTGACGCCGGCCCGCCGGACCTGCTCCAGATCCCGCTCGATATCGCCGCGCGCGCACGGCAGCCGCACCGGATCAGACGGCGTCCACACCGCGCCGCGGCAGAACACCGGCACGCCGTTGACCAGCAGCCGGAAATCGCGCCCGTCGGCGCCGCGATCCGCCTCGATGCGGCGGAAGCCGACGCGGCCGAGCCGGGTCCGCACCGCGCCCAGTGTCAAGAACACGTCGTGCAGCGCCGGTTCGCCGTGGCTGTTCGGCCACCAGGGCGCGACATCGGCGATGTCCAGTTCGGCCGTCAGACGCGTCGGCGTCTCGGCCATCAGACGCGTCGGCGTCTCGGCCGTCAGGCCGGCGCTTGCGCCAGCGCACGAGACGATGGCCGGCCCCTCCAACGGCTCGGCCAGCGTGACCGCGACCGAAAGACGCCCCGTCGTGCCGTCGAGGTCGGCGCGCAAGGCGGCATCGATCACGCGCTGCCCGCCGCTGTCGCGGATCAGTTTCACCGGCCGCCACGGGCCGACGACGTCGAAGCGCGGACACCAGCCCGGCATGTGGCCGATCAGCGTGGTGCGCACCAGTCTCAGCCGCTGGTCGTCGATCATGCGCGGCTTCCAGCGCGCGCGCTGGCCGGTCACGGTTTCCAGATGACGGTCGAGGCTGCGGAAGGCGATGGCCAGTTGCTCGCCGCCTGCAAGCGTCACGCTCGCCTCGTGGCGTTCGAACATCGAGGTTGAGGAAAACAACAGCCTGTCGTCCAGCCAGACTTCGGCGACCGTCGCCAGCCCCTCGAACACCAGCCGCACCGGCCCGGCGGCGTCGAGCCGGCAGCGATACCAGACATCGCGGTCGTGCAGCGGCATCGGATCGCTGCGATCCCAGCGGCCATGCGCTTCCAGCGTCGCGGCCGCCGTGCCGGGGCATGCCGCCTCCAGCCATTCGCCATCTCCGTCCAGGGCCGACGGGGAGGCCCACGCGCCGGCCTCGCAGACGGCCATGCGCCAGCCCCGGTCCAGCAGTTCCACACTGTCGGCCATCGACACCGTGGCGTCCATTCACCCACCCATGCTCATGCGCGCAACGCGCTCACGTTGAAGCATCTTGAGGCGGCCTACGCCGCCCTGGACGCGACGCCCGCCATGCGGTCGTCCAGCACGTCCATCACCGTTTTCCAGGCACCGGCCATTGGCGCGATGGCGTCGGCCAGGCCGTCGAAGCGCCGGCGGGCCATGGCGCGCGCCAGCTTGAACTGCATGACCTTGGCGCCCTCGGCGATCGCTTCCGCCGCCTCGACGGCTTCGCCCAGCGCGGTGACGCCGCTCTCGCCCAGCCAATCGAGATGGCTAGCGAGAAGCTCGAAATTCGCGCCGACCTGCCTGAGCGTATTGAAGGCGTAGGTATGGAAATAGTCCGGCGACCGCTGAGCCAGGGCTTCGGCATGGCTGGCGAAAACGGCGGCATAGGCCTCCAGCGGATTGCGCTGCGGCCGCCGACCGAGATGATGCGAAAGCAACCCCACCGCCGTCGCGACCGGATCGTGGACCGGGCGCGTGGCGTCGAACTTGACGAATTCGGAATAGGGAAACAGCGGCAGGCCGCCGGCCGGCACGCCGTCCCATTGGCCGAAGATGCCGTCGTAATCCTCGCCGTCCAGCGCGAAATAGCCGTCATTGTGGAAGTAGGCCATCCGGCGCGACGCCGGATCGAGCATGTTGATGCCGACCGTCGTCTTGGAATGGCCGCTGCGGTAGGTGATGCCCTTCGTGTCGGGCAGGTAGAATGAGTCGATCTCGATCAACGGCAGCCGGCCGCGTTCGATCTGGGCGGCGACATGCACATCCAGCCGGTCGAACACCGCCAGCTCCTGGATGTCCAGCCCGGCCAGTTGCTGGAGATCGGCCGTCGGGAGCTTGAAGAAGGTGAACTGGTCGCCCTCGAAATCCTGCGCCACCGTGAAGCCGAGCGCCGCGACGGGATCGTGCCCCGTCGCGTGCAGCACCTCGATCAGCAGATCGACATAGCAATTGGTCTGCGGCCAGCGCCGCTCCGGATGATGCAGCCGGTGCGGGCGATAGGCTGCCGGGTCGAGCCCGGCGATGGCGCACTTCATCTCAATCGCCCCACAGCACGTTCCGCACCGAGGCCGGCCATGCCTCGACGTCGGGACCGTGATGGCGGAACAGCGCCAGCGCCACGCGCTCCAGCCCGAAGCCGACGCAGGCCGAATGGCAAAGCTCGCCGTCGGCGAACTGCAGGCCCCAGGTCTGGCCGAAATGGTCCTGGTGATAGTTGAAGGACAAGCAGGCCGTCGGCTTCTCGATGCTGGTCACCGGGATCAGCAGCTCGAACTTCAGCCCCTGGTCGCGCTGGTTGTTGGCCATCATCTTGCCGCCGCGCCCAAAGAACGGGTCGTTGGCGAGATCGACCTCGCAGGGCAGGTCGAGCGATTCGATCATCGCCTTGCCGCGATCGAGCCAGCTCTGGCGGAAGGCGCGCACCTGATCGGCCGTGCCGATGCGCACGAATTCGCGCATACGGAAAAGCTGCATGCGCGCCGGGTCCTTGGACGGCTCGTGGCGGAAGCAGTAGGAGGACAGCTCGAACAGTTCGCCCTCCGGCTGCACCGGGCCGCGCGCCGCCACGGTCGGATAGAGCGGATAGCAGGCCGCCGGCGTCAGCGCGACGTTCGTCGCCTTCTGCAATTCGGTCCAGTCGCCGCCGTCCGCCATCATGCCGAGAAGCTGCGCGTGCTCGCGCTCGCCGCCCATGAAGGAATGCACGCAGCCGGCAAGCTGCGGGAAGCTCTTCATGTAGCCGCTCTTTTCCAGCGTCGCGCGGCTCATGCCCGGCGGGAAATGGATGCGGGTCGCCTTGTCCGGCGCGCCGAGGCGCGTCACCAGCTTCTCGAAACGCTCGATCACCTCCTCGAAGACGCCGGAGCGGCCGTAGAGGCCGTCCACGCCGGTCTCGAACAGGATGCCGTTGTCGAACAGATTGTCGAGCAGGCTCTTTGCGTCGAAAGTCTTTGCGTCCATCTCAGCCTCCCAGGCCGGTGTCGAAGCGGCTCATCAGCATGAGCGTCGCGGTGTTGGAAAGGATGCGGTCGTTGGAGATCATCACCGGCGCCGACGTCACGTCGCGCAGGTGCCGCCCGACCGAGAACGGGGTGCCGTTCTTGTAGCCGAGGATGCCGTTGACCAGCATGGCGATGCGCACCACCGCGCCTGCCTTCTCGCTGGCCGCGACCTTGAGCGCGTTGATCTCGGCGGCGAAGCCGATCGAAGACAGCGCGTCGTCGTCGCCCTTCGCCGCATCGAAGCGGTGGATGGCGGCGGTGAGGTGGCCCTTCATCTCCTGCAGCAGCGCCGCGCCCTCTGCGAGCCGCAGCGCGCCGGGCGGCAGGGAACCATCGGCCTGCTTGCGCGCCGCCGCCTTGACGAAGGCCTGCGCCCGGTTGAAGGCGTCGGCGGCGATGCCGAACCAGGTCGCCGCCCAGAAGATGTGCGACGACGCCAGCATCGACTGCGCCGCGATCTCCGAGAACGGCTTCGGGAAGATCTGCGCCGCGTCGCCCTTGGCGACCAGATGGAATCCGTCCGAACAAGTGCCGCGCATGCCGAGCGTGTCCCAGACGGAGGTGCGCTCGATCGTGCGGTTTTCGTCTGCCGGGATCACCACCATCACCTGATCCGAGCTTGCCGCGTCGGGCGCCCGCCGCGCCGTGGCGAGGATGGCGTCGGCATAGTTGCCGTAGGAGATGACGGTGGCTTCCTTGGTCAGCGCGAAACGGCCGTCCGCCACCTCGACCGCGCAGATCGAGTTGCGCAGATTGCCGCCGATGCCGGCTTCCGTCGTGGCGGAGGCCATCAGGAGCTGCTCGGCGGCGATACGGCGCATATAGGCCAGGTGCCAGTCGCTCGCGCCGCCATGGGTGACGAAGCTCGACGTCTTGATCTGGTGCATCGCGTAGATCATCGCGCTGGAGCCGCAGGCCTGGGCGAGCTGGACGATCAGGTCGGCGATCTGCATCGTGCCGAGTCCCTCGCCGCCGTGTTCGGCCGGGATCGCGATGCCGAGCAAGCGCTCGCGCTTCAGGGCTTCGATGGTTTCGGCCGGAAAGCGGCCTTCTCTGTCGACCGTATCGACATGCTGGGCGGCGACCTCCGCCACGCGCTTCATGCGCTCCGCCGGCGTCCGGTCGACTGTCTCCGACCCGGCTTCGATCTTGCTGACGACGTTCATGATCTCAGGCCGCCTGCCGCGTAAGCTGCGACACCGCCTCGGCGACGTTCTCGAGCGAGGAGAAGGTGCGCCGCGTCAGCATCGCCTCGGGGAACTCGATGTCGAACTCCTCCTCGAGCGCCAGCATCATCTGCACCGAAGCGAAGGAGGTCAGGCCCGCGTCGTAGAGGTTTTCGTCGTCGGCGATGGCGCTGAAGTCCAGCGGAATCATAGGATGCTGCGCGAGCAGCGTACGGATACGGTCGATCATGGAAGCCCACCCTGGCGTTGTCATGCTTGTTCAGGCGGGCACTATCGCCGAGGCATGGCAACCGCGGCGTTAACGGCGGAAAGGCAGTTTCGGCGAAGGCTAATGATCGGTAAGCGCGAATACCGAAAGTTTAAGCAAAGACAACTGGACTCCCGGCCGGTCAGCCACTACGAGCCATTACTCGACGAAGTGACTAGGCTCCGCCGAACCCGCGAACGTTGACAACCACGGCCGCGCGGGCCAGCGTAAAACAAAATCGACGCGGCAACCCGCGATCGAAGACATGCTCAGGGAGGATAATTCATGCCAAGCAAAGCGATCTCCTTTTCCGGCCTGCTGGCCGGCGTGGCTCTGGCGCTCGCCATCACGCCGGCTTCGGCCAAGGACATAGTGCTCGGCGCCTCGGTCCAGCTCACCGGCTCGTCCGCCAATACCGGACGCTACTACAAGGACGCCTACGAGTTCGCGGTCGAGAAGATCAATGAGGCCGGCGGCGTCAAGGTCGGTGGCGAGCAGGTCAAGCTCGCCCTCAAGATCTATGACAACCAGTCCGACGTGAACCTGAGCGTGCGCCAGTACACGCAGCTCGTCTCGCAGGACAAGGTCGACTTCCTGCTCGGGCCGTTCGCCTCCAACTTCGCGCTGGCCGATTCGGCCATCTCGGAGAAGTACCAGATCCCGATGATCCAGGGCGGCGGCGCGTCCGACCAGATCTTCTCGCGCAACTTCAAATACATATTCGGCACGCTCGCGCCTGCCAGCAACTATTTTGGCTCGACCGTCGAGATGCTGAAGGGGCTGGATCCGGCGCCGCAATCGGTCGCGCTGCTTTATGCCGACGACGCCTTCGACGTGTCGGTGGCGGACGGCACCCGCAAGCTGCTCGACGACGCCGGTCTCAAGACCGTCATGGACGAGAAGTACAGCTCCAACGCCAGCGACTTCAACTCGCTGCTGTCGCAGATCAAGAGCAACGGCGCCGAAGCGGTGCTGGTCGCGGGCCACGAGACCGAAATCCTCAACTTCGTGCGCCAGGCCAAGAGCCTCGCCGTCGCGCCGAAGATGTATTCCTTCACCGTCGGCGTGCCGTCCGAGGACTTCCGCAAGGCGCTCGGCGCCGACGCCGACTACGCATACGGCATGACCGCCTGGCTGCCTTCGGCCGACAACAAGGACAAATGGTTCGGCGATGCTGCCCAGTTCGCCGACGCCTACAAGAAGAAGTTCGGCTATGATCCGGATTACCACGCGGCCTCCGGCGCGGCCGATGTCGAGGCCTTCGCCCAGGCGATCGAGGACGCCGGCGGCACCGATCCCGCCAAGGTGCGCGACGCCATCGCCAAGCTCTCCTTCGACAGCCTCTACGGCAAGATCGCCTTCGCCGAGAACGGCCAGATCGACCTGCCCCAGACGGTGATCCAGGTCCAGGACGGCAAGGTCGTCGACGTCTACGGGGCCAACGGCGTGATCAACAAGCCGAAATATCCGATGCCCGCCTGGAACGCGCGCTGACCTGAGCGGCCCGGCAGCGGACAGGGAGAGGGGGACGGCTTGGATCTGCTCGCGCAAATCCTCATCAACGGCATCCTGCTGGGCGGGCTCTACGCCATCATGGCGCTCGGGCTCGCCCTCGTCTGGGGCGTGCTGAACATCGTCAACCTGTCCCACGGCGCCTTCATCATGCTGGGCGCCTACCTGTCCTGGTATCTCTACAGCTGGGCCGGCATCGACCCGTTCCTCGGCCTGCCGATCACGGCGGTGCTCATGTTCTGCCTCGGCTACGCCGTCCAGCGCGGCCTGCTGAACTTCGTCGTGCGCGGGCCGATGTTCAACACGCTGTTGATCACCTTCGGCCTCGAGGTCGTGCTGACCTATCTGGCACAGCTCGCCTTCTCGGCCGACTTCCGCACCATCAACCCCTCCTATGCGGGCAATTCCATCCCCTTCGGCCCGATCGTGATTCCGCAGGCGCGCCTGATGGCCTTCGGCATCGCCATCCTGCTCACCGTGGCCATGTGGATCTTCCTGCTCAGGACGCGGCTCGGCCGCGCCATCCGCGCCACCGCGCAGAACCTGGTGGCGGCGCGCCTCTACGGCGTCGATCCGCGCCACCTCTATGCCGTGACCTTCGGCATCGGCATCGGCCTGGCCGGCGTCGCGGGCGGCCTCTACGGCACCGTCTCGCAGATCAACCCCTATATCGGCGCGACGCTGACGGCGAAGTGCTTCGCCATCGCCATCATCGGCGGCCTCGACAGCCCGCTCGGCGTCATCGTCGGCGGCATCGTGCTCGGCCTCATCGAATCGCTGGCCATCCTCTATGTCGGCGCGACCTTCGGCGACGTGGCGAGCTTCGGCGTGCTGGTTCTCGTCCTCATCCTGAGACCGAGCGGCCTGCTGGGGAAAACGACATGAACGGCATGCGCTGGATCCTCGCCGTCATCGCCGTCGCCGTGCTGGCGTGCGTGCCCTGGTTCGGCTCCGACGTCGTCGTTCAGTTCGGCATCTCCACCCTGCTGTTGGCCGTGCTGGCGCAGGGCTGGAACATCATCGGCGGTTACGCCGGCTACGCCTCCTTCGGCAACTCCACCTTCTTCGGCCTCGGCGCCTACGGCGTCGCCATCGCCATGGTGCAGTGGAACATGCCCTTCTGGGTCGGCATGGTCTTCGGCGCGGTGATGGCGGTGGCCTTCGCCATCCTGCTCGGCCTGCCGGTGCTGCGGCTGAAAGGTCACTATTTCGCCATCGCCACCCTGGCGCTGGCGCAGGTCGTGGCCGCGATCGTCTCCAACATCCCGCTGTTCGGCGAGAACATCGGGCTGGTGCTGCCGCCGCTCAACAACGACGCCATGTTCTACGAGATGGCGCTGGCGCTTCTGGTGGCCGCCACGCTCACCGTCTGGTGGCTGACACGAAGCCGCTTCGGCTTCGGTCTGATCGCCATCCGCGAGAACGAGGAAGGCGCGGCCGTCATGGGCGTCAACACGACGGCCTACAAGGTTCTGGCCTTTGCGCTGTCCGGTCTTTTCTCGGCACTTGCCGGCGGCATCCAGGCCTACTGGATCACCTTCCTCGACCCGGCCAGCGCCTTCGACATCAGCCTCAACGTCAAGATGATCATCATGACCGTGTTCGGCGGCCCCGGCACGGTGCTCGGACCGATCGTCGGCGCCTTCGTGCTGTCGGCCATCTCCGAGGTGCTGTCGAGTGAGATCACCTCGGTGGCGAGCCTGTTCTTCGGCGTCGTGGTGGTCGCGGCCGTCGTGCTGATGCCGCGCGGGCTGGCCGACGTGGTGCGCCGCTTCCGCAAGAGCGGCTGGCACTATTTCGCCGAGAACATCAGGGCGCACAAGCTATGAGCGCGCTGCTCGAAACCGTCAACCTGACACGCCGCTTCGCCGGCCTCGTGGCCGTCAACGACGTTTCCTTCTCGATCAGGCAGGGCGAGATCCTCGGCATCATCGGCCCCAACGGCGCCGGCAAGACGACGCTGATCAGCCTGATCAGCGGTACGCTGGCGCCGAGTTCCGGCGACATCCTGTTCGAGGGCAAGTCGATCGCCGCCCTGCCCGCCTTCCGGCGCGCCCGACTCGGCATCGGTCGCACCTTCCAGATCATGCGCCCCTTCCCCGGCCTGTCGGTGCTGGACAACGTCGCCGTCGGCGCGCTGTTCGGCCACGGCGACGGCGAGGCCGACCTTGCAAAAGCGCGCGAGAAGGCGCGCGCGCAGCTCGATTTCGTCGGCCTCGGCCGCTTCGCCGACCAGCGCGCCGACGAACTCGGCGGCCCCGGCCGTAAGCGGCTGGAGCTCGCCAAGGCGCTGGCCATGCAGCCCAAATTGCTTTTATGCGACGAGGTGATGGCCGGCCTCAACCATGTCGAGATCGACGAGGTGATCGAGGTCATCCGCAAGGTGCGCGACGCCGGCATCACCGTTCTGGTGATCGAGCACGTCATCAAGGCGATCAAGAGCCTGTCGGACCGGCTGCTGGTCATCCATCACGGCGAGAAGATCGCCGACGACCTGCCCGACGCCGTGCTGTCCGACAGCCGCGTGGTCGAAGCCTATCTCGGCAAGAGGCGGGCATGAGCGCGGACGCGAAGATGCAGGGCAAGGGAAAGACCGGGAACGCCGGAAAACCGCTCATGACGGTCGAGAATCTGTCGGCCGGCTACGGCGGCGAGCAGGTGCTGCGTGAGATTTCCTTCGAGGTGCGCCGCGCCGAGATCGTGGCGCTCGTCGGCTCGAACGGCGCCGGCAAGACGACGACGCTCAGGGCGCTCTCGCGCGTCATCGGCTCGACGGGCACGGTGACCTTCGACGGCAGGACCACCAGCGCCATGTCGCCGGAGGACGTGTTCGGCATCGGCCTGGTCCAGGTTCCCGAAGGCCGCCAGCTCTTCGACCGCATGACGGTCGAGGACAACCTTCTGATGGGCGCCTTCCGCCGCAACGACAAGGGCGAGGTCGCGCGCGACCTAGAGCGCATGTATGCGATGTTCCCGCGCCTCGGCGAGCGTCGCCGCCAGCTGGCCGGCTCCATGTCCGGAGGCGAGCAGCAGATGTGCGCCATGGCGCGCGGGCTGATGGCGAAACCCGTCCTGCTGATGATCGACGAGATGAGCCTCGGCCTCGCCCCCGTCGTGGTCGACCAACTCATGCAGGTGCTCGGCGCCATCCGCGACGAGGGCGTGACCGTGCTTCTGGTGGAGCAGGACGTGCACTTGGCGCTGTCGGGCGCCGACCGCGGCTATGTCATGGAAACCGGCCGCATTGTCCACGAAGGCGCGGCCGCCGACCTCATCGACGATCCGGAAGTGCGCCGCGCCTATCTCGGCTTCTGAGGCCCCGCCGGCCGGGCCGCTGGCCGCGCGGCGGACGCCTCACAGGACCTTGCCTGGGTTGAGGATCCCGGCGGGGTCCAGCGCCGCCTTGATGGCCCGCATGGCGGCAAGCTCGCCTGTGCTGCGGCTGTGGCCGAGCCAGTCGCGCTTCAGCGTGCCGATCCCGTGCTCAGCCGAAACGACGCCGCCCATGTCGCGCACAAGATCGTAGGCGATGCGGTCCAGCGCATGGACGTCCGCTTCCGGCAGGCCGGGCAGTTCCACCATGATGTGCAGGTTGCTGTCGCCGACATGGCCGAAGAAGAAGCTGCGCGCCGACGGCAGGGCCGCCGCGATGCGCGCGCGGCAGGCGCGCACATAGTCGTCGGTCAGCGCCACCGGCAGGCTGAGATCGAAATTGGCGATGTCGGGCAGTTGCGCCTCGGGCAGCGCGCCCTCGCGCACCTCCCAGAACCGCCGTGCGTCGGCGCGCGACTGTGCAACCAGCGCGTCCGAAACGATGCCTTCCTCCAGCGCCGTTTCCAGGAAAGGTTCCAGTTGCCCGCCCTCCGTCTCCACGATCACGGCGAAGGGCGGGATGTCGGCAAACAGGCGGCGCCCGCCGCAGACCTCGAAATAGTCGGCCCACATCACCTCGAACGCCGAAAGCATCACGCGCTTGCGCGCCAAGGCCATGAGCGCCAGCACAGCGGCGTAGCTGTCCAGCGCGCAGACAGCCGTCTCGATCCCTTCGGGCAGCGGCCTCAACCGCAGCACCGCGCGGGTGACGACGGCGAGCGTTCCTTCCGAACCGGCGATGAGGTTGCGTAAATCGTAGCCGGTGTTGTCTTTCTGCATGCGCGAAAGATGCGATAGCACCGTGCCGTCCGCCTGCACCGCCTCCAACCCCAAAAGATTCTCGCGCACCGTGCCGTAGCGGATCACCCGCAGCCCGCCGGCGTTGGTGGCGATGTTGCCGCCGATCTGGCAGGACCCGCGCGCGCCGAGATCGACGGGCAGCAGGAAGCCGGCTGCCTCGGCGGCGTTCTGCGCCGTTTCCAGCACCGTTCCGGCCCTGACCACCATCGCCCCGGCGACCGGATCGATCTCCTCCACGCCCTGCAGCCGCGCCAGCGACAGGGCGATGTCGCCGGGCCGGCAATTGGCGCCGCCGGCAAGCCCGGTCATGCCGCCCTGCGGCACCACCGGCTGCCGATGGCGATGGCAGATGGAAAGCGCCGTCGACACGTCGGCGACCGAGCCCGGCCGCAGCAGGGCGAGCGGCAGGTCGCGGCCCGTGCCGCTCGCATCCGAGCGCTGGGCGACCCCCGCCAGCGCAGCGCCTGTCAGCACGGTTTGTGGACCGAGAGCGGCCTGCAGTTCGGAGACGGCGTCCATTCCGGCGCTCCCATGATCGAGTCAGCGGTCGGGCCATCGCTAAGCCACGCTTTCGCGCGGCGCAAGGCAACCACGCGGCGAACGTCGTGTGCGAGACGAAAGAAAGCTCGCGCGAGATCGAAACTCCGGATCAGGCGCCTGAAACCTCGTCGTGGTGGTTGCGCTTTCTGCTCATTCTGGCAATGCCGGTAAAGAAGAGCGGCACGAAGAACACGCCGAGCACGGTCGCCGCGATCATGCCGCCCATGACGCCAATACCGATGGCGTTCTGCGCGGCCGAACCGGCGCCTGTCGCCCGCGCCAGCGGCAGCACGCCGAGAATGAAGGCAAGCGAGGTCATCAGAATGGGACGAAGACGCTGCCTGCATGCCTCGACGACAGCATCGACCGCGTTGCGACCTTGGGCCATCAGTTCGCGTGCGAACTCGACGATGAGGATGGCGTTCTTCGCTGTCAGGCCGATCGTGGTGAGCAGGCCGACCTTGAAATAGACGTCGTTGGACTGGTCGAACAGCCCGGCCGCCGATAGCGCGCCGAACACGCCGACGGGCACAGCGAGAATGACCGAGAAAGGGATGGACCAGCTTTCGTAAAGCGCCGCCAGGCACAGGAACACGACCAAAAGCGAAACCGCATAGAGCAGCATCGCCTGCGAGCCGGCCAGACGCTCCTGGTAGGAAAGCCCGGACCAGGCGGCGCTGTAGCCGCCCGGCAATTCGGCGACCAGCCGTTCGGCCTCGGTCATCGCCTCGCCGGAACTGGAGCCGGGCGCCGCCGAGCCGTTGATGGCGATGGCCGCCGTTCCGTTGAAGCGCGCCAGGGTCGGCGTGCCCTGCACCCATTTCGTCGACGCAAAGGCCGAGAACGGCACCATCTCGCCGCTGTCGTTGCGCGCATACCAGCGGTTGATGTCGTCCGGCTGCATGCGAAAGGGCGCGTCAGCCTCGACATAGACAGGCTTGATCTCGCCCTTGTAGACGAAATCGTTGACGTTCGTGCCGGAGAAGGCCGTCGTGATCAGATTGTTGATCGCCGAAAGATCGATGCCGAAGGCGCCCGCCTTTTCCTCGTCGATGTCGATCTTGAGCTGCGCCTCCAGGGTTTTCGTGTTGCCGCGAATGTTCTGGATGACGGAGCTGCCGCCGGCTTCATCGGCAAGCGTGTTGCTGGCGGCGTTCAGCGCCTCGCGCCCCTTGTTGGCGGTATCCTCCAGATACATGGAGAAGCCGCTGGATTGGCCGAGACCCTGGATCGCCGGCGGCGCCAGCACGAAGACCTCGGCGTCGCGGATCTGGCGGAAATAGGCCGAGGCGCGCTGCGCCACGGCGGATGCCGAAAGCTTCGCGTCGGTGCGCTGGTCGAAGTCCTTGAGCCTCACGAATCCCATCGCGGCGTTCTCGCCGCTTCCGCTGAAACCGAAGCCGAGCGTCATGAACACGCTCTGAACGGCATCCTTCTCCTGGGTCAGGTAGTAATTCTGGACAGTATCTATGGCGGCCTGGGTCCGCGCGGCGTTGGCGCCGGCCGGCAGCGTGATCTGCGTCATCAGCACGCCCTGGTCCTCCTCGGGAAGAAAAGAGGAAGGCAGTCGCGTGAACAGGCCGTAGGCGCCGACAACCAGCACGGCGAAGATCAGCAGGAAGCGCAGCGGTCGCAGCACCAGGCCGTGGACCGCGTCGCCGTAGCGGCCCGTCATCCTTTCCAGCCCGCGTTCGAACCAGCCCAGCCAGCGCGCCAGCGGGCCGCCATGCGAGGGCTTGAGCATGAGCGCGCACAGCGCCGGCGTCAGCACCACCGCGACCAGCACCGAGAGCAGCATGGCGCTGGCGATGGTGACGGAGAACTGCCGGTAGATGACCCCGACGGACCCCGAGAAGAACGCCATGGGGATGAAGACCGCCGTCAGCACCAAGGCGATGCCGAGCAGCGCGCCGGTGATCTCGCCCATGGATTTCTCCGTCGCCTCGCGCGCCGGCAGGTTTTCGGTGCGCATGATGCGCTCGACGTTCTCCACCACGACGATGGCGTCGTCGACCAGCAGGCCGATGGCCAGCACCATGGCGAACATGGTGAGCATGTTGATGGAGTAGCCGAGCGCGGCCAGCACGCCGAAAGTGCCCAGAAGCACGACCGGGACCGCAATCATCGGGATCAGCGTGGCGCGCAGATTCTGCAGGAACAGCAGCAGCACGACGAAGACGAGCACGATCGCCTCGATCAGCGTCTCGATCACCTTCTGGATCGAGAGCTGCACGAACGGCGTCGTCTCGTAGGAATAGGCGATCTCGACGCCGGCAGGCAGGGAGTTTGCCAGTCCGTCGAGCTCGGCATGCACCAGTTGGGCCGTGGTGATGGCGTTCGCCCCCGACGCGAGTTGCACGCCGAAGCCCGCCGCCGGCATGCCGTTGTAGGTCGAGCGCTGGCCGTATTTCTCCAGCCCTATCTCGACGCGCGCGACATCGGCGAGCCGCACCGTCGAGCCGTCGCTGGCGGTCTTGAGGATGATGCGCTTGAACTCGTCGGCAGACGTCATCTGCGTGCGCGCGACGATCGAGGCGCGCAGTTGCTGGCCCCTGACCACCGGCGTCGCGCCGATCGATCCCGCGGCCACCTGCACGTTCTGCGCGCCGATCGCCGAAGTCACGTCGCTCGGCACGAGCTGGTATTTCTGCATCAGCGCCGGGTCGAGCCAGATGCGCATGGCGTAGCCTGAACCGAACGATTGCACGGAACCGACGCCGTCGAGCCGCTCGATGCGGTCCTCGATCTGGCTCGACATGATGTCGGACAGCTCGTCGGACGTGTAGCGGCCGTCGCGCGAGACGATGTTGCCGATCATCAGGATCCCGGACGGCGAACGGTTCACGGTGACGCCCTGGCTCTGCACCGATTCCGGCAGTTGCGACTGCACCCGCGACAGCTTGTTCTGGACCTGGACCTGGGCGAGCTCAGGGTCCGTGCCGTTCTCGAAGGTCAGCGAGATCGAGGCCGAGCCGGTGCTGGACGTCGATTCCATGTAGAGCAGGCCTTCGAGGCCGGTCATGGCGCTCTCGATCTTCCTGGTGACGGAGTTCTCCACCGCATCCGCCGTCGCGCCGCTGTAGGTGGCGCCGATGCGGATCGTCGTCGGCGCGATGTCGGGATATTGCGAGATCGACAGCGAATAGATGCCCATCACGCCGGCGAGCAGCGTCGCGATGGCGAGCACGATGGCGAAGACCGGCCGAGCGATGAAGAAATTCGCGATGGCGTTGCGCGGAGCTGCGGCGCTCATGGCTTTGCCTTGCCTTCGGCCTGCACTGCGGAAATGGCCTGCTTGACCACGCCGTCTTCGTCGATGGTGGCCTCCACGGGTTTTACCGCCGTTCCGTCGGATATTTTCTGGAAACCGTCCACAATCAGCCTGTCGCCGTCGGCAACGCCGTCGACGACGATCCAGTCGTTGCCTTGCGAGCCGGAAGTGGTGATCTTGCGCAGCTCTGCCTTGCCGTCGGAGGAAACGACATAGAGTGTGGCTGCGCCCGAATTGTCGCGCGTGACCGCCCGCTGCGGGATGAGGAACGCGTTCGGCATGGTGCCGAGGTCGACCTTCGCCCGCACGAACATGCCCGGGATCAGCATCCGGTTCGGGTTCGGGAAGGTGGAGCGCAAGGAGAAGGTTCCGCTGGTCTGGCTGACGACCATCTCGGCCAGGGTCAGCTTGCCCTGCTGGGCGTAGGCCTTGTCGTCGTCGAGCGTCAGCGCGACATCCGCCGCGATGCCCGGCTGACGCCCCAGCTTCCCTGATTTGACCTCCTCGCCGATGCGCAGCAGGTTGGTGCTGGAATCGACCAGATCCACATAGATCGGATCGGTCTGGCGGATGGTGGCCAGCGCATCGGTCTGGTTGGCCGTGACGAGCGCGCCGACGCTGACGGCCGAGACGCCGATCGTCCCGGCGATGGGCGCTTTGATGGTCGTGTCGTCCAGGTTGATCTGAGCGCTTTCGAGATCGGCGCGCGCCGCTTCCTCGCTCGCCTTGGCTTGCAGCAAGGTTGACTGGGCGTCGTCCAGCGCCTGCGCGCTGACGGCGTTCGTCTGCGCCAGCCTGGCGGTGCGATCATAGCTGGCTTGGGCGCTGGCGGTCGCTGCTTCCGCCTTCTTGACGGCCGCGGCGGCAGCGTCCAGGGCGGCCTGATACTTGCGGTTGTCCAGCTCGTAGAGAACGTCGCCCGCGGCAACGGCGCGCGTCTCCTTGAAGGCGATCCTGCGGATGATGCCGTCGACCTGCGGACGGACCTCGGCCGTGGCATAGGCGACGACCCGCCCCGGCAGCTCGATGCTGCGCGGCACGTCCTGGCGCTTGAGAGCGATCACACCGACCTCGACCGGACCGGCCGACGGCGGCGGGCCTGCCTGGTCACTCCGATCGTTGCATGCCGCAAGCGCGAGGAGCAGCAGTGTCGCTGCGAGACGGCAGTATCTCATCTTCGATGCCTGTATTGATGAAGGGATGGACAGCATCGGCATGGGTTCGAAAAAACGCAAGCCTGCGTTGCGCCAAGGCACCGAAAGCGCCTCGCCCACGCGAAGGCGAGGCTCAGTCGCCATGCCGCCAAACGGCCACCAGCAAATAGTCGTCGGCCTCGTCGCCATCACGCCGGCTGCCCATCTATCTCGACCTCAATTCGGTTGGGCCGGAAACGAAGGCGCTCGCGGCACAAGAGATTGCCGGCGGCACCGGCCGTTTCGTCGAAGGCGCGGTGATGGCGCGGGTGCCGCCCTATGCCGAGAAGGTTCCGATCCTAGTGGCTGGAGAGGCGGCGGCCGAGGCTGCAGAACGGCTGAACCGGCTTGGCATGAACCTGGAGGCCTTCGGGACAAAGCCCGGACAGGCTCCGCCCTACTGGTGCTGACCGGAACGATCACCTCGGCATTGCGCAAGGCCTGATCCCCTTCAAATCGCCGGATCTGCGCCTGCTGAGGGCTATGCAGTCCGAGCCCTCGTCGCTGGCCGTGTTGGCCGACAGCCAGTTCAAAACTGTCGACGACTTCGTGAAATACATGAAGGAGCACCCGAACGGCCTCAAGGTCGGCGGCCACGCGCCGGGCGGCTTCCACCAGTACATGCTCTATCAGTTCATGAAGGCCGGTGGTTTCGAGAGTGGCTGGATCCCGCACGACGCCTCCGGCAAGGTGGCGCTTGGCCTTCTCGGCAAGCATCTCGACGCGGCCATGATGACGCCCTCGACCGACCTGGCGCAGGTCAAGAGCGGCGAGATCAAGTTGCTCGGCATCTCCATGGACAAGCGCAGCGAATTCCTGCCGGACGTTCCGACCTTCAAGGAGCAGGACTATGACGTCGAGGGTGCGGTGTGGCGCGGCATCGCCGTCAAGGCAGGCACGCCCGTCAACAACATCCAAGCGGCGATCGACAAGGTGACCGCTTCCGCCGACTGGAAGAAGTTCCAGGCCGACCAGTTCCAGGACGGCCCGGACTGGAAGGAGGAGGAATTCACCAGGCGCGCTCAGGCCGACCTCGACCAGCAGACCGAGTTCCTGAAAGCCGCCGGCTATCTCAAATGACCAGTTCCGCCGCGACGGAACCGGTGGTCGAGCCTCTCCCGACGGGAGGGGCCAGGCCGCATCTGTGGAAGAACGTCGTCGCCGGCCTCGTCTGCACCGCCTGAAACGCGACCTTCCTGGTCATGAGCCTTGAACTGCCGGCGGGCCATTCGCGCGGCGATGTCGGCCCCGGCATGGTGCCGCTCGAAATCGCGGCGCTGGGCCTCGTGGTCTCAGTCATCTATCTGGTGCAGGCGCTGCGCGGCGTCGGCCTGGAAGGCACCGACGGCGCCTTCGAAGTGCCGCGCGTCGCCGGTCTGGTCGCGGTCTTCACGGTTGCTGCTGCGAGTGCCGCCTGGATCGGCCTGGCGCCGTCGCTCGGCCTCGCCGCCGACCTGGCCACGCTTCTGTTCCACGGCGAAAGCTGATCCTGCGCGCCGTGGCGACCGGTGTCGGCTTCTGGGCGATCGCCTATTTCGTCTTCGCCAGGCTGCTGCAACTGCCGCTGCCCTGAAGGTCCGTGCGGCACGGCAAGCCGGCGCAGCCCGTCCTTCGCTCACGTCAGGCCGAGGCCTCCATCGACCGCGATCACCTGTCCGGTGATCCAGTTCGAAGCCGGGTCCGAGAGGTGGACGATCCAGCGCGCGATGTCGTCGGGCATGCCGCGTCGCTTGAGAGGAATCTGTTCGCGCTCCGCTTCCTCGACAAGCGCGGCCTGCTCGGGTGAAAGCCCCATCATGCCGGTCAGCGCTCCCGACGCGGTCGGACCCGCGGCGACGGCATTGACGCGGATACCTTGCGATGCCAGTTCGAGCGCCCAGCAGCGGGTCAGGTGCTCCAGGGCAGCCTTGCTCGCGGCATAGTGGGACAGGTCCGCCCCCGGTTTGTGGCCGAAGGTGCTCGACACGTTGACGATCGTCCCCGCCGTTTTGGAAAGGTGCGGCAGGGCTTCCCGGGCAAGAAGGCTCGGCCCCACGACATTGACGGCGAGGATTTCCCTGATCTGCTCGGCGCTGGCATCGGCCAGCGGCGCCAGCGCGCCGGCTCCGGCATTGTTGACGAGGACGTCGAGGCGGCCCCAGGTCTCCACGGCCAGGGCCACGCTCTTGGCCGCATCCTTCGGTTCGGCGACGTCGGCAACCAGCCCGACGATATTTTCCTGACCCGCGGCCACGCGCTCCAGCGGCTCGGAGCGGCGCCCGGTAATGACGACTCGCGCCCCCTGATCGGCCAGGGCCAGCGCCACGGCGCGTCCGATACCCGAACCTGCGCCCGTAACGAGAGCGACCCTGTCCTTGAATGTCGACATGACGTGTTCCTTGATTTGCTCGGCGCGATCGAGGAGCGGATGGGGCGACCGGATCGTCCGAAATTCGAGAATTGGGGCGGTCGCCAGCCGAAGAAGCAGGGCGGCTGGCGACCGGGCTCAGGGAAAGCGCCGGCAGCCTAGGGGCGGATGAAGGCAAGGATATCGCGGTTCACCAGTTCGGCGTGCGTGGTACACATGCCATGCGGCAGGTCTTCATACACCTTGAGCGTTCCGTTCTTCAGCAACCCGGCCGAAAGCGGGCCTGAATCGGCGAAGGGCACGATCTGGTCGTCCTTGCTGTGCATGACCAGCGTTGGCGTTTCGATGAGCTTGAGATCCTCGGTGAAATCGGTTTCCGAGAACGCCTTGATGCCTTCGTAATGGGCCTTGGCGCTGCCCATCATGCCTTGCCGCCACCAGTTGCGGATGATGCCGGGCACCGCTTCCGCCCCCGGCCGGTTGAAGCCGTAGAAAGGACCCGAGGGAAAATCGATGTAGAACTGCGCGCGGTTCGTCGCGAGAGATTGGCGCAGCCCGTCCAGCACCTCGATCGGCAGCCCGCCGGGGTTGGCGGGCGTTTTCACCATGATCGGCGGCACGGCGCCGATTATGACGAGCCTGGCAGCTCGCTCCCTGCCGTGGCGGGCCACGTAGCGGACGGCTTCGCCGCCGCCGGTGGAATGCCCGACATGGATGGTGTTCCTGAGGTCGAGGTGCTCGATCACGGCTGCGACATCGGCGGCGTAGTGGTCCATGTCGTGGCCGTCGCTGACCTGTGCCGAGCGGCCATGGCCGCGACGGTCGTGCGCGATGACGCGGTAGCCCTTGCCGAGGAAGAACAGCATCTGCGCGTCCCAGTCATCGCCGCACAGCGGCCAACCGTGGTGGAAGACGATCGGCTGGGCGTCCTTCGGTCCCCAGTCCTTGTAGAAGATCTCGGTGCCGTCCTTGGTGGTGATGGTGCTCATGGATGTCGATCCCTGGTTTGGCTCGTGAGAGGAGATGGTTCGTTCGCTTCGCGGTTGGGCGAGTGTGGGCATCACGCCTGCCAGCGTCGTCGTGACCGCGCCGACCAGAACATCGCGGCGCGACGGGCGGACGGACGAAAAGACGTTGTTTCGCATTGACCTGGTCCTTGTCCTGGATGGCGCGGGGCGAAAGGCTGGATTGGCCGACGCCCATCGGTCTGTTCAACGGCCGACGGCGAAAGGATGCGCCGAGGGCGCCCGTCAAACCATTCGTCGCAGGTATCTGTCGGATAATGCGAAGGTCTATGACCTGGCTTTGGAGGGGTCAGGAGGACACTCCAATTGTCCGGTTCGCCCTGATCTTCCGTCCAGTCGCGCGCGCATCCATGCGGTTCTAGCGTCCTCGACAGCACAATCCGCCCGGCATTGGCTGATCGCCGGCGGCCGGGACGTCAGGAAAGCGAGGCCGGGAATGGACGCGAAGGTTCGGGAAAACAGGCAACTTCATCGTTTCGAGTTGCCGATCTCACACGGGCTGGTCGCCGCCGCCTACTATCGCCTGGAAGGCAACAGCATCGTGTTGTTCCATACGGAAGTTCCCTCGGAATTCGCTGGTTTGGGCATCGGCTCGCGCCTGGCGCGTGACATCTTCGACCTGCTTCGCGCGTCCGGGCGTAAGGCGGTCCTGAGATGCCCCTTTATGAGCCGGTTCCTTGCCAACCACCTGGACTATCTGGACGTGATCGCCGGGTAGCCGCCCATGACACATTCGCAACCTGCGGTCAGACGTAACCGATGAACACGATCTGCGTCTCTTCACCTGAGCCCAGACACCCTATCCATGTTTCTCGCCAAGCACCGCTTCGGTGATCGAATTGGGCAGGCGGCGCGGCGTCTCGATCAGGCCGAGAACCGGCATGACGATCAGGAAGAAGGCGAAATAGAACAGCGTCGCAATCTGCGCCATCAGCACGAACGATCCTTCCGCCGGCTGCGAGCCAAGCCAGCCCAGCAGGATGCAGTCGGCGGCGAACAGCCAGAAGAACAGCTTGTACCACGGCCGGTAGACGGCCGAACGGACCTTGGAGGTGTCGAGCCAGGGCACCAGGAACAGCATGACGATGGCGCCGAACATGCACAGCACGCCGCCCAGCTTGGAATTGATCGGCCCGACATTGAAGGTGATGGCGCGCAGGATCGCGTAGAACGGCAGGAAGTACCATTCAGGCACGATATGCGCCGGAGTCTTCAGCGGGTTGGCGACCGTGTAGTTGTCCGGATGGCCGAGATAATTCGGGATGTAGAAGACGAAATAGGCGAACACGACGAGGAAGGCGGAAGCGCCGAACAGATCCTTCACAGTGGCGTGCGGCGTGAACGGCACCACGTCGGTCTTCGATTTCACCTCGATGCCGGTCGGATTGTTCTGGCCCACCACATGCAGCGTCCATATGTGCAACGCAACCACACCCGTGAGCATGAACGGCAGCAGGTAGTGCAGAGCGAAGAAGCGGTTCAGCGTCGGATTGTCCACCGCGAAGCCGCCGAGCAGAAGCTGCTGGATCCAGTCGCCGACCAGTGGAATGGCCGAGAAGAAGCCGGTGATGACCGTGGCGCCCCAGAACGACATCTGCCCCCAGGGCAGCACGTAGCCCATGAAGCCGATCGCCATCAGCAGCAGGAAATTGATGCAGCCGAGTACCCACAGCAGCTCGCGCGGCGCCTTGTAGGAGCCGTAATAGAGGCCGCGTGCCATGTGGATGTAGACGGCGATGAAGAAGAACGAGGCGCCGTTGGAATGCAGATAGCGCAACAGCCAGCCGTGATTGACGTCGCGCATGATCTTTTCGACGGACAGGAAGGCGAGCGCGGTATCCGGCGCATAGTGCATGGCCATGGCGACGCCGGTGACGATCTGAGCCGCCAGCATCATGGTGAGGATGCCGCCGAACGTATAGGCGTAGTTCAGGTTGCGCGGGACGGGATAGGCGATGAAGGAGCCGTGCACGAATCTCGGCAGCGGCAGCCGCTGATCGAGCCAGCGTTCCCATGCGGCCTTCGGCGTATAGGGTGAATGGACACCGCTCATCGGATCGTTCCTCGTTGAAACGCTCTTCCGTTCATGCAGGGAAGCATTACGGGCCGCCCTCGTTGGGGGGCAAACGGGGCGGCCCGCAAGCAGAGCGGCACGAAACGGGGGAGGACGGGCCGTTTCGGGCCTGAGGCGGCAAATCAGGCGGCCGCTCTGTCTGTCTGCTGTACCGGGTGGACGGCGCGGGCCGCGATCTGCAGCCGGTTCCAGAGATTGATCGCGCCGACCATGACCGTCAGGTTGACGATCTCGGCCTCGTTGAACTGGCTCCTGACCAGTTCGTAATCGGCATCTGCGGCACCGGTCTCCTTGATGTTCGTGAGCGATTCCGTCCAGGCGAGCGCTGCACGTTCACGGTCGGTATAGAGCGGCGATTCTCGCCAAGCGTCGAGCATGATGATGCGCATGTCGCTTTCGCCGTTCTTGCGGGCATCGCTCGCGTGCATGTGGATGCACATGGCGCAGCCGTTGATCTGCGACGCGCGCAGCCGGACAAGTTCGCCAAGGCCGTGCTCGATCCCGCCGGCGCCGAGCGCCTTCTCGACGTCGAGCAGGGTCTTGGCGAGGTCGGGGGCGATCTTGAAGGGAGCGAAACGAGGCGTCATTTGCTGGTTCCTTGGTTGGAGTGAAGACGGACCGACTATGTCCGCCTTCTCCGGGCGCCCGCTATCGTGCCCGAGGCTGCCTTCCCCCATACCTTGGTTCAGGACGATCTCCACCGACAGCGCAGGGCGGTTCGCCCCCAAGCCACATGGTTCGTTGCGCCTCCCATGCAGAATCAGAAGCGACGCGCATATCGCGTCTGATCCACTGTCCGTAGGAAGTGAGGAGATATTCCATGAAACTCTACTACAGCCCCCTGGCATGCAGCCTGGCAGACCACATCGCGCTTCTGGAAGCCGGTGTTCCGTTCGAGCGCGAGGCGGTCGACCTCAAGACCAAGCACACGGCGTCCGGAGCCGACTTCGCCACCATCACGCGCAAGGGATACGTGCCGGCCCTTGTGCTGGACGGCGGCGAAATCCTGACGGAGAACATAGCCATCCTCGACTGGATTGCCTCGCAATATCCCGCTCTGCGCGCAGACGGCCCGCTCGGCCGTACGCGGACGCTCGAGGCCCTGACCTATATTTCCACCGAGATCCATCGAGCCTTCAAACCCATGTGGCATCAAGGTACGGAAGAGGACAAAGCCAAGGCGAGCCGTTCTATCGCCGTATTGCTGGGCCTGTTCGCCGCCGACCTGGAGACCGACTACCTGTTCGGCGACGCGCCCGGCGTCGCGGATTTCTACCTTTTCGTCATGCTCCTGTGGGCCAGGCGCTTCCGCGTTTCCATTCCCAAGCCGCTCGAAGCGCTCCGGATTAAAATTGCAACCCGGCCGGCCGTGCGTGCGGCTATGGAGCACGAAGGGCTTTTCCAGTCCCTGAGAGAAGCCAGCCGGGCGGATGCCGGGTGAATTCCATCCATGCGGCCGTCGCGACGACCTGTACTGCGGTATGGCAGACCCGACCCCTTGATCCAATCGACCATGGTTCCGCTCACCCGTAGCGTTTTGCTGCATCACCTGCATGCCAGGCAAACGAAGGAACAAGGACTGCGCCATGCCACAACTGGAACCGACCAAACCATTTCTCTCAGCCTATGCCGAAGAGGCGACTGCCTTGAAGCGCCGCAGTCTTCTGGAGAGCGCCGCCGTGGCTCACGAACTGGGCAATCTGATCCAGATCGCCTCGTCTGCGGTGAACATCATTGCGCGCAGCTCGCGGTTCGACGTGACGCCGACGCTGGAGCCGGTGATTTCGGGCGCAAGAACCTCTCTCGAACGCGCTGGCATCCTCGTCAGGCAGTCCCTCCATCGTGCAGAGCGCGACCCTTCCGATGTCGGGCATATCGATGTCGCACAGGCCGTTGCAGAGATCGCGGATCTGATCCGGCCCACATGGGCGCCGACGCATCGTATCGCTTTGGACGTTGGCGCTGTTCTGCCCGCGGTGAAATGCGAGCCTCTCGGGTTACAGAGCGCGATTCTGAATCTGGCGCTCAACGCGCGCGATTCGATGCCGAACGGGGGCACCATCACGATCACGGCGGCCATGCTTTTTCCGGATGACGACAAGACGCTGGTCGAACTGAGTGTCGCGGACTGCGGAATCGGCATGACCGACGAAACCATGAAGCGTGCCTTCGATCCATTCTTCACGACCAAGAGCGGTGGGCTCGGCGGTGTCGGCCTGCCCATGGTGAAGCGTTTCGTCGAGGGCGCGGGCGGCCAGATCAGGCTGTCCAGCATGCCGGGCGCCGGCACTACCGTGACGCTCTTCCTGCCGGCAGTTCGTCGATAGCGGCCCCATACGATTCGCTTCGGTAAAGACCTGCCCTTCCTGTCGCACCGCCCGGTTTGCGGAGCGGCGCCACAGGGACGAATTCCCTATGATCATCAATATAGGTTTTCTTACCTTAATATATCATATCATATCTGTTTGTACAGTTTATCGTATTCGTCAATAATTTAAATATAGATACAGCAATATCGAAGACAACATTTTATTTGATATTGCAATTATGTCGACAAGTTCAAAAAAATTGGAGCTGAAAAAATGCGCAACCTGATCCTTGCAACCATAGTATCTTCCATCATGACGATGCCAGCAGCTACGTTCGCTGCCGGTTTCACCACGTACGGCAAGATCGAGAACCTGAATTCCAGGGCGAACACAGTACGCCTGGTCAACGGCGACTCGTTCAGGCTTCCGACCGACGTCGATCTCTCGAGTTTCAGCGTCGGCCAAGTGGTCAAGATCACATGGGATACGCAAAATCCCGGTTCAGTCAGAATCGGGCCTCGCAAGACGATCTTCGAACTGAAGGCGACAGGCATCAGCGGCGTGAACTGATTACCGCCCGATCGAAGATGCCTATACGAAGGCAGAGCCGGTCGAAAGCTCTGCCTTCGCAGCCAAGATCGAGGCCGGACCCTGGCAATTGTCGACGCATTGATCGAAAGCAGCGGGCCGCCAGTTGCCGAACGCTTGCAATGGCTGTCGCCGGAAACGTCTGGGATCGATCGTCCGTCCGGGAGTATCGAACATGAGAACCGCAGTCTCGTCGCAAGTTCTTCCGACACCTGGATGCCAGGACTTTCAATGTGGCGGATTCTCCGGGCGAGATCCTGATGTCCATGCAGCGATCAAGACCCTGCTGATCGCGCTTCGCTCACTCGCCGCTGGCGATCCGATGCTGAATCTCGCGGCGGCACGAGCCGCGCAATTGAACCGTTGCGCCCTTAGCCTTGCTACACATGTCGAACTGGCGAAGTTTCAGGGCGAGCATCCGATGCGGCTCTGCCATCTCACGGCCTGGCGCGATTCAAACCTGTTCGGCCCGCGCGAACGCGCCGTTTTCGAATGGGCCGAGAGCATGGCAATACCACCAGCGTCGATCACCCCGGAACTGGTCGATAATTTGATCGATGCCGGGCTCTCCTCGAAAGACATCTCCGATCTGAGTCTCGTCATCGCCTCGGTCAACTTGTGCAGCCGGCTGCGATTGATAGCAGCGCTGCCTCTTCCGGCTTGAGTCCGACATACTGGGTCTTATCGACCCTAGACCTTGGTACGGCACCGGCGATCCGTAGGTTCGATAGCAGCAAGATGCGGGCTGGCGCATTCTCCGTCGTGGCAACCGTCGCTCACTCACGGAGATACCGATGAAGAAGATCACAAAAATCCTGGCGCTGGCCACAGCCATCGCGGCATCGGCCAGCATCACGGCGCAGCCCTCCGCCGCACAGCCCAAACCGACCATCGTTCTGGTCCATGGCGCCTTCGCCGAATCCTCGAGCTGGAACGGCGTCATCGCCGAACTGGAGCGGGACGGCTATGCGGCCGTCGCCGCCGCCAACCCGCTTCGCAGCGTCGCCTCCGACGCCGCCGCCGTCGCTGCCGTCGTCCGCTCTATACCCGGCCCGGTCGTCCTGGTCGGCCATTCCTATGGCGGGCCGGTCGTCACCGAAGCCGCCAACGGCAACTCCAACGTAAAAGCGTTGGTTTATGTCGCGGCCTTCGCTCCCGATCGCGGCGAGTCCAGCCTTTCGCTTTCGGCGAAGTTTCCCGGAAGCACGCTGGGGAATGCAATCGTCCCGGTTGAGCGCCCTGATGGCGTACGCGATCTCTTCATCGAGCGCAGCAAGTTCCATGCGCAGTTTGCTGCGGACGTTCCGAAGGAACAGGCCGACCTGATGGCGGCAACCCAGCGACCGGTGACGGAGACCGCACTGGCGGAGCCGTCTGGTGAGCCTGCATGGCGCAAGCTGCCATCGTATTGGATCTACGGTTCACAGGATCGCAACATCCCGCCGGCGGTGATGCGCTTCATGGCCGAGCGCGCCCGTTCGGTGAAGACGGTCGTGATCGACGGCGCCTCGCACGCCCTGATGGTTTCCCACCCTCACGACGTCGCCGACCTCATCGAGACGGCTGCGACGAGACAATAAGGCGCCGACACCCTTCGGCTTCGTACGTCCGGGTCCTTCCACAAGTGCAGGGATATTCAGCATGAAAATCCTGGTCATCGGCGCGACCGCCAGCATCCGCTCGCAAACCGTCGAGAGGTTGCGCGAAAAGGGGCATGAAGCGATGCCGGCATCGCCACCAAGGCGCCATGTCGGCTCGCACACCGAAGCGCCTCGTGATCCTGGCTATGCAGGCCGGCATCTGAGGCACGTCCTGGAGAGAGCCTTCGCGCTGCTGAGCGATCTGTGGGTCAACCTGCAGCGGCTTGAGGCCGGAGACCGCCGGGCGCGCCGCTAGCCACACGCCACGCCGGCGAAGGCACCTACCGATCGAACAATTCCAAAGCAGAACAGGAGATAGTCATGAAGATCGTCGTCATAGGCGGAACCGGCCTTATCGGTTCAAAGACAGTCGAAAGGCTGCGCGCCAAGGGGCACGAGGTTGTTGCCGCCTCGCCCAATTCCGGCGTCAACACCATCACCGGCGAAGGGTTGGCCGAGGCACTCGCCGGAGCGCAGGTTGTCGTTGATCTGGCCAATTCGCCGTCCTTCGAGGACAAGGCGGTGATGGACTTCTTCCAGACGTCCGGACGCAACCTGCTGGGCGCCGAAAAGACGGCTGGCGTGAAACATCACATCGCACTTTCCGTGGTCGGCACGGAGCGGTTGCAGGGTAGCGGCTATTTCCGCGCCAAGAAGGCTCAGGAAGACCTGATCCGTGGGTCCGGCATTGCCTACACCATCGTCCATTCCACCCAGTTCTTCGAGTTCATGGGTTCGATCGCCCAGTCCGGGACGGTTGGCGGCAAAGCGCTCGTCTCCACGGCCTTCGTGCAGCCGATCGCTTCGGACGATGTCGCCGACGTGATGGCGCAGGTCGCCGTATCGGATCCGCTGAATGGCATGATGGAAATCGCCGGGCCGGAGCGCGTTCCGCTCAATGAACTCGTGCAACGCTACCTGAAGAAGTTCGACGACCCGCGCGAAGTGATTGCTGATCCGCACGCTCTCTATTTCGGTGTCGAACTCGACGACGGTTCGCTGGTGCCGGGCGTCAACCCGCGCATCGGCCAGATCCGCTTCGACGACTGGCTTCGGACTTCCGCCCGCAAGCCGTGACGGCGGAGACGCCGCCAGATGCGCAGTCTTCCCAAACGAAGGAAAAAGCTATGATCAGGAAATTGCTTGCCCTGCCGCTGCTGGCGGCCATGGCGGCCACGCCGGCATCGGCTCATGACGACAAGGTTGCCGTCGTCTACGACCAACCGCTGCCCAACGTTCCCGGCAAGAGCATGAAGGGCGTGATCGTCGAGTATGAGCCCGGCGGCTCATCGCCGGCCCATACCCATCCTGACTCCGCCTTCATCTACGCCACCGTCCTGGAAGGAGCGATCCGCAGCCAGGTCAATGACGGTCCCGTCATCACCTATCATGCAGGTGAAAACTTTTCGGAGTTTCCCGGCGACCGCCATGGCGTGAGCGAGAATGCCAGCAAGACCGAACGCGCGCGCCTGCTCGCCGTCTTCGTGGTCGACACGGATGAAACGGAATTGACGACCTACGCGCGGTGATCCGCGATTGGTCGTTGCGAAGCGGGCGGCGTCGCCATGCGGCGCCGCTCATCCCCTATCGAGGAGGTTTCCATGCTTGTCGGACAACTCAGCCCAAAGACGTCGGTTCGCCTGACGGTCGTCGGTGTCGACGCACCGCTGCACGAGGCGGCGGTCTCCTTCCTGAAACCCGGCATCGGACTGGTCGTCGCCTGCCGTGGAAACGGTTTGGCTGCCGGCGTTCTGAGCAAGTCGGATCTCGTGCGCCATATGGCTGCCGCGCAGGTCGGCCTGGCCAATGTATCGGCATTGATGAGCAGCCCCTTCTTCTCCTGCACGCCCGACGACGATCTCCACGCCATTTGGGAAACCATGTCTGCGCGGAGCCTCCAGAACGTGCCTGTGCTTGATACGAGCGCAAGACCTATCGGGGTGCTCGATATCCGCGATGCGATGAAAGCGCTGTTCGAGCAGGAGGAGCTCCAGGAGAAGCTTCTGGCAAACTACATCGCCGGAATAGGCTACCAATAAGCTCGTCCGTCCTATTCCCGAGGACAGATGTGCGTGGTGGCGAAAGACGCGAAATTGAACGGGCGGGCCGTGTTAACCGGACGCGACAGGGATGATGAACGTGGGGGTTTTTCCGGTTTCTCCCCACGGCCGACGAAGAGGCAGGCGAGCATCCAACCTGTCCGGCTCGCTCCCGACCCTGCCATGGTCGGCTAGGCGGATACATGGATTTCCATAGGATGTCCTGACGCGGTATCGGCTGTAGCCTACGACGATGAACTGGCAAAACCTGAAACCGGCGAGAAATGATACGCTGGATCCTGACGCGGCCGCCGTCTGGCACGGCCGCAAGGAGGACCAGCCAATGACGACAGCGTCCGGATCGGCCGCCGAAATCCTGCGGGCCGCGAAAATCGTCGAAAGCGTCGTCGGCAACGCCTGGGCGACCGACGCCGACGGCAGATTCATCTATGTGACGCCCGACGCTCTCACGTTCCTGAACCTGACCCTGGACGATCTCAACACCCCTCCGGAAGAAGGATCCCTGGGATGGAAGCGGGTGATCCATCCGGAAGATTACGAGGATGCGGCGGTGGCGTGGCGTCACAGCCTTCGCACCGGCGATTCCTACAATGTCGAGCATCGAATGATGCGTGCGAACGGCACATACGGCTGGGGCCGAAGCACGGGCCAGCCTCTGTATGACAGTGAAGGACGGACATTGGGATGGTACGGCACGGTGATCGACGGTGGCGTTTCGACGAGCGCTGATGACCGGCCGTCACCCCAGGCTCTCGATGTCCCAGTGCACGACGCCGCTTCCGAAAATCCGCCGCTCAACCTCATCCATCCCCACGACAGGCCTGCCACGGAACAGGCGATGGCGCGCGCGTTCTGGCACGGCATTCCCCAGGTTGTCAGCTACCGGCGGCGCCAGGCTGACGGCAGCTATCGCTGGGCGGAACTGCGCGCCGAGCCGGGATACGCAGTCAGCGTCGATGTCGACCCCATGGTGTCGCAGCCAACCGAAAGATGGACCAAGTCCACTACGCTCGGCGAAACGGTCGAGGCCGTGCGCGCGGCCAAGGCTGTCGAGGGTCTGTTCGGCGCTGCCTTCGCGTTCGACACGTCCGGTATCTTCACCTACACCACGCCGATCGCACAGACTTCCATCTCTCTCACTCTGGAGGACCTCAACGAGCCGCTGAGCGCAAGCAGCTTCCTCGATGGGGGCGATCTCGGCTGGAAAAGGAGCGTGCATCCTGACGACTATGAAGATGCCGCCGTTGCCTTGCGCCGCTGCTTGCGCACAGGCGAACAGTTCCATCATGAATGGCGCGTGCTGCGCACCACAGGTCAATGGGTCTGGCATCGGTTCGCCGTCCGGCCGACTTACGATACCCAGGGACGCATCACCGGATGGTACGGCGTCGGCATAGACATCGACGTCTACAAGAAGACAGAGGCGGCGCTACGCGAGAGAGAACGGGAGCTCTCTCAGCTCATCGACATGGTGCCCAGCCATCTGTGGCGGTTGAGTCCGGATGGCGAGCCGACCTTCTTCAACAAGCGCATGGCCGATTTTCTCGGCATGGATGTGGCGGACATGGACAGCCCCGGCATGAGCCGGCTGGACAGGCTCATCGCAACGATTCATCCGGACGATGCTGCCGAATTCCGCAATGCTCTCAACCGTTCTCTCGCCGGTGGCGAACGGTTTGCCATGCGCTATCGCTTGCGGCGCGCCGACGGTGTCTATCACTGGATGTCGAGCCGTGCGGAACCGTTGCGCAACGAGGAGGGTCGGATCGTTCAATGGTATGGCCTGTGCCACGACATTGACGATCAGGTACATGCCGAGGACGCGTTGCGGGAAAGCGAACGCTCGCTCCGCCAACTCATAGAAACGCTGCCCGCCCTGATCTACTGCGCCGCCCCCGATGGCAAGCCGATCTATCGCAGTCAACAGCTTCGCGAATTCCTCGGTTTCAACCTGGAAGACAAGGACCAAGGGGCAAGGTCGCGGCTGGTCGGCACGCTGGATGCGATCATCCACCCCGATGATCTGACGGTTGTAAAGGAGCGGTACGGCCACTCCCTCGACACCGGCGAACCCTACGCCATGCGGCATCGCCTGCGCCGTTCCGACGGCGAATATCGCTGGGTCGAGACGCGGACCGCGGCGATGCGCAACGCCGAAGGCGCAATCGTGCAGTGGAACGGCGTCTGTTTCGACATCGAGGATCAGGTGCAGGCGCAGGAAGAGTTGCGCCTTGCCCAGGAGAGGCTTGCGCGGGCCAGCCAGGCGGCGAGCCTCGCGGAACTGTCTGCCTCCATCGCCCACGAGGTGAACCAGCCATTGGCAGCCGTTGTCGCCAACTCGCACGCCTGCCAGCGCTGGCTGAACGCAGAGCCGCCAAACCTTGAACGGGCGCAGAAGACGGTCGAGCGCATCACGCGCGACGCGAATTCCGCGGCCGATGTGGTCAATCGTATCCGCGCTCTGTTCAGGCAATCGGCCGAAGCCCGCACGGACGCCTCGATTACCGGCGTCATTGCAGAAGCCCACGAGGTCCTGGCCGAAGAGGCGTCGCGGCGGGGCGTCCGCATCGACGTGACCGTTGCGAGCGGTCTGCCCGCGGTTCAACTCGACCGCGTCCAGATCCAGCAGGTTCTGGTCAATCTGATCCGCAACGGCCTGGACGCCATGAATTCCTCGGCCAGCCCCAGGATCGTCAGCATCCGAGCGCGCCGATCGGACCGGATGATCCGCATCGAGATTTGCGACCGGGGCCCGGGTGTGGCGTTTCCCGAAAGAATATTCGAGCCGTTCTTCACCACGAAAGGAGACGGAATGGGCATGGGGCTGGCGATCTGCCGCTCCATTGTCGAATCGCATGGCGGGCGGCTTTGGGCGGAGAAGAATGAGCCGCGGGGGGCGAAGTTCGTCTTCACCTTGCCGATCGAGCCGGACGCGACGCCATGATCGTGCACGACCACATCGTATTCGTTATCGACGACGATATCCGCATCCAGGAAGCGCTCGAGGAACTGCTGGCTTCCCACGGCATCCATGCCGTCGTCTTCGGATCGGCAGGCGAATACATCGACGCCGAAAAGCCGGACGTCGCCTCCTGCCTCGTCCTCGACATCGAACTCCCCGACATCAACGGCCTCGACCTCCAGCGCCAGATCGCCAAAGGCGATCATCCACCCATCGTGTTCATAACAGGCCATGGAGACATTCCGTCCTCTGTCAGCGCCATCAAGCAGGGCGCGGTTGATTTCCTGACCAAGCCGTTCAGCGACGACGAATTGATGGAGGCGATCCGCGTCGCCCTTGACCAGGATCGGCAGAAGCGCTCGCAGCGGGCCGACCTCGACCTGCTCAGGCAGCGCTACGCCCGGCTGACGCCCCGTGAACGCGAGGTCATGCCCCTCGTCGTCAGCGGGCTTCTGAACAAGCAGGCGGCTGCTGAACTAGGTATCAGCGAAGTCACGCTGCAACTCCACAGGCGCAACGTCATGCAGAAGATGGCAGCCGCTTCTCTCGCCGATCTCGTGCGCATCGCCGAGCGGCTGGAGATTCCGGTCACCCATTCGCGCCGCGCCGGAGGTTCTAGTGTCGAATAGAAGAAATACCATTGCCATTGTCGATGACGACCCGAGGCTGCTGGAGTCGCTGGCGGACCTGCTGGAATCCGCCGGCTACGAGGCGCGTACTTTCTCTTCGGCAGGTACGCTGCTCGCCGGCGGACTCCTGGATCTGGACCTGCTCATCACCGATATCGGCATGCCGGGAACGGATGGTTTCGAGCTTCGAGACATGGTGACGAAAGAGCGCCCCGATCTGCCCGTGTTTCTGATAACGGGCCGCCACGAGATCGCGGATCAGGGCCGTACCAGGGACAACAGCGGCTTCTTCCGCAAGCCTTTCGACGCTCAAGGACTGCTCGCGGCAGTGGCTGAAGCGTTACATAACCAAGAGGGTGAAGATGAGACTTGAACAGCCGCTCATGCGGAGATCGGCACCGCAATACCTGCAAGGGAAGGGTGAATCGGACAAACCGCTCGTCATTGTCGTGGATGACGACGAAGCCGTGCGCGAGGGGCTCTACGAACTCATCCTTTCGGCCGGCTTCCAGCCGGCGTCTTTCGCATCGACCAAGGAGCTTCTCGAGGCGGATGTGATCGATCGGCCCGGATGCCTGATCCTGGATGTGCGCATGCCTGGCGTCAGCGGGCTCGACCTCCAGCACTATCTGGCGCGGAACGGCAATCCAAAACCGATCATCTTCCTGACCGGGCATGGCGACATCCCCATGACCGTGCAGGCGATGAAGGCCGGCGCCATCGACTTCCTGACCAAGCCGGTGCGCGACCAGACATTGCTCGACGCGGTGATCGCAGCCATCGCTGCCGACGCCCGACGCAGAGCCGACGCCGAAGTGGTCGGGCGCAACGTCAAGCGTCTGGAGACACTCACCCCGCGCGAGCGCGAGGTGTTGCATGAAGTGGCGCGGGGGAGACTCAACAAGCAGATCGCCTACGACCTCGGCATCAGCGAGGTGACGGTGAAACTGCATCGCGGCAACGTCATGCGCAAGATGCAGGCTGCCTCCATCGGCGAGCTTATCCGCATGTGGGAAACGCTGCCGGAGTCGATGCGCCAACCTACGTGACGACCGCTATGCGACCGTGATCAGGCGCGCGCCTTGGCCAGTCTGGCCAGCACGATCCTGATCGTGATCAGCACCGGCGCGGCGGCGATAAACAGCAGGGCGACTGCGTTGAACGCGGTGTCAAAGGCGATCACCGTGGACTGGCCGATCACGGCTTTGCCCAGCAAGCTAAACGCCGTCCGGTTGGCCTCCGCGGCGTCCATTCCCTTTGCAGCGAGCGCGGCAGCCATCGCTGCAAGCCGCTCGACGACCGCGGGGATGCCGCCTGTGACGTGGGCGGTGAGCACCGTCGCGTTGGTGGCGACATTGTCCTGGATCAGTGTCTGGAGAGCCGCCACTCCCATCAGCCCACCAAGCTGGCGGCCCGCATTGAAGAGACCGATGCCGGACGCGAGGTCGCGGCTATCGAGCTTGTCGAAGGCGATCAGAATGATCGATAGGAAGAGAAAGCCGAGGCTGAAGCCACGCAACAGGATGGCCGCCATCATGTTGTCCGCGCCGCTTTCGCTGGTCGAGCCAGAGAGCATCCACATTGAAACCATGATCATCAGTATCCCGAATGGCACAGTGGCGATCGGCGGAACGCGGCGCGCCTGCATGAGGAAGGCACAAACCAGGAGCGAGGCGACGAAAAGTCCGCCGCTCGGCAACAGAAGCAGCCCGGCGTCTGTCGGCGTGAACATAAGGACCGACACGGCGAACGAGGGAATCAGATAGGCGCTGCCGAACAAGGCCGCGCCAGCGACGAAGCTGACGATGAAGGCAAAGGAGAAGTCGGCCGACAGGAACACGCTGAGATCGAGCAGGCCGTGGCGCCCAGCGCTCGTCTCCCGGCCGGCGAATGCCATCAAGGAAACCGTGCCTGCCAATGTCAGCCACACGATGCGCGGTTCCTCGAACCAGTCCCACCGGCTGCCTTGGCTCAGGACATAGGTGAAGCAGAACAGCGCCGTGGAAACGAGCGAAAAGCTGATCCAGTCGAACGCACGGCGTGCGGTCCTGACGGACGCGGGGGCATCGGCGAGCAGCATGAGGCCGGTTGCCGCCAGCGCCAACGGAACGACGCTGAAGAATATCCAGGTCCAGGATTTGCTGTCGAGCAGCCAGCCCTGAAGAGCCGGAGCGATTGTGGCCGGGGCCACGACCGAGCCCATCGCGAACAGCGCCTGAAGAAGCGGCTGGCGACGGCGCGGCCAAGTGAGAAAGATAAGCGCCTGGCCGCCGACAAGCAGAATGCCGCCAGATAGGCCTTGCACGGCACGAAGCGCAATCAGCAGGTCCAGCCGCGTCGTGATCGCGGCAAGCGCGCATGTGGCGCCCATGACAAGGGTCGATCCAACGATCAGGCGGCGTGGATCGAAGCGGCCAATCAGCCAGGGCGCGGCCAGGAACGCCATCAGTTTCAGCGATGTATAGCTGATGTCGAGCCAGGCGAATTCGTCCGGCGTCGCGTAAGTGTCACCGATAATGTCGCCGCGCCCAAGCGACAGGACCGTGCTGGCGATCGCCTCGGTCAGAGTGGCGAGCACAATGCCCGCCAACAGAAAAGTCCCCGCCTCGGAGCGATCGTGGCCCGGCGCGCTGACGAGGGCGGTGGTCATGAACTGCCACCGTCAACCTCGACGCGTGCCGAAAGGCCGGGTACGAGGCGGCCGGGCAAGGGGTTGTCGACGAACCGTATTTTGACCGGAACCCGCTGAACGACGCGGACGAAGTTTCCAGTCGCGTTGTCCGCCGGGAGCAGGCTGAAGGCGGAGCCGCTGCCGGGCGCAAAACTGTCGACTTCGCCCTCGAGCGTTTCGTCCGGATAGGCATCGACCGTGATACGCACACGCTGGCCGGGTCGGATACGCCCGACTTGAGTCTCTTTGAAATTGGCGACGATCCAGACGTCGTCGACAGGAACGAGATCAAGCAGCGCAGCGCCTGGCGCTACCAGCCGGCCGACGCGGATCTGGCGGTTTCCGACAACGCCGTCGACCGGGGCACGGACCACGGTATTATCGAGGTCGATCTGTGCCAGGTCGTGGGCCGCCCGCGCCTGATCGACGGCGGCTACGGCCGCTTCGCGCTCGGTGGATAGGACGGCGATGCGCTCCTGCTGGGCATCGGTCGCCGCCACCGCAGCGGCCACAGCGGCTTCCGCCCGCGATCTCGCGGCGTCGCTTTCATCGACCTCGGCCTGGCTAATCGTCCGGCTGCGTACAAGCTCGCGGCGCCGGTCGTAAGCCTTCGACGCCAGCGTCAGTTCAGCCATGGCCGACAGTTTCTGCGCCTGAGCCTGCCTTACCAAGGCATGCTGAAGCTCGATCTGCGCATCCACATTGGTCAGCCGGGCCAGCGCGGCCGCGACGGTGGCTGCGGCCTGCGCGAGCCTGGCGCGATAATCCCGGTCGTCGATCCTGAACAGGATGTCGCCTGCCCGCACGACCTGGTTGTCGTCGATCGCCACGGCGTTGACGTAGCCCGCGACCTTGGGGGCGATCGCGGTGACGTTACCGCGAACATATGCGTTGTCCGTGGAGGTCTCCGCGTCGAAGCGCAACACCGCCCAGCCTGCCGCCATTATGACGACGGCTCCCAGGCACAACAGCAGGCCGAAGAGCTTCTTCTTTCGAGACTGCGCCATGACGGCCTCCGGTAATAGTCGTTACCATTGACGCTTATGGTAATGAGTGTTACCAGTCAAGCGCGTCTGGAAGGAATGGAATACAATGGGCGGTGTCAGGTCAGGACGAATGAGCCGGCGCCGGGAATCCCTTCTCAAGGCTGCAGCCGAAGTTTTCTTCGAGCAGGGTTATGCGGCCGCAAGCATCGATGCGATCATCGAGCGTGCCGGCGGATCGAAGCGAAACATCTACAGCGAATTCGGCAACAAGCAGGGTCTGTTCGCAGCGATCGTCACGGGGAATGCCGACAAGGCGCTCTCGAGCCTGCCGATCGACAACGTCGAGAAGCGCGATCTCGCCGAAACGCTGACCGTCTTCGGCCGTCATCTTCTGCGCATCTACATGTCGCCGACGGTGATCGGCATCTATCGGCTTGCGGTCACGGAGGCCAATCGCTTTCCTGATCTTGCCAAGGCATTCTACGAACAGGGACCCGGCCGCACGACAATCAGGCTGGCGCAGATCCTTGAGGAGGCGCAGAAGCGAGACGAAATTCGGATGGGAGATTGCCGACACCTCGCCGACCGCTTCATGGGCATGATCCGCGACAATCTGCATCTGCAGGTGGTGCTCGGATTGCGGCCGCCGCCGTCCGAGAAGGAGGCCGACGAAGCGGTCAGGTCCGCTGTCGACTTGTTTCTCAACGGCGTACGGATCAGCCGACACACATAGCAGATCGGGCATCCGACTTTCCATGGGTCGGATTCCGCCCGATGGAATTTGCGAGCATCCCAGCGAGCCTAACGGAGCGAAGACATGGTTTGCTGCCGAAGGAAGATCGGTAACAATCCTGCCTTCAGACATAGTCAAACTGACCGACCCCAATCCTTCGCAGGTCATGCCCATTCCTTTCGTACTGCGCGGCGGTGAATTCACCAGCTCGACGAAGGATGCAGAAAACTCCTGCGCTTGACTATTCGACCCGAGAATTCATCAAGCGATACAAAAGTGCAGGATACCTATACGCTCGATGAGCCCTGCCGCCCGAAGTCAGTTGAGGAATGGGCATCGGCTGTGAAATTCCCTGGAAGCTCTATGCCGCCTCCGGCCTCGGTCAATGTGTCCGTCGCGCTAGAGAACGGTAAGCTTCACGGTCAGACTGCAAACGGCTCCAAAACAGCCTCGTTGAATCCTTTCCGATCCGGGGACCGACCGGACGCGTAGGACTGGATTGGGGTGGTTTGCGGTCCGGCAAGTTTCGAGTGACTACGCTGGGAAAGCTGTCCTTCATCTGGTCAACGGGCTTCGGCGGCAACGCGCCCCATTCGGTCATTCGAGCCGAGGTTCCTTGTTCCTGCAAAATGACATCCGATCATCTGGCCGGCGACGGCTGCACTTTCGCCAACGGCGATGCCAATGTGAGTTCTGTGTCGGCTTCTGCGATTGGAGCAAGTGGCCTGTTTGTGGAGCACTGTAGGCAAGTCATTTCTTATGCGCTGCAAGCGCCACCGGCTAAACTGCCGCGCATCAGTCGCGCGATACGGACAGTCCCGCAAGAAGCGGAGCGTACGCCGCGAGCCTGCGGGAGACGAACTCAGTGAAGAGCCGCACGCGCTTCGTCTTGCGCGTCTCCCCCTGCGTCAGAAGCCAGAGCGTTCCATGCATGGGCGGGTCGGTGCCCGGCACTCTCGCCAGCAGGGGGTCGGCATCTCCGACGAAGCATGGCAGTTTCGTCATCCCGATTCCTTGCTGCGCCGCTGCGATCTGCGTCTCGGCGTCGGGGGTCCTGAACGGAACCCCCGTGGTGTGAACCTCACCCTCGCGCGCCCAGACCGGAATGCCATGATTGTCTATGACGATCCACCTGATGGGATCTGTCGCACCCGCACGCCACGCTGCCAGTCGCTCACGAGAGATGTAGACGCCGCTGAACAGCTCCGGTCCCTTCACGCCATAAAGATTGAGCGGCAGGTTCTTGCGGTCGGCGACGATGCGGATCGCGACGTCGGCCTCCCGGTTGGTCAGATTCGCCACCTCGCCTGAGGACTGGATTTCCATCTCGATATCCGGATGCAGGCGCGCGAAGTCGGCGAGATCCGGCATGAGCAGGTGTGTGGCGAGAAACGGTGGAAGCGTCACCCGCAAAAGCCCGCGCGCGCTCTGGTCGCGACCGAAGACGCGCGTCTCCAGCAGATGCGACGACGCCTCCATCTGCTCCGCGAACTCGAGAACCTCCTCTCCCGCAGAAGTCAGGCGGTAGCCCGAGGGCAGCCTTTCGAACATCTGCGCCCCCAGCCGCTCCTCGAGTTGGGCGATGCGTCGCAGCACGGTCGAGTGATTCACGCCGAGGCGCTCGGCGGCGGCACGGACCGAACCTCCGCGCGCGACGGCAAGAAAATAGCGAACGTCGTCCCAATCGATCATGGTGCAATCCCGCACCACGCGGTGCGCCTTCCCAAGCCTGTGTCTAACACATCGAACAGCGATACGGACGGGGTATCATTTGCCTATGCCGGCGACCGCGACCCAATCCCGAATGACGGACACCGATCGTCATGGCCGACGTCAATCGTCTAGCCGGATCGATTTCGCACCACCGATATGCGCTTTTCCGCACTGAACAACTGATGCCGACGGGCCCATTTCGAGGTTCTCGGGGCAGATGCTGTCCCGACACCACGAAAGGGAAAGTCATGGGAAAGCTTGAGGGGAAAGTTGCGGTCATCACAGGCGGTGCCACCGGCATCGGCCTCGCCGCGGCAAGGCGCTTCATCGAAGAAGGCGCCTTCGTCTTCATCTTCGGCCGCCGGCAGGAAGCGCTCGACGCGGCGGTAGCCGACCTCGGACCCGATGCCCGAGCGGTGAAGGGCTCGGTGTCCGATGTGGCCGACCTCGACCGGCTCTACGCGGCGGTGAAGGCGGAGCGCGGAACCCTGGACATCGTCTTCGCCAATGCCGGGGCTGGAAATCCGCTCCCGCTCGGGAAGATCACCGCCGAGCACATTGACGAAACCTTCGACACCAATGTGAAGGGCACGATCTTCACGGTCCAGAAGGCACTCCCGCTGATGGGCGAAGGCGGTTCGATCATCCTGACCGGATCGAGCGCCGGCACCACGGGTGCCGCGGGATTCACCGCCTATAGCGCAAGCAAGGCGGCCGTGCGCAACCTCGCGAAGACCTGGGCGGAAGACCTCAAGGGCACCGGCATCCGGGTGAACGTGCTGTCGCCCGGGCCGACGGCTACCGAACTCGCGAAGGAAGCGCTGGGCGAGGAAGGCCAGAAGGTCTTCGCCTCAATGAATCCGCTCCAGCGCATGGCCGATCCGGTGGAGATCGGGGCAGCGGCGGCCTTTCTTGCATCTTCGGACAGCAGCTTCATGACCGCCAGCGAACTCGCCGTCGACGGCGGCCTGGCGCAAATCTGACCGCGCTACGGACGGCCAGTCACTCCCTCAATCCGATCATGCACACATTCACGGAAGAAAATCAGATGGAACAACCTCTCAAAGGAAAAACTGCTCTCGTTACCGGTGCATCGCGGGGCATTGGCCGTGCCATAGCCGAATGTCTTGCAAAGGATGGAGCGACGGTCGCGCTGACTTACAACGCCAGCAAATCCGGCGCAGACGAGGCGATGGCGGCCATCGAGAAAGCTGGAGGCTCTGCGTTCGCGATCCATGCGGACCTCGTTGACCCGGCGACCGTCCCAACCCTGTTCGAGAAACTGGACGCCGAGTTCACCAAGCGAAACGGAAGCAAAGCCCTCAACATTCTGGTCAACAACGCCGGCAATTTCGGCTTTGTTGGTTTCAGGGACGCGACGCCGGACAGTTGGGACACCCTGATCGCAGTCTACGCCCGCGCGCCCTTCTTCATCGTTCAGGCCGCCCTGGATCGTCTCGCCGATGGCGGACGCATTATCAACATCTCTTCCGCAGCAGCGACGAAGCCAGTGACCGCCGCGCCGATCTACTCGATGGCCAAAGCGGCCATCAACAACCTGACCCATGCGCTTGCGTCCGAGCTGGGGTCGCGCGGAATTACCGCGAACGCTGTAGCGCCGGGCTACACGCGAACCGACGCGAACGCGGCCTTCCGGGAGAATCCCGAACTCGTAAAGGCGGTCGAGGCCGACATCGCACTGGGACGCTTTGGCCAGCCTTCGGAAATCGCCGCCGTCGTAGCGTTCCTGGCTTCCGATGCCGGCCACTGGGTGACCGGCCAGACGATTGAGGCGAGCGGCGGCTACAAGCTCTGACCGCGCCGAAAAGCCAAAGGAGACTATCATGAGCTACGCAATCATCGGCTTCGGTAACATCGGCCGGGCCCTAGCCAAGGCGTTCGCCCGCAAAGGCATCGAAGTATCCGTTGCAACCACGCGCGACCCGGGGAGCTTTGCATCCGATGCAGCCGCGATCGGGCCCACGATCATTCCCAGAACTCTAGCGGAGGCGGTCAAGGCGGACATCATCTTTTTGGCTGTTCGTTTCGAGTCGCACCCGGAGGTCGCGAGGGCGCTGCCCACCTGGCAGGGAAAGACCATCATCGACGCGATGAACACACAGGCCCCACCTGAGGAACTGGACGGTCTCCCGTCCTCTGCCGTCGTCGCGAAGGCGTTCACCGGAGCCAAGCTGGTGAAAGGCTTCAACCATCTGGTCGCTGCCGTCCTAGACCAGGACCCAGCGGTGCATGGCGGCAGGAGAGCCGTCTTCCTGGCGAGCGACAATGACGCCGCCGCAGCGGAGATTGGTGCGCTTGCGGAAAAGCTCGGTTTCGCGCCGATCAATGTTGGCGGGCTTTCGGAAGGTGGGCTGCTGGTCCAGGCGCGCGGAAATAGCTGGGCGCCTCTCATCTTCCAGGATCTGTTCAAGAGGGCGTCGTGAACAATGTATGACCGTGTCCACCTCGACGACGGGAGAGTGCTTAATAAAAGAGAATTGATCGCCAAGCTTCATACGTCAAAAGCAGCCAAAGGCGATTCAGGATCATTTAAAATTATTCTGGGCGCACAGGCGAGAAGAAAAGCTCGATAGGTCGATTACAAAAAGAAGTAGATGAGCTCATCGAACAGGCAATTCGCGAATATAGTGAAACAAGAAACATTGAGGCGGAGCAAGGCGCGAATGAGCTAATGCAAAACCTTCGTGACTTGCGTGAGCGCATGCATCGAGCAGGTATGGCAATCATGGTTCCAGATCCGATAGGTGCCTCGCCGTCAATGATACCGTTGACCAATTTTGTCTCTTGTAGAGTTCTCTGCGCTACTCTCTGGGACGGACATGTTGGAGCATGACAATACCAACCCACAGGATCCCTAAAGGACGCTATCAGAGTTGACCGAGATGAAGCGTGCGGCGAAAGTGACGATGGAAGCGGAGCCCGCCGCGGCCCTATCGCCGCCCGGCTTCTCATTCCGGGAACCTGCGTTCTGGTGGTAGTCGAGTGTCAGCCGGAACAATATTCGACGGTATCCGGCGGCAGGAAATGTCAGTGGGCCGGCTTTGAGCGCCCGCTGATCCCATTGAACTTGCGCCAGAGGTAGAACTCGGAGCGCACATTGCCTTCATTCAGGCCGCGTGTCTTCGCGATTTCCAGAGATTGTCGGATCGATACCCGGCCATCGCCCTCCTGTGACAACTCGTCGAAGACCGCCCAGGCACGGCCACATAGACTGTCTGGCTTCGGCCGACGCACTCCGTTCTGAATCGGCCTCCCCTCGCGCTGTGTCGCCTTCTCCCCTACAACCTCAGGCAACAGCCGGTGCCATGCATCGCGAAACTCGTCCTTGTCGTAGTACTTCGCCTCCAGCCACCACGCGCCGTTCTTGTCCTGCTCAGCCAGCGCCCGTGATGTGCCGGAGAATGCAGGACCACTGCGCCCCTTGAAAGGTGGACGCAGGAAGACGTGAAACTCTAAATTCTCCATAAAGCGGAAGGCCGCTATGCGCCTTAAAAATAGACGTTTGGCCAAACCTTGACCCTGGCCGAAAGCAGGCCGCGCAACAGGACACGACGGCGGCTTCACGCCCGCAAATCAGCCATAGAGACCCTGCTTCGCGGCCTTCCAAAAGCAGACATCGGCGGTGGCCCTATCTGCGGTGGCAGGTGTGTAAAAGGTGATCATCCTATCATTGAAAACTGATTGCGATTTTCGCCGCACGACAGCCGTCGTACCACATTGAAGGAAACGGGCCGCATCAACTCTTTAGCCCCAAAAGGTCATGCGGTTGCAATATTCCCCTACTCAGCCTTGAGGCCGCCATGCATCTCGATGAACTCGATGATCCGGTCGAGCCCCTGGCGGCGACGCATATCGGTGAATACGAACGGTCTGTCGCCGCGCTGCCTTTCGGTATCGGAGCGCATCACGTCGAGATCGGCGCCGACATAGGGCGCGAGGTCCGTCTTGTTGACGACCAGGAGGTCCGATCGCGTGATGCCCGGGCCACCCTTGCGCGGAATCTTCTCCCCGGCGGCGACGTCGATCATATAGATGGTCAGGTCGGCAAGATCCGGCGAGAAGGTCGCGGCCAGATTGTCGCCGCCCGACTCGATGAAAATCACGTCGAGGTCGGGAAAGCGGCGGTGCATCTCGGCGATCGCGGCCAGATTGATCGAGGCGTCCTCGCGAATTGCCGTATGCGGGCAGCCGCCCGTCTCGACGCCGAGAATGCGCTCCTCCGGCAGCGCCTGCACCCGGTTCAGGATGATCTGGTCTTCCTTCGTGAAGATATCGTTGGTGACGACGGCGACCGAATAGCGGTCGCGCATCGCCTTGCACAACATCTCCGTCAGCGTCGTCTTGCCGACGCCGACCGGCCCTCCGATGCCGACGCGAAGCGGTCCGTTGGCAGAACTCATGAGCGGAAAACCCTCGAATATTGCGTTTCGTGCCGCATGGCCATGATCTCGGACATGAAGGCGGACGACCCCAGATCGTCAAGCGTCGAACCGGCGGCCCGCGCGGCGGTTGCGAGCACTGTCTCCTCCAGCGCCGCCAGCGCGGCGACCCCGTCCTTCTGGCCGAGCGGCACCAGACGCACCGCCGCCTGCACCAGATTGGAGTCGAAGGCGTGAAGATAGGCGGTAAGCGCCGCTTCCACCGCAATACCATTTTGTGCCGCCGCCGCCCCAACCGCAACGGGATAAGGCGCGCCCTCCGGGACGGCGGGGCGGGCTTTATTCGACCAGGAAGCCAGGCCCGCGATGAAGGCTTCGCCCTGCAGCGTGGTTTCCATGTGCCGTTCGCGGGAACCGACCAGCGCCTCCGCCAGTTCCGCTGCCTGACTGGCGCCTCCGGCTTTCGCCTGCCGCCAGCTTTCCGCCAGGAGAACGGCGTCGTTCCAGCCCGACCCGCGCACAAGCAGTTCGCCAAGCCAGCCGACCAGGCCGGCGCGGTCTCCTATGACGCCTTCCTCGATGGCGCGCTCGATCCCGTGACTGTAGGAAAAGGCGCCGACCGGGAAAGCCGGGGACAGCCATGTCATCAGCCGCAGCAGCGTATGCCCGGATGCTTCAGTCATGGTGATGGCCATGCGCCCCGCGCGCATGCGAATGTCCATGATCGTGGCCCTGCGCGTGTCCATGGTCGTGACTGTGATAGGCGCCGTGCACGGGCTGGAAGCGCTCCGCCACCTCCTCCACGGTGGCGCCCAGCCCTTCCAGCATGTCGCGGATGACATGGTCGCGGCGGACGAGGATCCGGTCCTCGTCGATCTGCGCGGCAAGATGACGGTTGCCGATATGCCAGGCCAGATGCCGTAGCGGCACCCTGCCCGGCCTGACCTGGTAGAGTTCTTCCGTCGCCGCGAGGATTCGAATGGCGCCGCCATCCTCGAGGATGAGCGCGTCGCCGTCGGCCAGCAGAACTGGCGCCGGAAGATCGACCATCACCTGAACATCCTGATCGGTGGTGACCAGCTTGCGGCGCAGGTGCCGGTCATTGGAATCCAGTGTCAGCGTGCCGAACGGCTCCGCTTCGATGCGGTGGGCGTGGGATGTGGCTCGCAGCATGATCAGAACAGAAAATAGCGTTGGGCCATGGGCAATATCTCCGCCGGCTCGCAGGTCAGCAACTCGCCATCGGCCCGCACCTCATAGGTTTCCGGGTCGACTTCGATATGCGGCGTGGCGTCGTTGAGGACCATGGAGGCTTTTCCGATGCCGCCGCGCGTATTCTCCACGGCGAGCATCTCCTTGTCGACGCCGAGTTTCTCCTTCAGCCCGCCGTCGAGCGCTGCCTTCGACACGAAGGTCACCGAGGAATTGGCGACCGCCCTGCCGTAGGCGCCGAACATCGGCCGGTAGTGCACCGGCTGCGGCGTCGGAATCGAGGCGTTGGGATCGCCCATCGGGGCTGCGGCGATCGACCCGCCGAGCAGCACCATGTCCGGCTTCACGCCGAAGAAGGCCGGGCTCCACAGGACGAGGTCGGCGCGCTTGCCGACCTCTATGGAACCGATCTCCTTGGAGAGGCCGTGGGCGATGGCCGGGTTGATCGTGTATTTCGAGACATAGCGGCGAACGCGCAGATTGTCGTTCCCACCCCTCTCTTCCGAAAGCCGACCGCGCTGGCGCTTCATCTTGTCGGCCGTCTGCCAGGTGCGGATGATCACCTCGCCGACGCGGCCCATCGCCTGGCTGTCGGAGGAGATGATCGAGAATGCGCCCATGTCGTGGAGGATATCCTCCGCCGCGATGGTCTCCTTGCGGATGCGGCTTTCGGCGAAGGCGATGTCTTCGGGAATCGACGGCGACAGGTGATGGCAGACCATCAGCATGTCGAGATGCTCGGCGATCGTGTTCCTGGTGTAGGGCCGGGTCGGATTGGTCGAGGAGGGTATGACGTTCGGCAGGCCGGCGACCTTGATGATGTCGGGCGCATGGCCGCCGCCGGCGCCTTCGGTATGGAAGGCATGGATGGTGCGGCCTTTGAAGGCAGCGACCGTATCCTCGACGAAACCGCTTTCGTTCAGAGTGTCGGTATGGATCATGACCTGCACGTCGTACTCGTCGGCGACGGACAGGCAGTTGTCGATCGCCGCCGGGGTCGTTCCCCAATCCTCGTGCAGTTTCAGCGCGCAGGCGCCGCCTCTGACCATTTCGACCAGCGCGCCCGGCAGCGAGGCGTTGCCCTTGCCGGAAAGGCCGATATTCATGGGAAAGGCGTCGAAGGACTGGATCATCCGGCCGAGATGCCACGGGCCGGGCGTGCACGTCGTCGCCAGCGTGCCGTGCGCAGGGCCGGTGCCGCCGCCGAGCATGGTGGTGATGCCCGACATCAGCGCTTCCTCGATCTGCTGCGGGCAGATGAAATGGATATGCGCGTCGAAGCCGCCGGCGGTCAGGATCCTGCCTTCGCCGGCAATCGCCTCCGTGCCCGGTCCGACGAGGATGTCGACCCCAGATTGGGTGTCCGGGTTACCGGCCTTGCCGATGGCGGCGATGCGGCCGTCCTTCAGCCCGATATCGGCCTTGTAGATGCCGGTCGAATCGAGGACGAGCGCATTGGTGATGACGGTGTCCATCGCGCCTTCGCTGCGTGCGGCTTGGCTTTGCCCCATACCGTCGCGGATGACCTTGCCGCCGCCGAACTTGACCTCCTCGCCATAAACGGTGAGGTCCTTTTCAACCTCGATGAAAAGCTCGGTATCGGCAAGCCGGACGCGGTCGCCCACAGTCGGACCGTACATCTGGGCATAGGAAGAGCGGGACAGTGTTGCCATCAAAGCTCTCCCATCACCTTGCCGTTGAAGCCGTAGACCCTGCGGGTCCCGCCATAAGGCACCAGCCGCACTTCCCGCTTCTGGCCGGGCTCGAAACGCACGGCGGTGCCAGCGGCGATGTCGAGCCGCATGCCGCGCGCCGCGTCGCGGTCGAAGTCGAGCGCGGCGTTGGTCTCGAAGAAATGATAGTGCGAGCCGACCTGCACCGGTCGGTCGCCGCGATTGGCGACGATCAGCGTGAAGGCTTCCTTGCCGGCGTTCAGTTCGATGTCGCCATCGGCGGTTATGATTTCTCCGGGGATCATGACGGCGCCTCAGAACGCGCCGAACGCGAGGCCTACGCCGATCGCGGCGCAGAGCGCGCCCGCCGCGCGCGTCAGTGCACGGTAGCGGAGGCCGGAAGCAAGCCCGACGCCGATGCCGACCGCATGCAGCATCGCGGTCGCGACGGCGAAGCCCATCATGTATTCGAAGCCGCCGGCATTCTCCGGCACCTCGGTTCCGTGCGCGTGGCCGTGGAACAGCGCGAAGATGCCGATGATGGCGACGCCTGCCGACACGGGAAGGTCGACGGCCAACGCCACCAGCAGCCCGAGCGCGACGACCGACGCCAAAATGCCGGGCTCGACGAACGGGACCGGGACATGCGCCATGCCCAGCCCCGCACCGACCAGCATGACGCCGACGAAAGCGGCTGGCCACGCCCAGATCGCCTTGCCGCCCCTCAATGCCGCCCAGAGCCCGACGGCGATCATGACCGTCAGATGGTCCAGACCCGAAAGAGGATGGTCGAAGCCGGCCGAAAAGGACGAAGTCGGGCCGATGCCGATATGGGCGTAGGCGGGCATGGTCGCGGCGGCCATCAGAAGCGCCGCAAACGAGAATTTCTTTAGCGGATCAGCATTCATCGGAAAATCCTTGTCTTCAAAATGGTTATCGGTAGGTCAGGCAGCATTGCTGCCGGCGCAGCCGTCCGGCTTGAACACCCGTCGTGTCGTGGGCGGATATTTCGCCAGCTTCGCGGCGGGCCGGATCGGGCGCGGCGCAAAATTGCCGCCGCAATTGGGGCAGACGCCCTTCAGCACATGCTCGGCGCAATCGGCGCAGAAGGTACATTCGAAGGTGCAGATCATCGCGTCGGCCGCATCCGGCGGCAGGTCCCTGTCGCAGCATTCGCAACTGGGTCGCAGTTCCAGCATTTCGTCGTCCTCCCTGCTATCGCCTAGCGGATCGGCTCGTGTACGGTGACTAGCTTGGTGCCGTCCGGAAAGGTCGCCTCGACCTGGACGTCGTGGATCATCTCGGCGACGCCTTCCATCACCTGCTCGCGGGTGACGACATGCGCGCCCTCTTCCATCAGTTCGGCCACGGAACGTCCGTCGCGAGCGCCCTCGACGATGAAATCGCTGACCAGCGCCACCGCCTCCGGATGGTTCAGCTTTACGCCGCGTTCCAGCCGCCTGCGAGCCACCATCGCGGCCATGGCGACGAGCAGCTTGTCTTTTTCCCGTGGCGTCAGGTTCATCTTTTGCCCTTACAATTGCCAGACTTTTGGAAGCGCCCTGCCGGCCGAGAGAAGGGATAGCAGGGGAATCAGGGTACGGCGCAGGCAAAGGCTGTCGGACGCGGCAATGCGGGCCAGGAGCTTGCCGCCCCAAGCGCTGGCGCCGCCGGCGTCTTCGATGACCTCGCGCGCCGGCTCAAGGAATCGTTCGCATTCCGATGCGACCAGCAGGACCGTGGCCATCGCCGCATTGCCGGCGAGGATGGCGGGCCGCTGCAACTGACGAGCGATGTCGCCGTCGAGACGAAGCTCGTCGGCGAAGACGAGCCTGCCGTCGCGGCGGATGCGCCAACGGTCGCGGAAAGAGCCGTCTTGGACGATCTCGCCCATGGCGGCTCGGCCGAAGACGGTCGCTTCGGAAACGAGCAGTTCGGCATCGCCGGCCAGATCGGCCTCCATTCGGCGCTCGATGCGCCCGCCGTCGAAGAGGATTGTGTCCTGCGGCAGCCAGTCGAGACGCGCGCCGGCCTCCAGCGCTATACGGTTCGTCACGTTCACCAGCGCGCCGGTCGATCTGTAGATGCGTTCGCATGCCTGCGTCGTCAGGATGGCGCGAGCGCCTTCCCGCAACTCGATTTCCGTGCCGAAGACATCGCCCCCGGTCATGCCGCCCGCCGTGTTGATGAGCACGGCTTCCGGGACGCCATCGGTCGTACGCGGAAAGCGGACCTTCATGGATCCGTCCTGATGCAGCCTGTAGAGATGCGTGGCCCCGGCCCGCCGCCGGAAGACCAGGCGCGCCTTGCCGCTGGCGCGCTGCAGTCGCGGCAGCGGATACCGGACGTTCTCAGAGCATGAGGTGTCGACGAACATCCGGCTCATCCAGGCTGGCGGCTTCTCCGGTGAAGACGATCCGGCCACGGTCCATGATCGCCACGGAATCGGCAAGCCCCCTGGCGAAGTCCAGATACTGTTCCACGAGAAGAATGGTCAGGCCGGCCGTGTCGCGCAGATAGGTGATGGCACGACCGATATCCTTGATGATCGAAGGCTGGATGCCCTCCGTCGGCTCGTCGAGCACCAGCAGCTTCGGCCGCATGACCAGCGCCCGGCCGATTGCCAATTGCTGCTGCTGGCCGCCCGAGAGGTCGCCGCCGCGGCGACCGAGCATGTCCTTCAGCACCGGGAACAGTTCGAAGACATGATCCGGAATCGAGCGCTGCCCGCGCTTCAGCGGCGCCATGCCCGTCGCCAGATTCTCGCGCACGCTGAGCAGCGGAAAGATTTCCCTGCCCTGCGGCACGAATGCGATGCCCGACCGGGCGCGATCGTACGCCGCGCTCCGGCCGAGCGCCTTCCCCTCGAAGGCAACCTCACCCGATCTCAGCCGAAGATGGCCGACAATCGCTCTCATCAGACTGGTCTTGCCGACGCCGTTGCGGCCGAGAACGCAGGTGATTTTTCCTGCCTCCGCCTTGAGCGAGACATCGCGCAGGGCCACCGCCGCGCCGTAATGCAGCGTGGCGTTCTCAACCTCCAACATTATCGGACCTCCCGGTCTCTGGTCCCCCTGCGCCCCCGGCCTGAGGGCCGGGGGTGGCAAGCCTTCCGGCGTGCCAGAGGGGGTTCGTGAATTCCGGATGAATGATCGTGGTCGGGCGCGTCATCGTTACCTGCCCAGATAGACTTCGACGACACGGCTGTCGGCAGAGACGAAGTCGAGCGTGCCTTCCGACAGAACCGACCCTTCGTGCAGGCAGGTGACCTTGACGTCGAGATCGCGCACGAACTGCATGTCGTGCTCGACGACGATGACTGAATGCGTCTCCGCGATTTCTTTCAAGAGCCGCGCGGTTTCCTCGGTCTCCGCGTCGGTCATGCCGGCTACCGGCTCGTCGACCAGGAGAAGCTTGGGGTCCTGCGCCAGGAGCATGCCGATCTCGAGCCATTGCTTCTGGCCATGGGAGAGGTCCGCTGCGAGGTCGCGCCGCCGTGCGGTCAGGCGGATGGTCGCCAGGATATCCTCGATGCGTTCCGCCTGCCGTGCCGAACGCCTGTCGAACAGCGCCTTGACGATGCTGCGCGCTCCCTTGATCGCCAGCAGCAGATTGTCCTCGACCGTGTGGCTTTCGAAGACCGTCGGCTTCTGGAACTTGCGGCCGATGCCAAGCATGGCGATATCCGCCTCGTCATGACGGGTGAGGTCGATGTCGCCGTCGAAGAACACCTCGCCCTGGTCCGGCTTCGTCTTGCCGGTGATGATATCCATCATCGTGGTCTTGCCCGCCCCGTTCGGACCGATGATGGCGCGCATCTCTCCCCTCTCCAGCACCAGCGAGAGATTGTTGATGGCACGGAACCCGTCGAAGGAGACGGAGACGCCGTCGAGATAGAGGATGGGTCTGCTCGCGTCGGTCATGCCCTACTCCGCCGCCTCGGTCAGCAATTGCTCGCCGCCGGGAGAACCGTCCGGCTCAACCCACTTCTCGGCTGCCGCGGACAGACGACGCGCGCGTAGTGCCGACCAGCCGTCGACCAATGTGCCGACGATGCCCTTGGGCAGGAAAAGCGTCACCAGGACGAACAGGGCGCCGAGCGCGAAGAGCCAGAATTCCGGGAAGGCACCGGTGAACCAGCTCTTGCCCCAATTGACGATCAACGCCCCGACAATCGGGCCAACGATGGTGGCCCGGCCTCCGACCGCCGTCCAGATGACGACTTCGATCGAGTTGGCCGGAGCGAATTCGCTCGGATTGATGATGCCCACCTGCGGCACGTAGAGGGCGCCGGCGATGCCGGCCATGATGGCGGAAGCGGTGAAAGCAAAGAGCTTGACGTTCTCCGGCCGCCAGCCGAGGAAGCGCGTCCGGCTCTCGGCATCGCGCACCGCGACCATCAGCTTTCCGTATTTCGACTTCACGAAGAAGGCGACGAGGATGACGCCTAGCGCCAGCATCAGCGCGCTTGCCGAAAACAGCGCCGCCCGCGTCTGGTCCGACTGGATGTCGTAGCCGACTATGTCCTTGAAGTCGGTCAGTCCGTTATTGCCGCCGAAGCCCATGTCGTTGCGGAAGAAGGCGAGCAGCAACGCATAAGTCATGGCCTGCGTGATGATCGACAGATAGACGCCGGTGACACGGCTTCGAAAGGCGAACCAGCCGAAGACGAAGGCAAGCAGGCCGGGAACCAGCACGACCATGATCGCGGCGACCCAGAAGTGGCTGAAGCCGTACCAGAACCAGGGCAGTTCCTTCCAGTTCAGGAAGACCATGAAGTCGGGCACGACCGGATTGCCGTAGACGCCCCGGGAGCCGATCTGGCGCATCAGGTACATGCCCATCGCATAGCCGCCGAGCGCGAAGAAGGCGCCATGGCCGAGCGAGAGGATGCCGCAATAGCCCCATACCAGGTCGAGCGCCAGCGCCAGCAGGGCGTATGTCAAGTATTTGCCGAACAGCGTGACAACATAGGTCGGGATATGAAGCGCGCTGCCGGCCGGCATGGCGAGATTGAGGACCGGCACGATGATCGCCGCCACCACCAGCGCCAGCACGGCGATCGCGACGCGCCAGGTAAGTCCGTCGGAGAAAGCGCGGCGCGTGATCATGCTTCGATCGCCCGGCCTTTGAGCGCGAACAGGCCGCGTGGGCGCTTCTGGATGAACAGGATGATCAAGACGAGGATCAGGATCTTGCCGAGCACGGCCCCGGCATAGGGTTCGAGGAACTTGTTGAGAATGCCGAGCGAGAAGGCGCCGACCAGCGTGCCCCAGAGGTTGCCGACCCCGCCGAACACCACCACCATGAAGCTGTCGACGATGTAGCTCTGGCCGAGATTAGGTGAGACGTTGTCGATCTGCGAAAGCGCGACCCCGGCGATGCCCGCGATGCCCGATCCGAGGGCGAAAGTCAGTGCGTCGACCCAGGGGGTGCGAATACCCATGGAGGATGCCATGCGGCGGTTCTGCGTGACGGCTCGCATATGCAGGCCCCAGGACGTGCGATTGAAGACGTAGAGAAGCACGGCGAAGACGGCGAGGGCGAAAAGCACGATCCAAAGCCGGTTCCAGGTGATCGCAAGCTGGCCGATGTCGAACTCACCGGACATCCATGACGGGTTGCCGACGTCGCGGTTGTTCGGTCCGAAGATGGTGCGCACCGCCTGCTGCAGGATCAGCGACACGCCCCATGTCGCCAGAAGCGTCTCCAGCGGTCGGCCGTAGAGAAAGCGGATGATGCCGCGCTCGATGACGAGGCCGACGGTGCCGGCGACCAGGAAGGCGAGCGGCAGCGCGATGGCCAGCGACCAGTCGAACAGGCCCGGAAAAGAGGAGCGGATGATTTCCTGCACGACGAAGGTCGTGTAGGCGCCGAGCATGACCATCTCGCCATGCGCCATGTTGATGACGCCCATGACGCCGAAGGTGATGGCAAGGCCGATCGCCGCCAGCAGCAGTACCGAGCCGAGCGAGACGCCGTACCAGACGTTCTGTGCCACGCCCCACCAGGCGAGCACATCGCGGATGTTGGAGACGGCGGACGCGGCGCTTTCTCTGAGCGCGCCCTTGGCCGTGGCTTCGTAAGAGAGGAGTAGCGAGAGCGAGTCGCGGTCGCCGCGCGCGCCGAGCAGGTCGATCGCCGCTTTCTTTTCGGCGTCGCTCCTGTTGGAGACGAGGATGGCGGAGGCGCGAGCCGCCTCCATTCGCCTCTGCACCGAAGCATCGGTTTCCTTGGCGATCGCGGCGTCCAATGCCTCTATCGTTGATGGATCAGGGCTGTTCAGCATGGTGGTCGCGGCGGCCAGCCTCACGGTCGGGTCCTTCGCGGCCAAGGTCAGGTTACCGACGGTGTCGCCGATAAGGCGACGAAGGCTGTTCTTGACCTTGACCTTGGTCACCGCCTCCTTGCCGGAGGAACCTTCAGCCTTGCCAGTAAGGGGGTCGAAGAGGTCGAAACCGTCCGCCTGCTCCCTGACGATGAAAACGGCGCCGTCCGGCTGGCGCGCATAGAGATTGCCGTCGCCGAGCGCGTCGAGTGCGCGTGCTGCGGCGGGATCGCCCGTCGAGGCGACTTCCTTCACCACCTTCTCGACGTCGGAGAAGCTTTTGGTGTGGCCGAATTTGGCGATCGCAGCGCGTGTCGCCGCCTCGTCAGCATGGGCGGCCGTCATCGCGGTCGTCAGGATGGCCAGGAGAAACAAGGCGGGACGAAGAACAAGCATCAAGGATACAATCTGCTGTCGGTTTCTGGCTCTGGCTTCCGGGCCGGCGAGAGGAGGAGCCAGCCCGGAAGCGTCGCGGTCAAGTCATGATCGCTCAGTTGGTTCCTTCACCGCCGCACTTGCCGGTCTTGACGTTGAAGTTGCCGCAGGACATCGGCTTGCGCCAATCGGAGATCAGGTCTTTCGAACCCGGCAGATAGTCGGACCACGCATCTCCCGGAACGGTGCCAGGAGTCTGCCAGACGGTCTCGAACTGGCCGTCGTCCTGGATCTCGCCGATCAGCACCGGCTTCGTGATGTGATGGTTCGGCATCATGGTAGCGTAGCCGCCAGTCAGGTTCGGTACGCTGACGCCAACCATGGCGTCGATGACCTTGTCCGGATCGGTGGTGCCGGCCTTCTCGACCGCCTTAACCCACATGTTGAAGCCGATATAGTGGGCTTCCATCGGGTCGTTGGTGGTGCGCTTGTCGTTCTTGATGAATGTGTGCCACTCGTCGATGAAGGCCTTGTTCGCCGGCGTGTCGACGCTCTCGAAATAGTTCCAGGCGGCGAGGTGGCCGACCAGCGGCTTGGTGTCCATGCCTGAAAGCTCCTCCTCGCCGACAGAGAACGCCATGACCGGGATGTCTTCCGCCTTGATGCCCTGGTTGCCGAGTTCCTTGTAGAAGGGCACGTTGGCATCGCCGTTGACGGTGGAGATCACGGCCGTCTTCTTGCCGGCCGAGCCAAAGCTCTTGATCTTGGAGACCTCGGTCTGCCAGTCGGAGAAGCCGAACGGGGTATAGTTGACCACAATGTCCTCGGCCGGTACGCCCTTGGCCTTCAGGTAGGCTTCGAGGATCTTGTTGGTGGTGCGCGGATAGACGTAGTCGGTGCCTTCCAGCACCCAGCGCTTCACCGAGCCGCCATCGGCACTCATCAGGTAGTCGACCGCCGGGATCGCCTGCTGGTTCGGCGCGGCTCCGGTATAGAAGACGTTTTTCTCGCTCTCCTCGCCTTCGTACTGCACGGGGTAGAAGAGGATGCTGTCGAGCTCCTTGAAAACGGGCAGCACGGATTTACGGCTGACCGAGGTCCAGCAGCCGAACACGGCCGACACCTTGTCCTTGGAGATCAGCTCGCGCGCCTTTTCGGCGAAGAGCGGCCAGTTGGAAGCCGGATCGACGACGACGGCCTCCAGCTTCTTGCCGAGCAGGCCGCCCTTCTTGTTCTGCTGGTCGATGAGCATCAGCATATCGTCCTTCAGCGTCGTCTCGGAGATGGCCATCGTCCCCGAAAGCGAGTGAAGGATGCCGACCTTTATCGTGTCGTCGGCGGCATGCGCCAAACCAGAAAAGCTCATGGTGGCGGCAATGGCGGCAGCGCCCAGAAACCGCCCGCCCACGCGCGAAATCTCAAACATACGCATTCCCCTTTCGTTATTGTGCATTGCACAAGAAGCAAGGGGCATGCCAAGATGCCGGGCGCCAGAAAACTCTTTGCACTTAGGAGCTTATCAAGGAAGGCTCCGATCGATCCATCGTTCTACAATGCTTATAAATTAATCTGCTAACGACAGAGTGTCTGATATTTAATCAGGCTGTATGCGTGCATAAAAAATCAGCGACATTGCCGTCGGATCGTTACATATTCAGCATGGATCGTTCTCTTCAGCGCGCAGACGGTAGAATAGCTTCCAGTGTGTCGGTCCGCCGGTTAGCGTCTTCGGGTCAGGTCCTCACATCCGGAAAAGTTTGGTTCCAACGGATTCTTAAACGTCGACTTCGCGCCCCATATCGGCCGTCCATGGTGTTTGGGCGCCTCCCAAAAGCGGACATTGCTTGGCGCAGAGGCGACAATGACGAAGCCACCAGGCGTTTCTCAATTCAGTGATTGGCGGCGCGGCAGCGGCGCGGGATGGCGTGCTTCTAGCGCCGCTGCCGCTTCCGAGCGGCCGGTTGCACGCAGCCGTTCGAGATAGGCCGGCAATTCGCCGCGGCAGTGGAACGGCCCGCCCTCGTGCATGACCGTGACCAGCGGATCGACGTCGCTGTCGCTCTTGCGCGTCATTTCGCTGCGCCAATCCTCCAGCAGTCGGCTGGCGTGATCGACGATATCGCGGCGTGATGCGGCGAGATCGTGCTGTTCGTGGGGATCGTCGCTCAAATTGAACAGGCTAACCGGGCCGAAATCCTTGTAGCCGTCGTGATAGGTGCGCAGCATCAGCCAGTCTGCGCCGTCGAGGCGGAAGCGCACGCCGCGCTGCACCGCCCAGGCGCCCTGGCTGAGCACCAGGAAGTCGCGGCCGCCATCCTTGCCCTGCTTGAGCGCCGGCGCGAAGGACTGCCCGTCCCAGACGGCAGGCACGGAGCCGCCAAGCCGGTCGATCAACGTCGCTGCCCAGTCGAAATGGTAGTGCAGGCCGTCGTTAACGCCACGCATGTCATCCGCGCCCGGCCAGCGGATCACCAGCGGCACGTTGCAGGTGTATTCGTCGGCGGTCTGGTGGTCGCCCCAGACGTTCAACTCGCCGAGGTTCTCGCCATGGTCGGCGCCGACAACGATGATGGTGTCGTCGAACAGGCTCTGCCGCTTCAGCTCCTCGACGATCAGGCCGACGTGATGGTCGGCATAGAGGACGCCGGTGTCGTAGCCGTCGAACCAGGCTTTTACGCGCGCCATGTCGCTGATCGGGGAGGGCATGCGGCGGTAACCGGAGCCGCCCGGCGCGACGTCGAAGCCGGACGGCTCCTGCGGGCTGTGTGGACCGTAGCCGGCGTGGCTGCGCCTGAACACCGCCTCGGTCATCCATTCGGGCAGCGGCTCGCTGGCGAAGGGGTCGCCGAAGCTCTCCGGCGCGCGGTAGGGGGTATGCGGGTCCCAGACGTTGACGTGCAGGAACCACTTTTCGCGGCTGCCATTGTGCTTCAGCCAGTCCAGCGCCAGTCCCATCACCTCGTCAGCGTTTTCCATGCCGGCCTTGCCGGGATTGATGATCTCGCTGAAGCCGGCGTACCAGTGCCAGCAGCCGTGGCGCTCGCCGAAGCTTGAGATCGTGGTGGTGTGATAGCCGAGATCGCGCAGCGCGCGCATCCAGCCCTCCTCGTAGAAGGTGCCGGCCCAAGCGCGCTCAGGGCCTTCGCGGAACGGCTCGCAGGCCGTGCCGCCATGACCGACGACGCCGGTGCGCAGGCCGTGCCGCCCGCTCCACAGCGCGGTGCGCGAGGGATGGCAGGGAACGTCGGAGACATAGACGTTCTCGAAGCGGATGCCGTCGCGCGCCAGGCCGTCGATCACCGGCGAAGTGTTACGATGGTATCCGTAGCAGCCAAGATGGTCGCGCCGCAGGCTGTCGATATCGATGTAGAGAACGTTCATGGGATACTCGCCGCTGGGGAATGTCACGGGGGAAATTATGCGGAGGTCCGATCAGGATCGGACCTCCGATGTCGATGTGATGGTCAGGCTTCGACGTACATGTCGCCGAGGTAGTAGTCCTTCGGATCGAGCGACTTGTCGAACTTGCCGAAGGTCTTGAACAGCTCGTTCATGGTCGAGAACCAGCCGTTCACCGTGCCGTCCTTGGTCAGTTTCACCAGTTCGTCCGAGGTCATGAAATTGCCGTAGCCGGCCTCGGTCTTGAGCTGGTCGGCGGGGATACCCAGCAATTTCGAGGTGATCTCGATCGCCTTGTCCTGATTGGCGGCGCGCCAGTCCGCCGCTTCCTTGATGGCACCGATCATCCTCTTGACTAGGTCCGGATTGCTCTCGACCAGGTCGTTGCGGGTGATGAAGGCGCTCGGGAAGGTGTTCTGCGGATAGAAGTCCTTGTTCTTCGCCAGTTCGACGAGGTCGGGGACGTTCTTCTGGATGATGCCGACGAAGGGATACCAGATGCCGGCGGCGTCGACCTGCTTTGACGAAAAGGCCGCGACGACGGTGCTTGGGTCCATCTCCACGATGTTCAGATCGCTCATCGCCATGCCGGCCTTCTGCAGCGCCAGCCGAAGCAGCATGTCGCCGGAAGTTCCGGCCGGGATAGCCACCTTCTTGCCCTTCAAATCGGCAATGGAATTGATGCCGGCCTGTGCGATCACCCGGTCGGAGAAGCCGACGTCGTTGACAGCGATGATCTTGGCCTTGCCGGTCGCCGGCAGCCACAGTGCGCCCGGCCCGATATAGCCGAAGTCGAGGCTGTCGGCGCCGAGCGCCTGCACCTGGATCGGCCCGTTGGTGAAGACCTTGATGTCGGCGTCGACGCCGTGCTTGGCATAAAAGCCCTGGTCGCTGGCGACGGCCGCGATGCTGGCGCCCCAGAAGTCGCCATTGTAGCCGATGCGGGCGGGGGCGCCTTCGGCCCGTGCCGGCAGGCCGCCGGCTGCGAAGGCGGCTACAGCGGCTGACGAGGTAAGGAAGCCTCTGCGTGTCAGTGTCATGTCAGTTCTCCTCTCTTTGTGTTCCCTGCTGGTGATAGACCGCGTGCCAGACGCGGTTGCGGATGGCCGTGAATTCCGACGACAGCCGGATCTCCTCGGTTCTCGGATAAGGCAGCTCGACCGGAATGATCTCCTTCAGTCGGCCCGGACGCGCCGCCATGACGATGACCCGGTTCGCCAGATAGACCGCCTCATCGACGTCGTGCGTGATGAACATCACCGTGCGCCGCTCGCGCCGCCACGTGTCCAGCAACTGGTCCTGTAACTGCACGCGCGTCAACGCGTCGAGCGCGCCGAACGGCTCGTCCATCAGGAGCACAGACGGATCGACGGCATAGGCGCGGGCGATGGCGCAGCGCTGCTTCATGCCGCCCGACAGTGTCTTCGGCAGAGCGTCGGCGAAATCGCCGAGACCGACAAGATTGATGAAATAATCCGCCTTCTCGCGCCGCCCAACCGCCGGCTCGCCCTTGATACGCAGGCCGAACTCGACGTTCTGGCGCACGGTGAGCCAAGGAAACAGGGCGTATTGCTGGAAGATCATGCCGCGCTCGGGGCCGGGGCCTTCGACCGCCTTGCCGTCTACCCGCACCTCGCCTTCGCTTGGCGCGAGCAGGCCAGCGGCGATGTTGAGCGCGGTCGATTTCCCGCAGCCGGACGGCCCAACGACGGTGACGAACTCGCCGTCGGCGACATCGAGCAAGAAACGATCCAGCGCGACGAATGACTGGTGGCCGAGGTCGAAGCGGCGCGTGACGTTCTCGAAAACGATCTTCGGCTGCATCACACCCGCTCCTGCCAGACGGTCAGCCGGCGCTCGACGGCCAGCAACAGCCGGTCCATGGCGAGGCCGAGCAGACCGATGGTGATGAGGCTGACGAAGATGGTGGCAAGGTCGTAATAGAGCTGCGCCTGCTGCATGCGATAGCCGAGACCGGTCTGCGCCGCGATCAGCTCCGCCGCCACCAGCGTCGCCCAGGCGGAGCCGAGGCCGATGCGCACGCCGACCAGGATGAATGGGGTCGAAGCGGGAATGATGACCCTGAGAAAGATCGTCAGATCCTTCGCGCCAAGCACGCGGGCGGCGTTGATCATCGTCTTGTCGACGCTGATGACGCCCTGGTAGGTCGCCACCACGCTGGCGAGGAAGGAGGCGAGGAAGATGACGAAGATCTTCGGCGTCTCGTCGATGCCCATCGTCACGATCGCCAGCGGGATGATGGCGAGCGGCGGGATCATGCGGAAGAATTGCAGATAGGGCTCGATCAGCGCGCGGGCGACCTTGTACCAGCCCATGACGAAGCCGATCGGCACGGCCAACAGCACGCCGAGCAGGAAGCCGGTCAGCACACGCGCCAGCGACGACAGGATGTCGGTGGCAAGCTGGCCGTTGGCGATCAGGTCGACAAATTTGCGCGCCACGTCGGGGGGCGGCGGCAGGCCGACCGCGCCGCTGGCCGTCAGCGCCCACCAGCCTGCGATGCCGGCGACGAGGCCGACGAGGTTGAGCGCAAGGCTGGAGAGATCGGCGCCCTGCCCCTTGCCATCCTGCCTGAGCGGCTTCGCTATCTTCGCCGGTGCGCTCATCTGGGAACTCCGGAATAGAAGAGATGGTCGAGGGCCGCCGCGGCGCCGCCGATCGCACCGGCGCCCGCGCCGAGGCTCGACCTCTCGAAGCGCAACGTGTCGCGCATCGGCGGCAACACGCGCGGCGGCACCTTCTCGCGGATGGCGTCGAGAAAACTGTCCGGCGCCTCGGCGAGATGGCCGCCGAAGACAATCAGGTCGGGGTTGAGCAGGTTGGTCGCGCTGGCGATCGCCGTTGTCAGGTGGCGCACCGCTGCGCTCCATGCCTCGGGATGGTGCTCGACCGCCGCGAGCAGGTTCTTCGGATGCGGTTTGTCGATATGGGCGGCGCGCGCCAGCGCCCGCTCGGACAGGAAGGTCTCTAGACAACCGGTGCTGCCGCAGGCGCAGCGCTCGCCGTGCTCCACCACCTGGATGTGGCCGAGCTCGACGGCGCCGTGGCCGCCCGGGCGAAACGGCATGCCGTGGACGACCAACCCGGCGCCGAGCCCGGTGCGCAGATAGATGTAGAGCAGAGCGTCGGCGTCGCGGCCGATGCCGTAGCGCGACTCGGCCAGCGCCATGGCGCTGACATTGTGCTCGACCACCACCGGCATGCCGAGCGCCGTCTCCAGTTCGTCGGCGAATGGCACGTCCTTCCAGTCGTAATTGATCGACTGCAGGTTGCGGCGGCGCGCGGTGTCCACCGGTCCCGGCACGCCGAGCCCGAGGCCGAGCAGGCGCGAGCGCGCGATGCCGGTCTTGCCGATCAATCCTTCGACAGTTTTGACCACTTTGCCGATCACCGCCTTAGGCAGGCTGGTGTCTGTATCGAAATGCAGCGAAGCCATCGTCTTCGGCGCAGCCTTCAAGTCGGTGATCGTTGCGTGGATGGTGCCGGCGCCGAGATGCACGCCGACGACGAACTGCGATTCCGGCACTAGCGCGATGCTGATGGCAGGCCGCCCGACGGCCGCGCCCGAAGCGGCGCTCTGGGTCAGCTCCGTCACCGTGCCATCTTTGAGGAGCTGGGCTGTCAGGTGGGTCAGCGCAGTCGGCGACAGCGTGGTACGTCGCGCCAGTTCGGCTCGCGATTGCGGACCGTGGTCGCGCAGGATGCGCAGGACGGCGCCGTGGTGGATGCCCATTTCTTCTCCTATTACTTTATAATCTTTATAAATTAATTCCGCTGTCAAGAGCACCGCAATTTTGATCACGTCGACCAGACTACCAGTTAGGTTCAGGACCTATTAAATTGATTTGAGATGTGATTCACAGTCTTGTTTGAGGAGGCTGTGATGAGTGATTTGTTTCTGCTGAGCGCGCGCCAGATGGCTCGGATCTCGCCGTTTTTTCCCTTGGCGCATGGCGTGCCGCGTGTTGATGACCGACGGATCGTGAGCGGGATCGTCTATGTGATCCGCAATGGC
>NZ_JBEBMG010000012.1:0-119303 GCF_040081975.1 Mesorhizobium hunchu
GGAGCGCGGCGCGTAGCGGCATCGGCTCCTGGATCGACTATTACAACCGGCGACGCCCGCACTCGACCTTCGGCGGCAGGACACCCGACGAGGTCTATGCTACGGCAGAAATGACGGAGCAATTGGCGGCGTAGAAACCAACCCGATCCACCTTAGCCAAGCCGCCAAACTGTCTCACCAAGCGGGACCACCTCAGTGCTAGCTGTGGGCCGTTTCAACGGGAGCTATGCCGATAAGAAGAAAAGAATGGAATACGTAGAAGCGATCAGGTCATACTGGGAGAACCTTGATGCTCGCATCCCCAAGCTCTCGCCTAAGGAAAACGATTGGCTAGATAACGAACTAGCTTCTACTGACAGTGTCAGATGGTATAGCTCCAGACAGTCAAAAGAAAATGCCATAAGGATGCTGCATGAGACGATTTCTATGTGCTTATCGTCTGTGAATGATGTTCTTTCTTCACAGAAAAACCAATCTGATGCACAATTTGAGATGTTATACTGGAATAGAGTTTTAACCTGCCATATGGGCTACGACATATTTGCGGATAATTTGGAGCAGGCAAATCTACTGGAAAATGAGAAACAAAGAACCGAAAACATGCTGAAATTAATAGCTTCCTATATCAATGTAAAATTTGTTCCCTCAGCTATGGCAGATATTATGGACTGGAAGCTTGTATCCAAGTGATAGAATTAATTGAGCATCCATACTGGGAATAACGTGTTACAAGCGTTATCCATAAAATACTTTGCAATGCAATTAGATTTTCTACTGATATAATAAACAGAATCGTTATAAAAAATACAGATACTCACAGAGGGTATGCTATCATTATTTCCGGCATTTATCATACGGAGAGATATATACACCGATTTCTTCTAGGATGGTTTTGGGAGATATTTCGAAAACCGCCATATCTGCCCGCTGAGCGCCTTTGTTCTGTTTTGGGCTGTAAGGTAGCCGACGCGCTTCGAAATGCCGCCAGCGGGCTTCCTTGTCCGTTTTAGGGCATATCTGGATGCTGACCTACATGCCCCAAGCCGTTAGCGCCTTTTCGGCCCCTTGTGGGGCGCTCCTGATGCGCAAAACAGTCTGCCGCTTCAATCCTGTAGCCTTGGCTATGGCAGACGCGCCTGCATCCTGACTGAGCATATCCTGCACGGTCTGATACATCTTTCTATCATAGCTCGGCTTCCTGCCGCGGTACTTGTCGGCCGATTTTAGCTGAGCATGGGCAATGCCTGCCTTTTGGGCTTCCTTTGTCGCCTCGGCTTGAGCTTGAGCAGTCGCCGCCATGAACGCTATCAGGGCGTCCCGTACGGCTTGCTGGATTGGGTCAATCGTGGAGCCATCAAACGTCATGCCGTTAATAACCGTTCTGATCGTAACTCCCCGGCTCATGAACTCCCGGATTGCCTCGCAGACATCCTGATAGTTTCTCCCTAGTCGATCTACCCAGCGAACAACTAAGGTATCTCCCGACCGGAGTATGTCGTAGAGCCGCTTGCCTTCCGGCCTTTCCTTGAGCTTGGTATTCAAACCGGATTGGCCTTGATCGGCTATAATCCGATCTATCTGAAAGCCTGCCTTTCTGGCTTGTGCTTCCTGATGGTCAATGGTCTGATCGACTGTAGAAACTCTAGCGTAGAGGATGACGGACATAACCGGACGGCTCCATATGTATGTAAACTAGGGTACTGTCCGTATAAATACCTGTCCATTAGGCTATGTCAACCCTTATGGATATGATTTAGCTATCCTCTAGCTATGTCCGGTAGGCTATACCCTGTGGACACTCCTGACTGGCTATAGCTGGATAGCTTCCGTCCATCTCCAATCTATATTTATAGGTTATTATTCCTATATCATATAGTGGAGGCTGAGTTGGTATGTATCCGTTTCTGTTCCCATGATAATCATGGTTTGAAACCGATACCGAATGTGCTTTTCCAGCCATCTCTGTATCGATTTCCGGTAACATAACCATCAGTAATCTGCGCACATCATATGAGCGTCGACTTGAGAGGTATTGTAGAGCCGTTTCTGTTCCATGTAAGCAGGATATGCATATCGAGAACGGACGGCAGGTAAAACAGGGGAAACAGATGCCGGCAGGAAAAGCCTCGGGTCCCGCAGGGCACCCTCCCGGCCTATAGGCGGCCCCTACAGTGACTTCGCGTTGATCTTGTCTCTACGCCTCTACAGAGCGACGAGGGTTATCCAGTAGCCCCCTATGGGGGAAACGGGGAGTCGTGAATGGTTGGATAGGTCTGCGAAAAATTTCGTCGGTTTCAGTTGACGTGCTAACCGAGGTCCTGCGGAAGCAAGGCAATTGATTTGGTGCGGGAGGAAAACAGGTTATGAAATTTCGGAAGCCTCTAAAGATTACACAGAGGACATCTTCAATCACGAATAGCTTTGTTCAATCGATTATTCCATGGGTTCCGCCTACGGAGGCAGAGCGCGCCGAATCACTTGAGATTCTAGGAATTCAAGAAGACGATATTGTCTGCGCATATTGCGGTGCAGGCGCTTCGGACTGGGATCATCTTCGACCATTAGTACGGGCCAAACGTCCAACTGGGTACATATCTGACTACAAGAATCTTGTTCCAGCATGTGGTCGCTGCAACCAATCTAAAGGTGCGCAAGAATGGCGCTCTTGGATATCTGGAAAGGCCACTGGCTCCCCTAGCACAAGGGGGGTTGCCGATCTCAAATCTAGAATCGAGGCGCTTGAACGCTTTGAAGCATGGGGGAACGTGCAGCCCATACCGCTAGAGGAAATGGCGCCGGCTGAAATGTGGAAAACGCATTGGGATAATCTTCTGAGGTTGGAGGAGGCATTAAGGAAGGCGCAAGAACATGCTGCATTGCTCCAGTTTGAGGTTCATAGAAATGTAGATTCTCATATAAGGAAGACATAACTTAAGTAGAAATATCCACGGACAACAGAAATTATAACGTCAAACATATCAGTTATCTACAGGCAATCCGTATGGGAACACCGCTGAGACATCATTTTTTGCCTGAATTTTACCTAAAGCAATGGGCTGGAGGAGATGGTCGCCTTGTCGAATACCAAAAGCCATATGGCAATACGGTGAAGCCTCAACGGAAGTATCCCAAGGCAACCGGGTTTATATTCAAGCTCTATGCGGTCGATGGCCTACCTGATGACTTGGCACAGGAGATGGAAATTGAATTTCTTTCCCCGGTAGATAGTCGAGCGGCACAGGCTTTGGCTGCGATGCGGGAGGACAAAGAGTTTTCAACTGCTCAACGTCTTGCTTGGTCCTCTTTTGTGGCCACGCTACTTTTACGCATGCCCGAAGACATTGAGTTGGTTAAGCAGATCATCCGTGAGTTGGCTCAGACCGTTCTCCCAGGGTTTCAGCCGATCTTTGAACGCCTAAAGCCGGAAAGCGAAACTCGTACATTTCAGCAGATGACTGATGAATTGGTTGGGCGATCAAATCAACGAGCGATAAATTTCGCCAGACGGATCATGGCGAGTGATAGGCTCATACACGGGATCGCTGCAATGGAGTGGTCAATTTTTACCATTCCAAGATCAAGATTCGAGCTTCTTACCTCAGATAGACCTGTGATCTACACTAATGTTCTGGGAAGTGACGAATCTCATATTGTCTTACCGGTAGGCCCCAGCCGACTATTCGTAGCAGCAAAGGATCGAAAACTAATTGATCGAATACGGAGCGCCGGAGAGGACGCTTTGGTTGCTGCAACCAACGCTCATGTCATTGGTGCAGCCAATAGGTATGTCTACGGGACAAATGACCGCCAACTGCGATTCATCCAGAACCGAATGGGAAATGCAAAGGTTCCGACGCTCATTGAGCGCATGCATTCTATGCAGAAAGAGCAATATGGGCCTCTCTTACAGGGGTTGACTGAGGCTGCTAACCATGAGTAGGCGCTCTAGCGCGTATAGCTCTTGCTAACTGTCCTGCCCCCATGCAATGTGCGGCATATAGGTGGGGCATATTGTTCCATCGCCCGCACAAGGCGTTGGGAAGTCTAGGCTTTTCGGACTGTGGTGGACGCTCCCTCCGGGCCCACCAACTCTACATTCTTGACAATAAGGCTCACGGCGCCGGGCCGTGAGCCTTCGTGACGCTAGGCAGCGTCGTTCTGCCGCCGCGGCAAGATCCAGTCGGGGCGTGCGAAGTGGCAGGTGTATCCGTTCGGGATGCGCTCGAGATAATCCTGATGCTCGGGTTCCGCTTCCCAGAAATCGCCGACCGGCTCGACTTCGGTGACAACCTTGCCGGGCCACAGGCCGGAAGCATCGACATCCGCGATCGTATCGAGCGCGACGGCTTTCTGCTCGTCGCCGGTGAAATAGATCGCGGAGCGATAGCTCGTGCCGCGGTCGTTGCCCTGACGGTTCAGCGTGGTCGGATCGTGGATCTGGAAGAAGAATTCCAGCAGCCGGCGATAGCTGGTCTTCGCGGAATCGAAGGTGATCTCGATCGCCTCGGCATGGGTGCCGTGGTTGCGATAGGTCGCATTGGGCACGTCGCCACCCGTGTAGCCGACACGGGTGGAGATCACGCCGGGCAGCTTGCGGATGAGGTCCTGCATGCCCCAGAAGCAGCCGCCGGCCAGAACCGCGCGTTCAGTGGTCATCCTATATCCTCCACCTGATTGAGGTAGTTTCCGTATCCTTCGCCTTCCATCTCGTCGCGCGGCACGAAGCGCAACGATGCAGAATTGATGCAGTAGCGCAGGCCGCCACGATCCGTCGGCCCGTCCGGGAAAACGTGGCCGAGATGGCTGTCGCCATGGGCCGAGCGCACTTCGGTGCGGATCATGCCGTGGCTGTCGTCGCGCAGTTCGTTCACGTTTGCCGGTTCGATCGGCTTGGTGAAGCTCGGCCAGCCACAACCGGACTCGAACTTGTCCGACGAGGCAAACAGCGGCTCGCCCGAGACGATGTCGACATAGATGCCGGGCTCCTTGTTGTGGAGAAGCGCGCCGGTTCCGGGGCGTTCGGTGCCGCTCTGCTGCGTCACCCGATATTCCTCCGGCGAAAGCCTGGCGATCGCGGCTTCCGTCTTGTTGTAGGTTGCCATGAAGTCCTCCTTTGAACTCATGCAAGCTAGATGGGTATTCGGCTCGAAACTGTCCAATACGCCGCGGCTATGGATTCCATGTGCCGTCGTCACATTTGCGGGATTCATGCCCACGAATACAGCCCGCCGGACAAGTCAGCCGCTATTCCAGCAGATCCAGGTAGCTTTGGACCATGGTTTCCAGGCCGTATCGCCGCCTGGCCACGTCCGCGACGGCCTGCAACGTATTCGGGTCGGGAGGATTGGCAAGCATGACGTCGATTGCCGCGGCGAGTGCCTGCGCGTCTCCGACGGGATGGAAGGCGAGGGTCGTCGGGCCGGCGGCTGCTCCGAGCACTTCGCGCAGGACGGGCAGATCGCTCGCGACCACCGGCAAGCCGGCCATCTGCGCCTCGACCGCCGCCAATCCGAAGGTTTCCCAGTTCGAGGGCGAGAGATAGATGTCGGCGATCGCGAAAAGGTCGCCGAGTTCGGCCCGTTGGAGGGAGCCGGGGAGGTGCAGGCGTTCCCGCACGTTCAACCCGCCCGCCAGCGCCTCCAGGCTGTCGCGCAGGGGGCCGTCGCCGGCAATGGCGAGGTGGGTGTCCGGCAGCAGGGCAAGCGCCTTTATCGCCGTTTCGTAGTTCTTCTGCGGCGTGAGGCGGCCCGCGGCGACGAGAACCCTGGACGCGGGCGCTATGCCGAGCCGTTCTTTCCAGTCCACTTGCCGCAAGGGTGCGGGGACCGGAACGACGCCGTGCGGGATGGTATGGATTCGCCGCGTGAAGGCGGCCGGATAATCTGAGAACGCGGCGGCGGTGGCGGCCGAATTCGCGATCACCTCGCTATAGCCTCCCGTCGCACCGGCGAGCTTGTCCAGAGCCCGCCAGCGCGCGTGGATGGCGTCGGGCATCGCCGTCAGATGGGACAGGCGCTTGCCGACGCCGGCGGCCCTGCCGACCGTCGCCATGACCAGACCGGCCGCCGCGTGATAGGAGAAGATCGCGTCGTAGCGTCCCGCAGCTATGCGGCGGGCGACATGGGCAATGTGCGACAGCCGCTCTCCTGTCGTCCCCTGGCGGATCAGGGCCAGGGTGTCGACTTCGATGCCGCGCGCGCTGAAGCCTGCCTCGATCATCCGGGTCAGGACCTGGACGCCGCCCGGCTCGTCGCGCGAGACGAGTTGAAGAACGCGCATGGCTTCAGCGTCCATCTCTGCCGTCGATTGCCTGCGACCACGCGTGCAGGCAACCGAGGGCGATGAGCATCGTGTACCAGACCGGGTTGCTTCGATTGAACAATATGGCCTCTAGCGACGAGTTCATCAGGCCGAACAGCCAGACATTCGTCAAAAAGCCGACGAACGCATATTCCGTCCCGTCGTGGACCTGCGATCCGATCTGCCGGATTTGCCGGAACGGAAGAATGACGGTCCAGACGACGACGAGGGCGAGGCCGATGAATCCGCTGGACAGCGTCGTGTCCAGAAATCCGTTATGGGCGTGCGAGAAAGTCGCGACATACGATGCCGGCGTCGTGATGCTGTAGATAAGGCCCAGATCCCAGAAGATCATGTAGCCGTAGCCGAAGACCTTCGCGTGCCCGATGGCGGTCACGGCGATTTTCCATGCGTCGGTTCGCCCCGTAAAGCTGGGGTCGGGAAGCACGCTGTTGAAAAAGGGCTGCAACTGCGGAAACAGCACGCCTCCGAGCGTGAAGAAGACCAGTGTGAGGACCAGACCGTAGGCGAGAGTCGCGCTCAGGAACGTCGACCTCAGCCGGACGACCAGCAGGCCTGCGAACAGGGACGGTATGGTCACAAGGAGCGAGGTCTTGCCCCCGGACATGATCAGAAGGCCCGTCGAGGCGGCGACGATGAAAACGCCCCAGATCGGGTTTCCGATGCGGGCCATGAGCACGCCGAGAAAGATGAACAACGCCGCCATGGCGGACAGATCGTTCTTGTGGGCGAAGATGCCGCGCCAGTCGCCGGCCAGCGTCTGCTCCGTCACGTCGCGGATCGTATGCGTGGCGAGATCAGGGACGACCGCGATCCCTACATAGGATGCCACGACGACAACCGTCACGCAAAAGCCCAGCGCATGGACGAAGCCTCTTATGTCCTTGAAGAGGAAAGGAACCGCATAGGCGATCTGCACGATGATGGCCGCGAGGATCAGCCGGTTCATGGCCAATCCCGGGTTGGGGGAAATGATGCTGGTAAAAGCGGACCAGGCCAGCACGCAGAAGATGATCGGCGTTTTCACCACATCGAAAATGCGCTGTCCTTTGCCATCGGCCCACAGGAACACGATGACGAGCACGGATATCAAAAGGGTGGTGTATTTTCGCAGGTCGTTGGACTGGGTCACGTCCTGGACCAGCTCATAGTCCTGTAGGCTCCTGAACGGCTGCAACTGCGTCCAGAACGCCAGTGTGGCCACCACGAAGAGGAGCCAGCCCAGCAATGAGACTGCGTCGGTGCGTGCGAGCATATCCGCGATTGCAGACCGACGCTCCTGAGCAAAATCCCTCACGCCGTCACCTCAGCGATCATTTCGCAAGCGACCAGTCGGCGGAAACGGAGGAGCGTTTCAGCGTGGCCTGCACGAACCGGCCGAAAGTGGACGGTTCGTCGCTTGCGTCGAGGAGGTTCGGCATCGCGCCCTGGCTGAAGCACCAGGCGGTATGGCTCATCTGGTATTTTTCGAGGAATTTCTCGACGAACGGGCGGCCGAAGTCATCGACCGTGCCGTGGAGCTCGCCGGTACATTCGGGGCAGAAGCCCCATTCCGTGACGATGACCGGCTTGACCAAATGCAACCCGCCCAGAGTCGCCTCGCGCGCGGCGAAATCGCCGCGCTCCGCATTGGGATAGGAGTGCCAGGCATAGACGGTGCGGGGGTCGGCGATCAGGCGCTCGCGCACGCCGACGAGATCATGCGCCCAATAGCCGCCGGTGCAGATCACGATATTGTCGGCGTCGTTGCGGATCGTGCCGACAAGGCCGGTCCAGGCGTCATGGAACAGCGGCCAGTGCTCGCCGGTCGCTTCCCAGAGCTTTTCCCTGGCGACCGGCTCGTTCCACAATTCGAACAATATGCACGGATCGTGGAAATAACGGCGCGCCATCGCCTGCCAGAAGTCGGCGGCTTCCTTCAGATCCGACAGCAGCACGTCCAGGGGAAGACCCCATTCGGCGGGAACCGTCGGTTCGTAGTAACCGGGGAACCCGATCGCATGCCAGTCGATGATGACGAACAGGCTTTGAGCTCGCGCCAGAGAGATTTCCCTGTCGAGGGCGGCGCCCGTGCCGGCGGGATCGCTGCGCCAGTGTCCCGGGAAGACGCTGATGCGCACGCAATTGGCGAACCAGTCGCGCGCGATCCTTTCATAGTCGGAAGCCGGACGATCGGCGCGGATGTAGATAGGGTCCCCGACGGCAATGCCGGTGAGGCGAAGAGGGCGGCTTTCATAGGTCAGATGATTGCCGTCGACTTCGATGCGTGACGACGATCCGCCGAAAGCCTGGCTGCCGCTCATTCCGGCGAGCGGCAAGGCGCCCAGGCCGGCCACGAACCGTCGCCGGGACAGGCTCCTATGTCCGGACACCGGCGCCATCACCAGCGGCGGGCGCCGGGAGGCATGCGTGGCTCCGGCTGGGGGCTTTCCTGCGCCATGCTCAGGAGCGAGCGGGGCCTGTTGTCCCTTCCGCGATGCCACTCCCGAAGCTGTTCCGCCTGCCGGGCCGGACGCTGGCGTTCGTCGCGCTTCGGCAGCGGCTTGCGCGCGATGTCGCGCATGATCCCGAGGCCCATGCCTGCCGCCAATCCGAGGCATATGCCGCAGCCGACCGCGAGCACGAGCAGGATCTTCAGGGATGGCGGGGACTTGCGGCGCAGCGGCGCGTAGGCCTGCGTGATGATCTGGGCGTTCAACGTGTTGACGAGGCCCTGTTCGCGGGCCTGGCGCGATCGCGTGAGGGCCTCTTCGTAGACGGCGCGCGCGCTGTCGGCGTCGCGTTGCAGTTGCCGCAGCTGAATCCGCGCCGTATCGATCTTCTGCACTTGCGATACGAGCGGGCCGAGCGAGCCTACCGCCGCGTCATATTCGGACTTCGCACGGTCATAGGCGATGTTCGCGTTGCGGGCGAGGCGGCGCATCTCCGTGTCGATCGCCCGTTGAACGGCGGCCACGGAACTTTGCGCGGTCCGTATCCTGGGATGACGGCTTCCCAGCGTCGCCTCCAGCGTGGTCAGTTGCGCCTTGGCGCTCTCCAGTTCGCCACGCAGGCGCATCAGGTCGGGAGACGCCGTCGCGACGGGCGACGAGAGAAACTGTTCGGGATGGGCAAGCAGTTGCTGAAGCTGGTCCCGCTCCACCTTTCGCTTGTTCATGGCCGTTTCGGCCGTCGAAACCTCTGCGTTGTTCTGGCTGAGCCGGCTTTCGGCGAGAACGACGCCGTTGGTGTCGACGATATGATTGTCGGTCTTGAATTTTTCGACGGCGTCCTCGCGCACCTTGACGGCCGTCTGCAACGAGGCCAGGCGACCTTCCAGCGTGTCCGCGGCAACGTTGGCCTGGTCCGTGCGCTGCGTATCGCGCACCTGGAGATAGGCGTCCACCACGGCGTTGCTGATTTCCGCCGCCCGAGCGGCCTTGTGGCTCCTGGCGTAGACGGTGATGATGTAGGTGCGGTCCTCGCGGACGATATTGATGTTCTTCTCCAGGCGCTCGACCGCCTGATCCACCGGATCGCCGGGGGCCTGCGACGACGACGCGCCCAGCAGCGACGACAGGAAGGAGCGGCCGCCTCCGCCGAACTCCTCGTCCTTCGTGAGGTCGAGATTCTCGACCACGCGCCGCAGGACCGACGCGGATTGCATGACCCGGACCTGGCTTTCGACGACGAGGGTGGCGGAATCGCCCGACACCGCAGGGGTCAGGTCGTTCTGCAGAAGCTGGAGGTCGTGGGGATCGATATAGATCTGGGAACTCGCCTCATAGACCGGCTTTATGAAAGGCACGACCGCGAGGCAGAGGGCTCCGAACAGGATGCCGCCCGCCAGTGCCCAGAACTTCGCGTCCCAGGCCCGCAACAGCAGTTCCAGGACGGTGATCCGGGGGCGCCCACGGGATGTTTCCCACCGTGTTTGCGGCTCGAAGCGGCGATTCTGAAACATCACGGCATTTCTCGTCGGTTTGCTTCATTTCAAGGGATGGACCGACGCTCTCATCCGCTTCAAACGAATTCGTCCTGAGGCCTGATCGGCTTCGTCGACGTTATTTGAAAGTGGTAACCCTTGTCTTAAGGTCCGACGGCCCGGAGGCAGGCCGAAAGCCGCCGGAAGCGGTCTCTCTCCAACCCCTGCAACCGGTGCGTTTCGACGGATGGTGAGCGGACCTCAGCCCGCCATCCGGCCGCGGAACGGAGAAAGGCGGCGCGAGATCGTGCGGGCGTCGAACATGTCCCAGCGTATGAGCAGGGTGCCGGCGACCAGCGCGATCAGCACGACATTGACGGCGGTGGCCATGTTCGCGGGCAAGGCGAATGCCGACAGCATTCCGGTCGCCAGGGTTCCGCACGCCGCAACCACGATGATGGCGAGGCGCGGCAGGTCGACCGGCATGAGACGACGGGTGCTTGGCGCGACCAGGATGCTCAGCAGCGCCACGACCTGCGTGATCGTGAAGGCCATGGCGGCTCCGGTGACGTCGTAGAGCGGCACCAGCCAGAAGCTGAACGCGACGCTGGCGATCAGGGCCACGAGGGTCGAGATCAGTTCGAGCCTGACCGACCGGGAAAAATAGATCACCTGGGCGAAATAGTAGGAGCGCAGCACAAGGCACGCATTGGCGGCTGCGAGCCAGGGAATCAGGCTTGTCGCGCCCAGATAGTCCTTTCCGAGCAGGACCTTGAACATGGGCCCGCCCAGAAGCAGGAAGAAAACGATCCCGAAGGCGGCGAGGAAGGCCGTGGTGGTGAAGGCCAGCTTGAGCATGTCCCGCGCTTCGCCCTGCGTGCCATCGCCATGATGGGCCTTGGCTACCGATACGTAGGAGATGGCGACGCTTTCGCCGACGATGATGAAGCTTTGCTTGATGAAATCGAGCATGACGCCGTAGGAAGCGATCTTGGCCGCGCCGAAGAACCCTTCCAGCACGATGCGGTCGATGCTGGTGCCGACCGCCGCCGCGCCTCCGGCCAGGATCAGGGGCCAGCTGTATTTCCATATTCCGAGGTAGTCCTGGCGCAGCGGCATGGTGAACCCGTCCGCCCAGATCGATTTGCGCAGGACGACGAAAATCGGCACGGCGGCGGCGATATGCGCCAGCGACAAGGCCAGCAGCAGCGATTCCGCCGTATGGAACAGGAACAGCGCTATGGAGCCGAACACGAGCGTCAGGCCGCTGCGCAGGAACGACGCGATCGTGACCGGCACCACGCGCAATTGCGCGCGGCCTATCTCGTTGGCGACGAAATAGACAGCCAGGCCGGTGAGGATCGCCGCGCAGCCGAAGCCGACGGACGGCCGCAGGAGGCCGAGGCCGGTGGCGAGCGCGATGACGATCAGGCTCAGTCCGACCGACGTTGCGGCCATCACCAGTACGGTATTGGCGACGCGCCCCGCATGTTTGCGGGTCTGCTGGCCGAAATGCGCGGCCAACAGCCACTGGATGGCCAGGCTGTAGGCGATGAAGCCGTATGCGAAACCCAGCAGGTACTCACCGTAGACTTCGCGACTCGAAAGGCGCGTGAAAACGGCGATTGCAACGAGATTGAGGGCTGCGGACGCTACTCGCGAAACCAGATAGATCGACGAAAACAGGCCCTTCACCCGGACACCCCTGGGACACAATTGGGTTTTTCTACTGGCAAGCCGCTTTGCCCCAGGCTGTCACAAGAGCGTCGACACGGACCTGATTTATCTGACATCACAGGCGGCGACCATATGGAACAACGGCAGTATTCGCCTTTCGCCTGCGCTTTGTCGGCGCCGCCGCATGGCTGGCCGAACACGAAGCCCCGACATTATTGAACGATGGCTTAAGAAGAATTTAAGGGAACGCCCCGACAAAGGGGACATGGGGGTAAGGGATATAAACAGTGCAGAATGCGGCATCTGTTTCCTGGTGCGCGCCTTCTCCGGAGGCGGCGCCCAGCGTGATGCGATTCTGCTGGCGAACGGCATCGCTGCTGCCGGCATCCCCACCTCCATCATGGTGCTCGATGCGGAGGGGCCGCTCCGCTCGCTTGCCCTTCCCGATGTTGACATACTCGATCTAGGCCGCGGCAAGAAACTCAAGATGGCGCTGGCTTTGCCCGCGGTCGTTTCGGCGCTCGCCAGGACGAAGCCCGCGGTGGTCGTCGCCTCCGAGGCAAGCGGCAACGCATTGGCCGTCGTGGCGACCGGATTGCTTCCAAGGGCAAGGCGCCCCCGCCTCGTCCTGCGCGAGGTGGCGAGCCCCTTGCAGGCGAGGATCAGCGACCCCTACGTCCAAAATCGCCTCGCCTACCGGGCAGCGCCGTGGCTCTACCCACGCGCCGATCTCGTGGTCGCGTTGACCGGGCCGGTACGGCAGGACCTGATAAATTATTTCAGGGTGCCGGAACGGCGCGCCATAACGCTCGGAACGAACGCCGTCCTCACCCAGACGCGCGATCAGGTTCTGGCGCCGACGCCGCGCACCGTCGAACCCGGTCTCCTCGTCGCCGTCGGCAGGCTCTCCGAGGAGAAGGGGTTCGCGACGCTTCTGGATGCGGTGGCGCTGGTCAAGGAACGCCGTCCCGTGCGTCTGGTGATCGTGGGAGAGGGGCCGGATCGCGCCAATCTCGAGGCGCAGATCAAGAGGCTGGGGCTCGACGCCGCCGTGGAACTCGCGGGTTTTCACGGCAATCCCGGCGTTTTCCTCGAACGCGGCCAGCTCTTTGTTTCTTCGTCCCGGCACGAAGGGCTCGGCAACGCCATCATCGAAGCCCTTGCCCACGGTGTTCCAGTGGTCTCGACCGACGCGCCTTACGGGCCGCGGGAAATCCTGCAGGACGGCCGCTGGGGCGACCTGGTGCCGGTCGATGATCCGGCCGCGCTTGCCGACGCCATCGAAATGAGGCTCGCGCAGCCCGACGACAGCCAGAAAGGCAAAGCACGCGCGGCAGACTTCACCGTGGAAAGCGCTGCCGCAATTTTTCTCGATGCCCTCAAGCGGATCGATATCACGTTTCCGGCGCGACACGAGCCCGATCCTCATGGACCGTAATCCAATGGACATAACAGCCGTAGGCCGTGCCCGGCACCAGGGCTCTCACAGTGTGGCAAAATCCACCGACATGATCGAATTCGCGCGGGAACTTCCCGGGAGGGTCTCGCGCCGTCTGTCGCGGATCGTGCCGTTCCGGCCGACCAGGCTGCGGTTGGACCGGCCGGTCGTGTCGTTCACCTTCGACGACTTCCCGCTCTCGGCGGCTGAAGCCGCCGCGCCGGCGCTCGAGGATGCCGGTATGCGGGGCACCTTCTATTACGCCGGCGGTCTCGCCGGCAGGCTGGAGAACGGGCAGGAAATTGCCGGACCGGACGTAGCCGCGGACCTTTTTTCCCGAGGCCATGAGATCGGCGCCCATACGCATATGCACATCGACGTGCACCGGACTTCCAACGGCGTCATCCTATCCGATCTCGCGCTCAACAAACGCGAGATCATCCAGTTGACCGGCGGATGCGCGCCAACCTCGTTCGCGTATCCGTTCGGGCGGCTCGACCTTCGCTCAAAATTCCTGCTGCGAAACGAGTTCACCAGTCTGCGGGGCATCCAGACGGGCGTCAATGCGGGCGTTGCCGATCTGGCTCATCTGAAAGCCCAGGAGCTTTACGACTGCTCGAGCACCGTCGACAGCATGAGCAGGCTGCTGGACCGGATCGAAAGAAGGCCCGGCTGGATCATATTCTACACCCACGACGTGAAAGCGAACCCGACCGACATCGGCTGTTCGCCCACCTATTTTCGCAAGATCGTCGAACTCGTGCGCCGTCGCGGGCTGACGGTCGAAACCGTCCGGGACGCGTATGGGCGCGTCACGGGGCAGGGGGCGGACACGCAGGCACGCGCGGACGAGCCCGAAGGCGGCTAGACCTTCGACGCCATGCCGAGGATGCGATTCCCGAACAGTTCGCGGGAAAAGCCGGGCGTCAGATTATGGTCGGCGCCGTCGATGAGATCGACGACGACATTCTCGAAACCGGGCAGTTTCGGGGCTTCGATCCTGAAGATATTCAATATGTTGTCCAGACCGATGTCGCCGCTACTGTAAACCAGGGATGCGGGGATCCTGTCCTTCAATAGCTTGTCGAATCCGGCTTTCGTCTCCACCTGCTCCTTCGTTCCCATGAAGGTCAGGTGAAACTTCATCCAGAGAATCCGGGACAGCTTCTTCTGGATCGCCTTTTTGAGTTTCAGTGCCGAGCGGCCGGCGTTGATTTCGCCTTTGAGCAGGCGGGCGATCGTGTCGAACCTGAAAATCTTTTCGCCATAGGCTTCCAGCGACAGGGGCGTCGAAGCCGGATCGTAAGGGCGGGCTGCGTCCCAGTGGAATGTATAGGGATTGACCGCGACCAGCCCGCGCAGCCTGCTGTCCTTCAAGGTGCTCTGGAACGCCAGGTAAGCGCCGCTGCACCGGCCGACCGCGATCGCCGGCAGCAGGTTCCGGCTCTCGACGTAGTCGACAGCCTCACGCACATCCACCTGCTGGACTTCGTCATAAAGAACCTGCTCCGGAGCGCCGGCCAAGGGAGGACTGTCTGCGACATTCGCCGCGTCGAAGCGCAGCGACGCCACGCCGGCCGCCGCGAGGCGGCGCGCCGTTTCGGTCGTCAGTCGGCCCCAACCCGAATGCCGATCATAGGCCGACCCGAGCAGGATGGCCGTAGCGCCGGTCCGTTCGCCCTTCGGGCGGCAGAAAATGCCGTAGAGCCTGTCGTTCCTGCCGAAGCGGAGGGGCGTTTCCTCGAAATCCTCGCCCGAAAGCGCTTCCGCCGCGACGATGGCGGGTCCTGCCGGCCTCTTACTCGGGGACAGGACGGTTTTGAGCCCGCACGCCCAGGAGACGATTTCCGAAACGATTTCGGACGGGATCTGCGAAGTGAGGGGATTGGAGACCAGCTCCTGATAGCCCGTGAAGACCCCTTCTGCGACCTGTGCGCCGAAACCGCGCAGATGCGCCGCGAACTCGGCTGCCCCTGCTTGCCCCGGCTGGGCCAGCAGAAGGCAGTTGTCCGCGATCCGATCGGGGATTTTCCTCAGATCGAGCTTGCGGATGTCGGCGGCGATTTCGTCCGGCATCGTCAGTCCGGCAATGGCGACGCCCTGCTTGACCCGGTGCTCCTCCCTGATCTGCAGGTAGCCGTCGACTACCTTCGCCCAGAGGGCAAGTTCGCGAAGATGCGTCCGCCCGGACAGGACGGGGGCAAGCAGGGCGATGCCGTCCAGGTTCGGGATACGCCGGGCGGCGCCCAAGGTCAGGGCCGCGCCGAGACCTTGCGCCACGACGACCAGCCGGCCGTAGCCCGCCGTCCTGAGGACGTCGGCAGCGGCAACGAGGCTGTCCTCCCAGACGCGCAAGCCTGCCTGGAAGTCCGGCGGATCGAGCGCGTCGCCCGTTCCAGGGTAGTCGAAGCGCAGGCTTGCGATCCCCTGTCTCGACAGATCTTCGGCAAGCACGCGCCGGAACTTGCGCGTGCTTATCTCCTCCAGTCCCCAGGGACTTGCGAAAAGCACTGCGGTGTCGGCCCGCTCGCCGTCCTTTGCCGGCGGCATGAACAAGCCCACGGTATTCGCGAAAACGACGGGAAGCGCAGCGTGCTGTTGCTGCGGCGCGGACACGTCGTCTTTCCTGGAGCCGTTCACCTTCGGGACCTGCTTTTCACCGATGATGCCGATCGAGGGTTAATCTGGTCGAAACGGCCGCATCGCCGATTGGATAGCTTCTCACCGTTTCGAGCGCATTAACGGAGACCGGACTCGACACTAGCCAGTCGCAATTAGCCTTTTCTTGCGTCTTTGGCTTATACACGATGCCGTCATCGCCAAAGAGGCCAACCGGAAGCCGCAACGAGAAGACCCGGCTGCATATGCTCCAGAACCAATCCCTCGAACGATCGGACCGTTCGGACGCCTTCACCGCGCGCCGGCACGAGTCGCTCGAAACGCTCGAACCGGTCTGGCGCCTTCTGGAAACGGAAGGCCGGGCGACGGCCTTCCAGCAGTTCGACTGGGTACGCGCCGTGGAGGAACATCTGGCGCGGCCGAAAGGCATAACAGCCTTCGTGGTGGAGGTGAGCGACGCGAAATCCGGCAGGACGAGGATGCTGCTGCCTTTCATCCTGAAGAGGAAGGCGGCCTACAGCATCGTCGAATATATGGGGCTGAACGTCTGCGACATCAGCGCCCCGCTGATCGCTCCAGGCTACCGCTTCACCGAAAGCTCGGGCGAGGCGCTATGGGCGGCGATCGCGACGTGCCTTCCAAAAGCCGATCTCGTGTATATCGACCTGATCCCCTCGATGATCCAGGGCGAGATCAACCCGCTCGCAACCTTGCCGGGCATCCGCCGCATCTCGCTGCAAAGCTTCGACGTCGCCATCGACGGCGACCCCGAGACGATCGTCGAGCGTCTGGTCAACGGGCGCACGCGCCGCAGCCTGAAGAAGTCGTCACGGCGGCTTGCCGAACGAGGAGACGTCCGCTTCCTGGAAGCGACTTCCAGGGAGGATCTGGAGGCGCTGCTGCCGGTGATGATCGCGCAACGGCTGGAGCGGTTCCGGGCGCTCGACCGTTTCGACCTGCTGGCGGATCCGCAGGTCCAGTCGTTCTACACGGATGCGGCGATCAGGAGCCTGCAGGGGCGAGGGCCTGTGCGCGTCTTCGGCCTCTCCGTCGCGGGCGAATGGATCGCGACGGCCTATGGGCTTGTCCATGCGAAGACGTTTCATCTGCTGATCGTCAGCATGGCCGGCGGCGGCTGGGAAGCCAGCGCGCCCGGCATAGCGATAATCGCGCAGTTCGTCCGCTGGTCGCGCCAGCAGGGCTTGACCATGATGGATTTCTCCCTCGGCGAGATGGACTACAAGACGGGTTTCGGCGGGCAGCCCCACGATCTCTACGCCCTGTCGCTCCCCTTGACCTCGCGGGGGCGGGTTGCCGCCGCGATGCGGCATGCCGCCGCCCGGACGAAGGAGAGGCTGATGGCCCGGCCCCGGCTGTTTGCTTTCCTGCGGCCCGCGGTCAGGCTCTGCCGGCGGATGACGTCGCCCTTCCGATAAGGCAATCCGGGCCGGTTGCGCTGGGGACGTAGCTCGGCGGCTTTGCGCGGCGGGCGCATTCAGGTCGAGCCGTTCCGCGACGACGAAGCGCTCGCGTGCCCGTACAATGTCCCGGTTTTCTCATCTGCCCGGCTGCGGAGGCGGGAGGATCGCCGTGCCCAGGCAATCTCTCAGTTCCTCGATGATTTGCGGAATCCATGTCTCGGTCATCATCTCCAGCGGCGCCGTGAAGGAAATGGCGACATCGACCTCGTAGAGGCTGGAGCCTCGAACCGGCAGGCCGAGGCCGCCTTCGCCGGGAAGGTATAAGGCCATGTTCACCGCATAGCCGCGGCGCTGGGCGTCATGGATCTGCGCTTCCACGATGGTGCGATCGACATATTGCACCGAGGGGTGGCTGAGATAGCGCTCGGCATTCGCGTCCAGCAATGGCAGGCGTTCGGTCTCGGTCATGATCGACATGAGGGCGACGCTGCCTGCGGCGACGCCCATCGGCACCCGTCCGCCGACGCCCATGGAGAACTGCCGCTGCGGCGAACGCGTCACCAGTTCGGCGCAAACGGCGTCCACGCCGGCCTGAACCATCATGTAGACGGAATGGCCGGTTCGACGGGCGAACTCGGTCATGCCGGGCCTGAACTTGAGGATAAGCGGCTCCAGCCGCGCCTGTCGCCGCGCCAGCATTGGAATGGCCGGGCCGAGCCGGTAGCGGCCATGCCTGCCCGCCGGTTCTGCGAAGCCTTTTTGCAACAGCGAAACAAGGCTGCGATGGACCGCGGGTTTCGGATGGCCGACCCTCGCGGCGATATCGGCCAGCGACACCCCTTCGGCGCCGCCATCTCCGAGCACGAGGAGAATGTCGAGCGCGCGAACCGCATTGGTCGAGGTGTTCGACATGCACTATTCCCCAAGTTTTCTGATAATCGGAACATTACGCAAAAATTGTTTTGATAAAAAGAATTTATTGACTCAACCCACGAATTCCGCTGACATTCGCCTTCCGAGATACGGCTTCGCACGATGGGAGAACGTTCGAAGTCCGCGGTGCGAGGGTTTCCCGGATTCCGTTGGAGCCACAGCATCGGTTCCATTGCTTCTCCCGTTCGAGCGGCAAGGACAACCGGATGGTATCGTTCTTGATCAAGCGATTGGGCTTCGCGGTGTTGACGCTGTTCAGCGTGCTCACGCTGGTCTTCCTGATCGTGCGAATCCTGCCGGGTGACCCGGCGCTGGTCATCCTGGGCGATCAGGCCAGCACCGAAAGCGTCGCTGCCCTTCATCACAAGCTCGGGCTCGATAAGCCGCTTCTGGTCCAGTATCTGTCCTTCATGCTCGGGGTCGTTCAGGGCAATCTGGGCACCTCGATGATCACCGGCCGATCGATCACCTCGGAGATCGCCAACGTCCTGCCCTATACGCTGGAGCTCACCGTTGCGGCGCTGGCGCTCGGCGTCCTGCTGGGGGTTCCCGCCGGCGTGTGGGCGGCCGTCAGACGCAATCGCCCGGCCGATTTCGTGCTGCGGCTGGTTTCGCTGGTCGGCCTGTCGCTGCCCGCCTTCGTCGCCTCCATCATCCTGTTGATGATCTTCGCCATCAAGCTGCGGTGGTTCCCTGTTATCAGTTCGGGCGGCGACGGCGGCCTTGTCGAGCGCCTGCGACAGATGGCGCTGCCGACGATTTCGCTGGCGCTGATCATGATGGCCTACATCACCCGCGTCACCCGCTCCGCGATGCTGGAAGTCCTCAACCAGGATTTCGTCCGCACCGCCCGCGCCAAGGGCGCGTCGCAACACGCCGTCATCTGGCGCCATGCGCTCGGCAATTGCATGATCCCGATCACCACGGTGGTCGGGCTTTATCTCGGCATCCTGATCGGCAATTCGGTGCTGACGGAGATCGTGTTCTCGCGGCCGGGACTGGGCAAGCTGATCCTCAATGCCCTGACCCAGCGGGACTACACGCTGCTGCAGGGCATGATCGTCATCTACACGCTTATGGTCGTGGTGGTGAACCTCATCACCGACCTCACCTACGGTTTCCTCGATCCGCGGGTGCAGTACAAATGACCGACGCTCCCTTGTCGCCGGCGGCTGCCGCCGCGCGCCCGCAGACCCGCTGGCAGTTCCTGAAGCGGCTCAACCTGACGACCTGGCTCGGCGTCGCCATCGTCGCGGCGCTGGTCCTGTGCGCGATCTTCGCGCTGCTCATCGCGCCCTACGATCCCGACGCGCAGAACGTCATCCTCTACCTGTCGCCGCCGAACGCGCAGAACCTGCTCGGCACCGACCAGTTCGGGCGCGATGTGCTGTCGCGCCTGCTCTTCGGCGCGCGCTATTCGCTCACCATCGGCTTCCTCGCCATCGTGGTCGCGCTGATCATCGGGTCGCTGCTGGGCATGATCGCCGGCTATGTCGGCAACAAGACCGACATCATCGTGATGCAGATCATGGACGTGGTGCTCGCCTTTCCCTCACTGATCCTCGGCCTGGCGCTGGTCGCCCTGATGGGCGCGACGCTGACCAATATCGTCATCGCCATCGCCTTCACCGCCATACCGGCCTTTGCCCGGATCGCGCGTGCCGGCGTGATGGCGCAGCGCGACCGCGAATATGTGCAGGCCTGCCGCGCCATGGGGTTTTCCGGACCGCGCATCCTGCTGCGCCACATCCTGCCGGCGATCCTGCCGGAAATCATGGTGATGGCGTCGCTGTGGATGGCGACCGCCGTGCGCACGGAAGCTTCGCTCGCCTTCATTGGCCTGGGCCTGGCGCCGCCGACGCCGACATGGGGCGGCATGGTGCGGGAGGGTTTCGACAACATCCTTTCCTCGTTCCATCTCGCGCTCTATCCGAGCCTGGCGATCCTGCTGCTGGTCCTGGCGCTCAACCTGATCGGCGACGGCCTGCGCGACGCGATCGATCCCCGGCTGAAGGACGCAAGCTGATGAGCGGCAAGCCCAACACCGATCAGCCGGTTGTCGAGGTCAGCGACCTGCGTGTCTCCTTTGCGAAGAAACCCGTGGTCCAGGGCGTGAGCTTCCAGATCAGGCCGGGCAAGACGCTGGCGCTGGTCGGCGAATCCGGCTCCGGCAAAAGCGTCACCTCTTTGGCGATCATGCGCCTGCTGCAGGAAGGGGTCGCGCGCATCGAGGGATCCGTCAGGCTGGACGGACGCGACCTGCTGCAATTGACCGAGGCCGAGATGCGCCGGGTGCGGGGCGGCCGCATCAGCATGATCTTCCAGGAACCGATGACCTCGCTGAATCCGGTGCAGACCATCGGCGACCAGCTTGCGGAGGTGGTGCGCATCCACCGCGGGCTGAAGGGCGCGGACCTGCGCGAGGCCGTGCTGGAGATGCTGCGCAAGGTGCGCATCCCCGACCCTGAAGAGCGCGTCCGGCAATACCCGCATACGTTTTCCGGCGGCATGCGCCAGCGCGTCATGATCGCGATGGCGCTGGCCTGCAATCCCGCCATGATCATCGCCGACGAACCGACGACGGCGCTCGACGTGACCGTGCAGGCCCAGACGCTTGACCTGCTGAAGGCGTTGCAGCGCGAGACCGGCACGGCGGTGCTGTTCATCACCCACGACATGGGCGTGGTCGCGGAAATGGCGGACGACGTCCTTGTCATGCGCCACGGCCGTGTGCTCGAGCAGGGCAGCGTGGACGAGGTTTTCAGCAACCCGAAGGACCCGTACACCCGCAGCCTCATCGCGGCCGTGCCGAGCCTCGCCGGCAAGTTGCAGATCGACACGGTGCCGGCCCAGCCGGTCGGCGAACTGCCGGTCCTGACGGACGGCCAGCCGGTGCTGGAGGCGCGCAATCTCGCCGTCCGCTTCCCGGTTCATGGCGGCGTGCTGCGGCGCCTGAAGGGCACGGTCCATGCCGTCGAGGACGTTTCCTTCGCCATCGGCAAGGGCGAAACGCTGGGGCTGGTCGGAGAATCCGGGTCGGGAAAATCCACCATCGGCAAGGCGATCATCAATCTCGCCTCCGTCCATGCGGGCGAGATCCGGGTCTGCGGCGAGATGGTCGATTACGGCGATCCCCGCAGCCTGGCGCGGATGCGCCGGCAGGTCCAGATGATCTTCCAGGACCCGTTCGGCTCCCTCGATGCCCGTCAGTCGATCGGATCGGCGATCGTCGAGCCGATGCAGGTCCACGGCATCGAGACCGGCCAGGCCGCACGGCAGAAGATGGAGTGGCTGATGGAACGGGTGGGGCTGGACCCCGCCCGAGCGCGCAGCCTGCCGCACGAGTTCTCGGGCGGGCAGCGGCAGCGCATCTGCATTGCGCGGGCGCTCGCCATGGCGCCGAAGCTGATCATAGCCGACGAGGCCGTGTCGGCGCTGGACGTGGCGATCAAGGGCCAGATCATCGAATTGATGATCGACCTGCAGAAGGAATTCGATGTCTCCTACCTGTTCATCAGCCACGACATGGCCGCCGTCGAGCGTATCTGCGATCGCGTCGCGGTCATGTATTTCGGCGAGATCGTGGAGATCGGCCCGCGCGACGACGTGATTGGCCGGCCGGGTCATCCCTATACGCAGCGTCTCCTGTCCGCGATACCCATCACGCATCCGAACATGCGCGCGAGCCGACCCCGCCGCATCGCCGACGCAAGCCCGCCGCTGAGCCCCATCAAGCCCGTCGGATACACCGCACCCGCCGCACGCTGGGGCAGGGCGGCCGCGGGCCATTTCATTCGCCAGACCGTCTGAACAACCGGAGTCTCTTCATCATGCACGCCTTGGCGCAACTCGCCGAATTCGTCAGCGGCCATCCAGCCGGCGCGCTTCCCGACAGGACGCGCGAGGCGATCTCGCTGCTGCTTCTCGATCTGTTCGGCGCCACCGCCGCCGGATTGAATTCGCCGCTGGCGTCGGCCGCGCGCCAGGCCGCGTCGGATGCCTATGGGAGAGGCGATGCCCAGGTCTGGCTGACCGGCGCGCGCCTCAGCCCCGCGGGGGCGGCGATGGCCAACAGCGCCGCAGCCAGCGCCCTGGACATCGACGACGGCCATCGCGGCGCTGCCGGCCATGCCGGCGCCGGCGTCATTCCCGCGGCGCTCGCCGTCGGACAGGTGACCGCGGCCTCCGATGCCGACATTCTCGACGCCATCGCGCTCGGCTACGACGTGGCGCTGCGCGTGGCGTCTTCCCGCCCCACGCCCACCATCGAAACCTATGCCAGCGGCCGCTGGGTCGGTTACGGGGCGGCGGCCGCCGCCGGCCGCCTTCTGGGGCTCGATGCCCGGAAAATGGCGCATGCGCTGGCCATAGCCGGCAGCGAAGGGCCGATCGTCTTCCCGACCGGAACGTCGAAATTCCAGGGCAGCACCGTCAAGGAGGGCATTCCGCCGGCCGTCGTGGCCGGGGTGACGGCCGCCTATCGCGCGCGCGCCGGGGCCACCGGGCCGCTGGATCTGCTCGACAACGAAGCGCGCTACGACCGCGCGGTGCTGCTGGACGACCTCGGCAGCGCATGGGAACTCCAGAAATGCTATCTGAAGCCCTATGCGTGCTGCCGGTACATGCACGCCGCCATCGACGCCATCCTGTCGCTGCGCCAGCAGGGCCGCGACATCAGGCGGCTGCGCATCGAGACCTTTCCGCAGGCGTTGCGGCTGGCCAACGAGAGGGCGCCGAACTCGCTGGAGGGCGGGCAGTACAGTTTCTATTTCAGTTGCGCGCTTGCCGCCCTGCGCGGCAGCGAGGCCCTGCAGCCGGTCGACCCGGGCAGCCTGACGGACCCGGATGTCCTCGGCCTTGCCGGCAGGATCGAACTGGAGACGTCTTCGGATTTCGCGGCATCGTTCCCGGTCCGCACGCCGGCCCGCGTCCTTATGGACCAGGGCGACGGCGTCCGGGAACTGGTGATCGACCATCCCCTCGGCGACGTCGCCAACCCGATGACCTGGGACCAGGTGACGCGCAAGTTCACCAATATCGGCAGGATCAGCCTGAGCGATGGAAGCCGCCAGGGGATCATTTCCGCGGTGGGGGATCTTCACACGGTCGGGTTCGCTCCGCTGCTGGCGGCGCTCGACCTTCCGCAGGCAGCCAACTGACAATAACGGAGGAGAAAACGATGATATCCAGACACCTATTTTCGGGAGCGCTTGCCGTTCTCCTGGCGTCCACCGGGCTGGCCCTGTTGCCGGCCCATGCGGCGCAGACGGAACTCAGGCTCGGCGCCGCGGCCGCGGATGTCGGCAATCTCGATCCGCACTTCGCCTCCAGCACGTCGGACCGCACGCAGGTCGCCTGGATATTCGGCGCGCTGGTGCGCTTCGCGCCCGGCTCGACCGATCCGGCGACCATCGAGCCGGACCTGGCGGAAAGCTGGCAGGCGAGCGACGACAAGCTGGTCTGGACCTTCAAGCTGCGCCACGGCGTGCAGTGGCAGCACGACTACGGCGAGGTCACCGCCGAAGACGTGGTGTTCAGCCTGAAGAAGGCGGCTGACCCGAAGCGCTCGGCCTTCGCTTCCGACTATACGGCGTTCAAGAGCGTCGAGGCGGTCGATCCCTATACGGTGAAGATCACGCTTTCCAGCCAGGTGCCGAGCATGCTCGGGCTGCTGACCAATTATTCGGGCGGCTTCATCATCTGCAAGAAGGCGTATGAGGAGCGCGGCGACGATTTCACCCGCAATCCGGTCGGCTTCGGTCCCTTCCAGTTCGAGTCCATGGAACCGGGCGTTGCCGTTCATTATACGGCGCACCAGGGCTATTTCCGCGGCAAGCCCAAGATCGAGAAAATCACCTACCGCCTGCTGAATGCCGCCGCCGCCCGCGACCTCGCCTTCACCGCGGGCGAGATCGACGTCGAGGCCGGCACCGCCGACCAGCGCTGGCTACAGCGCGTCAAGGCCGCGCCTGGCGTGAAGATCGATATCTTCGACCCGTCCGAACTCGCGGTGCTGCACCTCAACCGGACACAGAAACCGTTCGACGACATTAAGGTGCGGCAGGCTGTGGCGCATGCCGTGAATGCGGCCGAGATCGCGCAATTCCGCGGAGCGGACTTCACGCGCGTCGCGAAATCGGTCATTCCGTCGAACAATCTGGGCCTCAATCCCGACCCGGGGCTGTTGTCCTACGACGTCGAGAAGGCGAAGGCCCTGCTGGCGGAAGCCGGGTATCCGGACGGCATCACGATCAAGATGATCTCCAGCCAGATGCCGAGTTACGCGACGACGGACCAGATCCTGCAGGCGCAGCTGGCGAAAGCCGGCATCAAGCTCGACCTGCAGCCGGTGGAACATGCCACATGGCACCAGATGATCCGCAAGGACCTCAGCCCTCTGGTGGACTACAGCGCGGCGCGTTTTCCGGTGGCGGATATCTATCTGACGCAGTTCTACGATTCCAAGAGCGCGATGGGGCAACCCGCCCAGGTGACGAATTTCAGCCATTGCAGCGTCGCCGACAAGCAGATCGAGGCAGCGCGCACCGAGGTCGATCCCGAGAAACAGATCGCCTTGTGGCAGGAGGCGCAGAAGCTGATCGTCGCCGACGTCTGCGGCGTTCCGATCACCGAGACGGCGCAGGTCTGGGCACGCACCGACAAGCTCGACTGGGGCTTCGAGCTGAAGGGCTCGATGTCGCTGGGCCCGTTGCTGACCGAGCAGACCCACTTCGTGGACTGATCTTCACCCTTCGGGGCCGTGCCGCGGCGCGGCCCCGGATTTCGCCCGAGCATCGAAATGGCCAAGCTTACCTATCCCCGATACACCAATCTCTGCGGTTGGAACGCCATGCTGCCGGCCCGCCTGCCGCGGCCGGCTCTCGACCGCGACCTGACGGTCGACGTCGCCGTCATCGGAGCAGGCTACACCGGCCTTGCCGTCGCGAGGCGCCTTCAGGAGATCGACCCGCAGGCGCGCATTGCGGTGATCGAGGCGACGACGGTCGGCGAAGGCTCCTCGGCACGCAACTCCGGCTTTACGAGCTCGCACCTGCTGCCCCGCAACGCCACGATGGAAATGGCCGAGAAGGCCCGCGTGCAGGGCCGCTTCTATGCCGATGCCTTCGACTGGCTGATGAAAATCGTCAACGACAACGGCATCCAATGCGACATACAGCATTCGGGATCGATCCGCGCCGCGGCGACCGAAGCGGGCGAGACGTCGCTGCGCAAGGTGGTGGAGGTGGCGCGCATCAACAACATCGCCCACTCCGTCCTGTCGCGCGAGGATATCCAGCGCCGCATCGGTTCCCCCTATTACCGCTTCGGCCTCTATATGAAGGACACCATCCTGCTGCAGCCGGCGGCGCTGATCCGCGGACTTGCCGACGCGCTGCCTTCGTCCATCCCCCTGTTCGAGAACACGCCGGTGACGGCGATCCGCAAGCAGGATGGCTGGGTGGTGGAGACGGCCGGCGGCGTGGTGAAATGCAAGCGTCTAGCGCTCGCCACCAACGGCTTCATTCCCAAATTCGGGTATCTGAAATCGCGGATGGCGACGATCTATACCTATGCCGCCGTAACCGAGGAGATTGCGGACGCCCGCCTCGGCGCGATCGGCGAGTCCGAAGCCTGGGGGCTTCTGCCGTCGCATCGGCTCGGCACGACGCTGCGCCGGATCGGCCGCAACCGGGTGATGGTCCGCAGCCTCTATGCGCATGAAGCCGAACTCGACGAGCGCGAGGCGACCGCCGCCCTGCGCGATCGCTTCGTTAGGCGCTGGCCCGATCTGGCCGACATAGGGTTCGAATATCTGTGGAGCGGCACGACCGCCTTCACCATGAACGGCGCGCCGTGGTGGGGGCAACTCGACGAAGGGCTCTACGCGTCGGGCGGCTGCAACGGCAGCGGCATCGCCAAAGGCACCATGCTCGGCCGTCATCTCGCCGAGCTGATCTTGGGCCGCGAAGGCGCCTACGACGCGATGGCGCAGAGCATGGGCCGCGCAAGCTGGATCGCCCCCGAACCCTTCCGCACGATCGGCTTCCACGTCGTCTCGGCGCTTGAAAGCCGCAAAGCGGGACTGGAGATGTGAAGGGGGTTCTCGTCAGCAAGCCGTGAAACCGCCATGCGCGGTCACGCCGCAGGTCCGCAAGGTCCCGGCCGGCTCCGGTCAGTCGAGGCGAAGGCGATGGCGCTGGGCGAGTTCCTTCGACGTCGCTTCCAGCTCCTTCTCGCGCCGTCCGGCGTCCCACCCCAACGCGGCCGCCACGATGTCGGCGATCTGTTCGAGAGCGCGGCGGCTGAGCCGCCCGGTGATCGCCAGTGCGGTTCGGCGCATGACGATGTCGGCGAGATGGACGACGCGTTCGTTGCGCGCCAGCCAGTCGATCTCCGCCAGCGTGTAGTCGGGCGCGTCGGCGAGCGGCTCGGCCTGCCGCCCGGCTTCGTGCGCCAGAACGGCGCGGGCCGTCGTGCCGTAGCGGCCGAGCAGGATTTCGGCGCGCGCCGATGATGCCCCCGTCTCGGCCGTGACGGCGGAGAGCCAGTTTTCGCGCGCGGCGGTGTCTGCCGGAAAATCGCGGCCGCCGCCGATGGCGAGGCCCTGCGTGCTCACGCGCCGCGACCGGCCAAGCCTCGCCAGCAGCCCGTCTGCCACCTCTTCGGCAAAGCCGCGGAAGGTCGTCCACTTGCCGCCGACCAGCGAGACGATCGGCCAGGTTCGGCTATCGTCTGCCTCCATGACGGGCGCCGAATGATCGCGGCTGATCAGGCCCGGCGCGGTGGCATCCGACGCCGGCAGCGGACGGATGCCGGAATAAGCATAGACGATCTGCTCGCGCCCGAAGGAAAGGCCGGGCAGAAGATCGCGCAGGCTCGCCAGGAAATAGTCGATCTCGTCATCCTCGCAGCGCACCGTCTCGGGATCGGCGGCGCGGATGTCGGTCGAGCCGACCAGCGCGCGGCCGAGATAGTCGAACACCAGGCAGATGCGGCCGTCGTTCGCCTCGAAATAGATCATGCGGCCGTTCAGCGCCCGCAACAGATCGGGGTGATCGAGCAGGATGTGCGAGCCCTTGGTGCCGCCGATCAGCTTTGTCGAGGCGCCGAGCGCCGCGTTTACATGGTCGATCCAGGGTCCCGCCGCGTTGACGACGACGCGCGGCCGGAAACTGCGCTCGGCGCTGGCGGGCAGGGCGAAGCGCACGACCGTACCGTCGCTCTCCCGCAATTGCGCATAGTTGAAGGCCCCGGAGTCGGGATTGGCCCTGATGCCGTCCTGAAGGAGTTCGAGCACCAGCCGCTCGGGATGGCGGACGGTCGCGTCGTAATATGTGCCGGCCGCGACGATGCGCGGCGTCAGCGGGGGAATCTCGGTCAACGCCCGCGCTTTCGACCACAACGCGTGCCGGGGCATGACGCGGCGGCGGGCGCCGTAGAAGTCATACAGGGCGAGGCCGATCTTGATCAGCAGGGCGCCGCGCCCGCGCGGGGCGGTCGTGCTGCCGAAAAGGGTGCGCAGCGCCGCTCCGATGCCGGTCAACCAGGAAAAGATCGGGATGACGGTCGGCAGCGGCCGCACCGCGTGCGGCGCGTTGCGCAGCAGGAGGTTGCGCTCCAGCGTCGACTGCGCGACCAGGCCGAACTCGCCCGTCTCGAGATATTTGATACCGCCGTGGATGAGCCGCGAGGGTGCTGCGCTGGTGCCGGAACCGAAATCCGCCTTGTCGACGATCGCCACCGTCAGGCCCTGTTCGCACAGGTCGCGAAACAGGCCGGCGCCGTTGATGCCGGCGCCGATGATGAGGACATCCACATTTGACGGCGTTTGGGTCATTGCACCGGAACGATCCTGAGATTGACCCCGGCCGCCCGCAGGCTGCCCGCGATCTCGGCAGGGAGACCGTCGTCGCTGATGACGAGGTCGAAATCGGCGAGGTCCGCGAAGAGATGCAGCGCCACCTTGCCGAATTTGGAGGAATCGACGAGCAGTACGGTGCGCGAGGCGACGGCGGCCATCGCCTGCTTTACCCGCACCACCTGCGGGTCCTGGATGAGCGCCGCGGTGCCGTCGATCGCCGAAGCCGAGCAGACGAGCAGATTGACCCTGATCTTCTCAAGCGCGCTCTCGCAGATGTGGCCGATGAAGGCGTTGTAGGTCGGGTGGTATTCGCCGCCGAGCAGGATCAGGTTCAGGTCGTCCATGCCCACCAGTTGCTCGGCCAAAGGCAGGCTGTTGGTGACGACGGTCGACGGGGCGACCTGCGGCAGGAGCGGGCCGATCGCGTTGACGGTGGTCGAATCGTCGATCAGGACGACCTGGCCAGGCTCGATCTCGGCCAGCGCCGCCCATGCGAGCGCCTGCTTGGCGGCGGTCGCATGGGCCGCGCGGAAGCGAAAGAGGCTTTCATACACGCCGGACGGCTGCGCGCTGACGGCGCCGTGCAGCTTGCGCAGCACGCCCTGGCGCGCCAGTTCATCGACGTGGCGATGGATCGTCATGCGCGAGACGCCGAAGGCCGCCGCAAGTTCGTCGATGCGCGCCTCGCCATGCTGAACGATATAATCGGCGATGTCCTGCCGGCGATTGCCCGCGCTCATCGGTCTTTCCCTTCCGCGAGCGCTTCGATCGCCGGCCAGGTGTCGGCGAGGCGGTCGGCGATATCGCAATGCAGCCGGTAGCGCCTGTCCAAGGCGGCGCTGCGGTCGGGATTCGGCCGGCAGGTGCGGCCAAGCGCGGCGGGGCCACGCGGATCGTGCCGCAGCGAGGCGAACAGGCCGACGCCCGCGCCGGCGCACAGAGCCGCCCCCCATGCGGCGGCTTCCTCCGTGTCGGTCACCGTGATCGGCATGTCGAGCACGTCGGCGAAGATCTGGGCGAAGGTGGGATTGCGCGAAATGCCGCCGGTCAGCCGCGCCTCGCGCACGGGAAAACCTTCGCGCAGCGCATCGACATGAACGCGATGGTTGAAGGCGATGCCTTCGATCACCGCCCGCAGCATGTCGCCGCGGTCATGCCAGCCGCGCAGCCCGAGGAATCCGGCGCTGGCGGCCGGGCCGTGCGGCGAGCCGAACAGGTAGGGATGGAAGAGCAGGGTCGAGGGCCTTGCCAGCGCCGCCTCGATTTCCGGTCCGACGACAGCGTGGATCGACCGGCCGTCGGCGTCCGCCGCCGCCCGCTCGGCGCCGCACAGCGTGTCGAGGAACCAGTCGTAGTTCGCCGCCGATGCCGGCGAGATCGACATGTTGTTCCATTCGCCGGGTGCCAGCCCGTTGCGGCAGAACCACCGGCCGTCGATGCGCGGCGCGGTTGAGACCGTCTCGTTGATCGAATAGGTGCCGGCGACGACGGCGACCACGCCTTCGCCGTAGCCGCCGACGCCGAGCGCGGAGGCGGTCACGTCGTGCAGGCCGGCCACGACCGGCGTGCCGGCGAGGAGCCCCGTTTGCCGGGCGGCCTGCGCCGTGACGGCACCGACAGGCCGGTCCGGACGGTCGACCGGCGGCAGCGCCCCGGCGAGCGCTTCGAGGCCGAAGATCGACAGGATGTCGGGCGCGTAGGCTTGCGTATCGACCGCCGTGAAGGAGGTGCTCGCCTCGGTGAGATCGGTGCCGAGGCTCCCGGTGAGGCAGAAGCGCAGCCAGTCCTTGCAGGCGAGCACATGGCCGATATCGGCGAAGCGCTCCGGCTCGCGGTCTCGTATCCAGGCCAGCAGCGAGGAGGGAGCGGAGGCGTGCGGCGTCTGCCCGGTTCGCGCCAGCGCCTTTTCTGCCGTCCCGTCGGCTTGCCACCGGGTTGCAACGTCTCCGGCCCGGCTGTCGAGCGACAGGATACCGTATCCGAGCGGCCGGCGGTCGCGGCCCAGCATATAGAGCCCGTCGCCATGCGCCGTGGCGGCGACGGCGGCGATGTCGGAGGCCGGGCGACCGCACTCGGACACGGCCTGCGCGATCGCCTCGGCCGTGGCCTGCCACAGGCCGTCCATGTCGCGCTCGACATGGCGCGGCTGCGACATGATCTGCGTGACCCGGCGACGGGCGACAGCCAGCGGGACGCCGGACTCGTCGAAAACCACCGCTTTGGTGACAGTCAGACCGCTATCGATTCCCAGCAGGCAGGGCATCCGGACCTCGCATGCAAGCGGCATGGATTTTGAGAGAAAATCTCATATCACGATGTTAGATTAACATCAATGATCGTTACGTTCTGTCCTTGAGGGTGGAAGCGACGACGACGTTCATGCCGCCGGCCTTCATCGCCTCGACCTGCCTGGGCGGCGTCCCGTCGTCGACGACGATGGCGTCGAACTCGTCGAGCGCACACATGGCGTGCAATGCCCGGCGCTCGAACTTGGTGTGGTCGGCCAGCAGGACGCGCATGGCGGCGCTGTCGAACATGGCGCGCTTGGTTTCCACCATTTCCGGCGACTGGTGGAACACCATGCCGTCGGTGATGGCCGACATCGACATGAACAGGCAATCGGCCCTGAGCCGCCTGATCTCCGTGACGGTGACCGGCCCCATGAAGGCATTGCACCAATTGTAGAACTGTCCGCCGAGTCCGAGCAGGGTGAGGTCGCGCGTGCCCTTCAGCTCGTTCATCAGCGTGATGGAATTGGTGATAGCCGTCAGCGGCACGCGCGCGGCGAGATGCGGCACGAGCTGAAGGACGGTGGTGGAATCGTCGAAGAAGACGGCCTGGCCGGGTTCCAGGAAGGCTGCCGCCGCCTGCGCGATCGCGCGCTTTTCGGTCGACTGGCGCGAGGATCGGTAGAGGTCGCTCGATTCGATAAGGCTGGTCGGGGCTGCCGAAACGACGCCGCGCGTCTTGCGCAGCAAACCCTTCTCGATCAGTTCGTCGAGGTCGCGATGCGCGGTCATCAGGCTGATGCCGAAACGCTCGGTGAGGTCCTCGATGCGCATCGTGCCTTCCGCCAGCACGGCTTCGGCCATCATCTGGCGGCGGACAAGCTGGCGCGCATGACGGCTGTCGGCCGGCACCTCATCCCCGGCAAGGGTCTTCAACGCCTGCTCGGTCCGACTCTCGCGATGTTTCATCCAAGCCTCTCCTGCGATGCCATTCGCACATCCGGCGCAGATGGCAAGCGGCGCCTCACGGGCTGGCGGATCTTGTGCAGCGGAAAAGGGGCGCGTCGCGCGCGCCCCTTCATGCGTCGTGCCTTACTCGGAAAGCGTGAACGGCCCCGTGTATTTATCGACATTGTCCTTGGTGATCAGGGCGCAATCGAAGAGCTGCTTTTCGGAGGACGCACCTGTCTCGCCGGTCTTGATGAACTTGTCGGCCTGCTTCACGGCTTCGGCCGAGAAGACCGCGACAGGCTGCAATACGGTATATTGCAGTTCACCCGCCTTGACGGCGGCGACCGCGTCCGGCGAACCGTCGAAGCCGCCGACCTTGACCTGGTCGAGCTTGCCGGCCTCCTTCAGCGCCGCGATGGCGCCCAGCGCCATCTCGTCGTTGCCGGAAATGACACCGACGATGTCGGGATGCGCCTGCAGCAGCGACTGCATCTTCTGGTAGCCCTGGGTGCGGTCCCAGTTGGCGACTTCCTTGCCGACCTTCTTCAGGTCCGGATACTGCGACAGCACGGTCTCGTAGCCGTTCGAGCGGGTGGCGGCGTTGTTGTCGGCCGGGTTGCCGAACAGCTCGACATAGTTGCCCTTGTCGCCGATCGCCTCGACCCATTGCTGCGCGCCGATCGCCGCGCCTTGCGCGTTGTTGGAGACCAACTGCGCCTTGGCGAGACCTTCCTGATTGATCTCGGCATTGACGAGGAAGACCGGGATGTTGGCCGCGACCGCCTTCTTGACCGCGCCGATCGAGCCGTCGGCATTGGCCGGATCGAGAATGATGGCCGCGGACTTGTTGGTAATGGCGGTGTCGATCAGCGTGCTTTCGGTGTTGGTGTCGCCCTTGTGCGCGCTGACATTAGCCGTATAGCCGAGGCTTTCGGCGGTCGCCTTGGCGACCTGGCCCTCGGTCAGCCAGTATGGGTTGGCCGGATCGGTGACGATGATGCTGATGAGGCCCTCGGCCCACGCCTGGGTCGCCATCAGCGGCAGTGCGGCGGCTGCGATCATCAGCAGCCTTCTGGTCTTGTCGATCATTTTCTCACTCCCTTTTACGATTGCTGGACCGCCGATTTCTCGGCCTTCTTTCCGGTTACGGTCTCGACTGCGGTTCCCGTCCCGGAGAAGCTCTGTCGGGGGACGGCGTCATCGACGGACGCCGCGCACCCCGTATTGGATCGTGTTCATCAGCACGGCGAGCACGATGACGGCGCCGGTGAAGACGGTCTGCCAGTAGGAGGACACGCCGATGATGACGAGCCCGTCCGACAGGAAGCCGATGACGAAGGCGCCGAGCATGGTGCCGCGCACCGTGCCGCGGCCGCCGGTCAGCGCCGCGCCGCCGATGACGACGGCGGCGATCGCCGTCAGTTCGTAGGTGGTGCCGGCGGTCGGGCCGGCCGAAGTCAGTTGCGACGACAGCACAAGGCCGGCTATCGCCGAAAGCACGCCGGACAGCGTGTAGACGGTGATCTTGACGAAATTCACCGGCACGCCGGAAAGGTCGGCCGCGTTCTCGTTGCCACCGGAGGCGTAGAGCCAGCGGCCGAAGGAGGAACGGGCGAGCATGAGGCCGGTCAGCACGGCCAGTACGGCCAGCACGATGACGCTGATCGGCACGCCGGCCAGCCGGTTGAAGCCCAGCCAGTCGAAGCCGGTATTGCCGAGTTCGGGCCGGCCGGCGAGATTGTTGTAGGTCAGGCCGTTGGTCATCAAAAGCGCGATGCCGCGCGCCATGTACATGACGCCCAGCGTGGTGACGAAAGCGGGCACCTTGAACCAGGCGATGAGGACGCCGTTCAAGGCGCCGAGAACGGCGCCGAGCGCGCAGGTGAGCACGACCACCGCCCAGACAGGCGGGAACAGGATGACGCCCAACGGCTTCAACACCACGCCCTGCATCAGCGCGCCGGCGACGACGCCGCACAGCGCCAGGATCGAGCCGACCGACAGGTCGATGCCGCCGTTCAGGATGACCAGCAGCATGCCGATCGCCAGGATGCCGTAGATCGCCACATGCGACGACATGATGAGGAAGTTGGAGGCGGTGAAATAGTTCGGCGACAGCAGCGAAAAGACGATGACGATCGCGATCAAGGCGAAGAACGCCCGCCCCCTGAGCAGGAGTTTGACCGGATTGGCACCGCTCAGGATGCCGGACCCCGTGGAAGACAGTCGTTTGGCGTTCGTTTCGGTCATGTCGCGATCCCGCTCACGCTGCCTCCGCCTCGCCCGAGGCGGCCATGATCTTTTCCTTGGAAACGTCGGCGCCGAACTCGGCCGATATCCGGCCGCGCCGCATGATGACGATGCGATGCGCGATCGACAGGCATTCGTTGACTTCCGACGTGGTGTAGACGACGGCCTGGCCGGCGGCGGCGCGCGCGGCGAGAATGCGGAACACCTCCGCCTTGGCGCCGACATCGATGCCGCGGCTCGGCTCGTCGAGCACGATCACCTTGGGGTCGGTCGCCAGCATCTTGCCGATCACCACCTTCTGCTGGTTGCCGCCGGACAGCGAACCGATCGGCGCGTCCGGCCCGTCGGTCTTGACCGTCACGTCGCTGATCGATTTCCGGATCAGCGCCTTTTCCAGCCGGATCGACGTGAACACGCCCCGGGTGAATTCCCGGATCGAGGCCAGCGACAGGTTCTGGCCGACCGACATGGTCTGGACCAGTCCGTCGCGCTGGCGGTCTTCCGGCACCAGGGCGAGGCCGCGCGCGATGCGCTCGCCTATGGAGAGATGGGAAATCTCCCTGCCGTCGAGGACGATCTCGCCCGAGGTGGCGGTGAAGCGGCCGGCGATGGTTTCGAGAAGCTCGGTGCGGCCCGCGCCCATCAGGCCGTAGATGCAGACGATCTCGCCGGCCCGGACCTCGAGCGACATGCGGTCGACGACGTTGTAGCCGCCGCCGGCCGGATCGGGCACGGTCAGGTCGCGCACGGCCAGCATCACCGGACCGAATTCGTAGCCGGTCGGCGGGCTGCCGAGGTCGTAGTTCTCGCCGACCATGTTGCGCACGATCCATTCCAGGTCGATCTCGGCGCGCGGCGCCGAGGCGGTCATGTTGCCGTCGCGCAGCACCACCGCATGGTCGGTGATCTGCAGCGCTTCCTCCAGATGGTGCGAGATGTAGACGATCGACACGCCCTTGGCGGTCAGGTCGCGGATGACCTTGAAGAGCACATCCACCTCGGCGGCGGAAAGCGCAGAGGTCGGCTCGTCCATGATGAGGATGCGGCTTTCGACCGACAGTGCCCTGGCGATCTCGACGATCTGCTGCTGGCCGAGGCGCAACTCCTCGACCGGCGTCAGCGGATCGATGTCCTCCTCCAGTTCCTTGAGCAGGTCGCGGACCTGGCGCTCCTCGGCTCCATAGTCGACGCCGGCCGGACCGGTGATCTCGCGGCCCATGAAGATGTTGTCGCGGACGGACAGGTTGGGCGCGAGGCTGAGTTCCTGATGGATGATCGAAATGCCGTGGTTGCGGGCGTCGGTGGAGGAGGAGAAGACGATGGGCCGCCCGTCGAGGACGATCTCGCCCGAGGTCGGCTGGACGACGCCCGACAGGATCTTCATCAGCGTCGATTTGCCGGCTCCGTTCTCGCCGAACAGCGTCGTCACCTGGCCGCGGCGGATGTCGAAATTGACGCCCTTCAGCGCCTTGATCCCGCTGTAGGACTTGGCGATGTTGCGGGCCGCGAGGACGACCTCGCCCTTTGCCGGGACGTTTGCCGGCGTGGAGCCTGAAGCATCGCTCATTTGACCGTGACCTTCACGGGTGTGATGAGCCAGTTCTTGGGATTGATCAGCCGGAAAGCGCCGAAAATCTCCATCGTCTTGCCCGACAGGCTTGCCGTGTCGATCTCGTCCAGCACGGCCTTCTTCATGGCACGGTTGATGCCGGAGCCGGCGTCCTGGTATTCGATCTGGTTCTTGAAGGAGCCGAACGCGATGTCGCCGGTCGCGTCGCGCAGGTCGGTGCCGTTGATGGCCGGCCCCATCTGCACGCGGACATGGATGTCCTCAGGTGCCCCTTCGACCTTGAGGTCGTAAACGCCGGATCTTGCTTCTCCGGCCGTGCCGGTCAGCCGGACAGGCATGATGGCGCCGGTCGAGGACGCGGTGCCGTACTGGGCGGCCGCCGCCTTCTTGTCCGCCAGGACCGCGGGACCCAGGGTCGCCGCGTCGACCGCGTGTTCCACGACAAAGGTCTGGATACGGGGAAATTCCTTGTCGCCGAACTGATCGGGCGAGAAAGCTTCCTTGCGCACATCCGCGTCGGAGCCGATCCCGACCACTTTCGTGTCGAGCGCGATCGCAGCGAGAACCACGATGCCGAGGCCGATGGCGATCGTCAGGCCACGGCGCGACGGGGCAGGGGCTTTCGGCGTTCGGGCTGGCATGACGTTCATCGTTCAAGCTCTTGTTTGGGTTCAAGCTCTTGGTTGGGATGGAACCGGTGAATGCCGAGGGAGGCGGCGTCGGCTGCCGGCGCGCGTGGCCCGATGCCCGCCTGGCGGTGACAGCACGTTTCCGAGCCAATTGCCTGCATCGATGCTCTCCGCCCCCGATCTGTGATGCGCGTTTCCTCCCGCATCGTTTTCAGTCCGCATTCATGTTATATCCGTGTTATATTTGCGTCAAGTATGTTAGGTTTCGGAACCGCTCCGATATGGCCCGTTGTTCTGCGAAAACGATTTTCGGCGGGCGAATTGTCAAAGGTATTGCCATACCTGAATTCGCCTCATCGGACCGGTGTCGTGGTTGGATGGGGTATGCGCTTCATCTTTGCGGATGCGGTACAGGGGTCGTTCCAATACTGGAATATTGTCATTAACCGGTTAATCAGACAGTGTTTTTTCTCACAGCCACATTTCTCGCAAGGTGCGGCAGGCTAACCTGAAATGCCTCGAGCCCCTTGTGTTTGCGCCTGCGCCTCCCTCGGCGAAGCTGCTGCGCCGGGCGCTGTTCCTCGCGGTCTCGATCATATCAATATGGCTGAATAAAACTACGGTGCCAGCAAAAAAATTCATGCATTGTGTTATTTCCATGATAGTTTTAGAATGCGGACGAGAGGGCGCCGTGTATGGATGCGCCACCGCGCGTTCATGGAGCTGCGTTCGCGGCGAGGCGTATGCAGGCAAACGGGGAGGAGAACAGGCATTGCCCTGCTGTCGAGCGGCGGATGTTTCCGCACAAAGATCTGAAGGAGCAGCGGATGTCTGAACCGGACAGCGTCGATCTGTTTGTGATCGGCGGCGGGATCAACGGTGCTGGTCTTGCGCGGGATGCGGCGGGGCGTGGGTTGTCGGTTGTGCTGGCCGAGAAGGGGGACCTGGCCGAAGGGACGTCGTCGCGCTCGGGCAAGCTGGTGCACGGGGGGCTGCGCTATCTCGAATATTACGAGTTCCGGCTGGTGCGCGAGGCGCTGATCGAGCGCGAGGTGCTGTTGAAGGCCGCACCCCACATCATCTGGCCGCTGCGCTTCGTGCTGCCGCACAGCCCTGAGGACCGGCCGGCCTGGCTGGTGCGGCTCGGCCTGTTCCTCTACGACCATCTGGGCGGGCGCAGGCGGCTGCCGGGCACGCGCACGCTGGACCTGCGGCGCGATCCGGAAGGGACGCCGCTGCTCGATCGCTATACGCGCGGCTTCGAATATTCCGACTGCTGGGTCGACGATGCGCGCCTGGTGGTGCTCAACGCGCTCGACGCCGCCGAGCGGGGCGCGCAGGTGCTGACCCGCTCGCCCGTCGTCTCGGCCCGCCGCGAGGACGGCGCCTGGACGGTGACGACGACAAATGCGGCGACGGGGGGCGCGGCGACGGGAAAAACCCGCACCTTCCGCGCCCGCTGCCTGGTCAACGCGGCCGGGCCGTGGGTCTCGGACGTCATCGGCCGTGTGGCGGGATCGAATTCGTCGCGCAAGGTGCGCCTGGTCAAGGGCAGCCACATCGTGGTGCCGAAGTTCTGGGCCGGCGCCAACGCCTATCTGGTGCAGAACCACGACAGGCGCGTCATCTTCATCAACCCCTATGAGAACGGGCTGGCGCTGATCGGCACCACCGACATCGCCTATGAGGGCCGCGCCGAGGACGTCGAGATCGACGAGAGCGAGATCGACTACCTGATCGCGGCGGTCAACCGTTACTTCAAGGAGAAGCTGCGCCGGCGCGACGTGCTCCATGCCTTCTCTGGCGTGCGGCCGCTGTTCGACGACGGCAAGGGCAATCCGTCGGCCGTGACGCGCGACTACGTCTTCGACCTCGACGAAACCGGCGGCGTGCCGCTGCTCAACGTGTTCGGCGGCAAGATCACCACCTTCCGCGAACTGGCCGAGCGGGGTCTGCACAGGCTCGGGCACGTCTTCCCGCGGATGGGCGGGGACTGGACCGGCAGCGCGCCGCTGCCGGGCGGCGACATCCCCGGCGCCGACTACGAGACATTCGCCGACAGCCTGCGCGAGGCGTGGCCGTGGATGGGGCGCGATCTCGTCCATCACTACGGCCGCCTCTACGGCGCACGCGCCAAGGACGTCGTCGGGGACGCCGCAAGCCTGGACGATCTCGGCCGCCACCACGGCGGCCTGCTCTACGAGGCGGAGGTGCGCTATCTTGTCGCCAGGGAGTGGGCGCGCACGCCCGACGACATCCTCTACCGGCGCACCAAGCACCACCTCCACCTCACAGATGCCCAACGCCGCGCCTTCGCATCATGGTTCGAGGCCGAGCATCTCGCAGAGGCCGCGTGAATGACAAAGCGACTATCAACAACACGCAGGCGCGACGACTTGAGATGGCTGCATTCAGCCTGAGCCGCCCTGAAGGCATTGACGGAAAGCGGCGGCGGCGACAACGACGAGTTTGCTGGAACCGGATTTGAAGAATGGCGATCGGATGACTGGCAGGTGATTGCGCGGACCGTCGAAAGCATCGCATTCTGGGGCAAAACCGGAATCCGACGAGACAGCGCTTGAGAGAACGTCGCAAAGGGGAACGAACATGCTGAAACAGGCAGGCGCAATCGATCCGGAACAGTCGCTGGCCATCCGTGCCGCGTGGCTGCACTATGCCGGGGGGCTGACCCAGTCGGCGGTCGCGAAGCGTCTCGGCCTGCCCTCGGTCAAGGCGCACCGCCTGATCGCGCGCGCCGTCGCCGAAGGGGCGGTCAAGGTGTCGATCGACGGTGAGATCGTCGAATGCGTGACGCTGGAGAACGAGCTGTGCGACCGCTACGGCCTGGATTCCTGCGAAGTGGCGCCCGACCTCGGGGAAGAGGGCCTGCCGCTACGCGCCCTGGGCCTCGCCGGCGCGAGCTACCTGCGGCGCGAGATCGAGCATGGGTCGAGCGATCTTATCGGGCTCGGCCACGGACGCACGCTGGCGGCCGCGATCGGCCAGATGCCGCGCTTCGACGCCAGCCACGTCCGCTTCGTCTCGCTGCTTGGCGGCCTGACGCGCAACTATGCGGCCAATCCGCACGACGTGATGCACAGGCTGGCAGAGAAAACCGGCGCGCAGGCCTATGTCATGCCGGTGCCGTTCTTCGCCAATTCGGTCGAGGATCTGGAAGTCCTGCTATCGCAGCGCGGCGTGCGCGAGGTCTTTGATCTCTCGAACCGCGCGCCGCTCAAGATCGTCGGCATCGGCACGGTTCACCAGCGAACCCAACTCGTCGCCACTGGCATGATCGAGCCGCGCGAGATCGAGGAGATCGTCGCCATCGGCGGCGTCGGGGAAATGTTGGGCCACTTCTTCGACGCACATGGTCGCGAACTGGAAACGACGCTGACGGCGCGCACCCTGTCCGTCGATCTCGAAAGCGGGCATGAGGGGCGCATCGTCGCCATTGCCGGCGGTCCGGGAAAGACCGAGGCGATCCGCGCGCTGCTGGCCAGTGCGAAGCTCAACGGCCTCATCACCGACGAGCCGACGGCCCGGGCCCTGCTCGAAAAATGACAGGCCCGACAGGTCCCGCAGTCCTGTGGCCGTCCAATGGTTTCCGGCTCAGCCTTCGGGCGTCCGGTTGCGCAGCTCGGCCTGGATTTGCCGCAGCACCGAAGATGCCGTTTCGAGCTCCTCGTCTCCTATGAGCGAGACGAGTTCATGGCGCAATTCGGCAAGCACCATGTTGATCGACTTCATGCGCACCATGCCCTCGTCGGTCAGCGTCAATATCTTGGCCCGCCGGTCGCTGGCATCCTCGCGGCGGGTGACCAGCCCTTCGGCGACCAGAAGATCGATGAGCCGAACAAGGGAGGGGCCTTCCAGCCCGGCCTGTTCGGCCACGGCACCCTGACGCGCCTCGCCGCCCAACTGCCACAGAGCAAGCAGCGGCATCGCCACGGCGTGCGACAGACCGTAACGGTCCAGTCGCTCGTTCGCGGTGCGACGCCAAAGGCGGGCAATGCTGGTGATGAGCTGGCCGATCGATTCGCGGCTTCTGGATCGTTCATCTGCCATTGAAAATTCTTCGCATACAATCTATTTTGATACAATCAATATCGGGATATCGACCCCTGTTGCTCCGATATCCGCTTCCAAAGGAAGGGCGACACCGTTGCCCTTGAACCACTCGTGTCGCGTCCCACCCTCCAGCCACCGACAATGCATTCATACGCCTCATCCCGTCGAGTCCCCCGGGCAAGACCGGAGAGTCCGGTCTCCGTCGCCGGTCGGCACGGCGTTTCGGCGTTCGGCCGGATCGCAGCCATCGGGGTGTCGGCATGACGCTCCCCTCGTGGCAGGACTGGCTGTTTTCGGTCAAGGCGTTCATCGCCTCGATGCTGGCGCTCTATATCGCGCTATGGTTCGATCTCCCGCGGCCCTATTGGGCCATGGCGGCAGTCTATGTCGTGGCCAATCCGCTGGCCGGCGCCACCTCGTCCAAGGGGCTCTACCGGGCGCTGGGGACGTTGATCGGAGCCGCGGCCTCGGTCTTCTTCCTGCCGGTGTTCGTCACCAGCCCCCTTCTGATGAGTGTGGTGGTGGCGCTTTGGACCGGCAGCCTGCTCTACATCTCCCTGCTGGACCGGACACCGCGGAGCTACGTCTTCATGCTGGCGGGCTACACCCTTCCCTTGATCGCGCTGCCGGCGGTCGATGCGCCCGAGACGATCTTCGACATCGCCTCGGCGCGCAGCCAGGAAATCATCCTCGGCATCGTCTGCGCGAGCGTCGTCGCCCAGGTTGTGTTTCCGGTCGGCCTCTCCTCACTGCTGTCTTCGCGGATATCCAAGTGGCTCGGCGACGCCGCTTCATGGGCGGGCGATATCCTCCAAGGCGGGGGCGCGGCTCCGTCCACGCCGCTGGCTCGCCAAAGACTGGCGTCGGACATATCCGGTCTGGACATCCTGATCAGCCAGCTCGGCTACGACCCGCAGACGCGCGGCGTCACGCGACAGGCGCGGCAGTTGCGCGGACGGCTCATGCTGCTGCTGCCGTTGCTGTCTTCACTGTCGGACCGCTTGCATGGCCTGAAAGCGCAGGGCGGCGAACTGCCGCCGCACCTGTCGGATTTGCTGGGCGATGTCGGGTCGTGGCTGGAGACAGCGCAGGATCCGGACCGCGCCCCTGCCCTGCGCGCCCGCATCGGCGCGTTGCGGCCCGCCTCCGACCTAACGGACTGGAACGGCATGATCCTCGACAGCGCGCTGGCGAGGCTGCGCGAGATCGTCGACGTCTGGCACGACTGCCTGATCCTGAACGCGAAAATCGCCGAAGGCGATCCGCGCAGCGGCAGGCTTGCCTTCCGCAGGCGCCGCACCTTCGCGCGGACCCGTCACCACGATTACGGAATGCTGTTCTTCTATGCGGCTTCGGTCGTTGCCGCCACGCTGGTCGCCAGCGCGATCTGGATCTGGTCCGGCTGGGCGGAGGGATCCGGCTTCGTGCTCATGGCGGCGGTGTCCTGCTCGTTTTTCGCCGCGCAGGACCGCCCTGCCCCGCTTCTGCGTTCGATGTTCGTCTGGTGCTCGGTGAGCCTGGTGGCCACCGGCGTCTATCTTTTCGCGATCCTGCCGTCGATACAGGGATTCACGATGCTGGCCCTGGTGCTCGCGCCGCCGTTCCTTGTGCTCGGCACGCTTATCCCACGCCCCCAACTGAGCATGCTGGCCATGCTGCTCACCGTGAATACGGCGTCCTTCATTGCCCTGGGCAACCGCTTCTCGGCTGATTTCGCCGCTTTCGCCGGCGGCGGTCTCGCCGCTCTGGCCGGCGTCGGCTACGCGCTCGTGTGGACCCTCGTCATGCGGCCGTTCGGCGGCGAGATCGCCGCCCGCCGCCTCCTGCACGCCGGCTGGAGGGACCTTGCCGACCTGGCGGCAGGCGACCGGCCGCGCGACCAGCGCCGGCTCGCCGGCCTCATGCTCGACCGTCTCGGCCAGATCGTCCCGCGGCTGGCGGGCGTCGAAGACAGGGAACTGTCGCGGATCGACGGCTATGCCGAAATCCGGCTCGGCCTCAACATCGTCGAATTGCAGCGGATGCGTCGCCGGCTGACGGTTGAAGAGAGGGGAGCGGTCGACAGGGTCCTCTCCGGCATAGCCGCCCTGTATGACAGCCGTGTCCGTCGGCGCGCGGCCCTGGAGGCCTCCCCGCGACTGCTCTCGCAAATCGATTTTGCCCTCGCCGCGCTTTGCGGCCGCATGGCCATGCCGGCGCGCCGTTCGATGGACGCGCTGGTCGGCTTGCGGCGCGCCTTGTTTCAAGATGCGCCCGCACCCAGCCTGCCGTTGCCCGCCCAGACCATTCCTCTCGCAGCCGAGTAGAAAAACCGTGCACAGCGACATCAACCTGTTCGGCGTCTATCTCCCGGCCCTTCTCGTCCTCATGCTGGCGGCCTTCGTCGTCGCCCGCATCGTCACGCAGGTGCTGTCGCGGACAGGGCTTTATTCCATCGTCTGGCATCGGGCGCTGTTCAACCTCGCCCTCTATGTCCTCATCCTCGGCGCCATGTCGTCGCTATCGGGTCAGTCGTTTCCATGAAATTCCGTTTCTTGCGCCTTGCAGGCAGGGTCCTCGTCACCGCCATTATCGTCGCCGCCGCGTGCGGCGTGGCCTGGAAGCTCTGGGACGAGAACATGAACGACCCCTGGACGCGGGATGCCCATGTGCGCGCCGATATCGTGGGCGTGACGCCGGATGTCTCCGGCCCGGTCGCCGACGTTCTCGTCAGGGACAATCAGGCGGTCAGGAAAGGCGATGTCCTTTTCCAGATCGATCGCCAGCGCTTCGCCATCGCTCTCGATCAGGCCAAGGCGGCGGTTGAGGGCAAGCAGGCGACGCTCGACCAAGCCAGAAGAAACCTCGACCGCCTGAAACGCCTGACGCTGTCGGTCGTCAGTGTCCAGCAGGTCGAAGAGGCGCAATCGGTGGTCGCCGAGGCGGAATCGGACAGCCTGCAGGCGAGCGCTGCCCGCGACCTGGCGCAGCTCAACCTGGATCGTTCGACCGTGCGGGCGCCGGTCAACGGGATCATCACCAATCTCGGCCTGCGTCCGGGAGACTATGTCTCCGCCGGCCAGTCGACGATGGCGCTTGTCGACACCGACACGGTGCGCGTCGAAGGATATTTCGAGGAAACAAAACTTCCACGCATCACGGTCGGCGCAAAGGCGTCGATCAGGCTGATGGGATCGTCGAACCCGTTGACGGGCCATGTCGAAAGCATCGCCGCGGGCATAGAAGACCGTGAACGCACGGCCGGCACCCTGCTGGCGAACGTCAATCCCACCTTCACCTGGGTGCGGCTCGCGCAACGTGTGCCGGTGCGCATCGCGCTGGACGGCGATCGAGCCGACAGGGCAAGGCTGGTGGCCGGGACCTCGGCAACCGTTGTCATCGATCGCCCCTGAGCGGACCGCACGGGTTCGACCCGTCGAGGGTCGCCGGTTTCTCGCATCACAAACTGGGTCAAACCGGCCAATACTATATGCTCACCTCTCCGCCGGTCGTTCTCGGCACAGCCGCTTCGGCTCAATCGTAGGAAGAAAGACCGGCGTAGGAAGAAGGACCGGGCCTGCCACTGTCGTCAAACGGCAGTAGCAGCCGGTCTTTCGCATGTCGTGCACGCGCTCTGTGCGCGGCAGGCGACGCGGCTCGGACGATTTCTCGCTTTTCGACAAGCAGGACTTCCTGCAGCTCCATGTCGCGCGGCAACGGAAGCTTTCCCCTGCGCCCGACTGCTGCATAGCGCGGACGAGACTGCGCCCCTCTCCTGGCCAACAGCGTTCATAAAGCCTGTAACCTGGCGGATGGCTCGGGCAGCGACGTTGCACCCAAGGCGAAAGCCGGCCTCCCACTCGGCGAGGGATCGTAGAGGTGCGCCGGGGCCTGTCGCGCGGCGTTCGCAACTTTCTCGGCAGACGTCCCTTGCAAACCCTCTCAACTAGTATATCAAATATATTAGTTAGCGGGAGCAAATCCCTCGTGCCGAGGTCGAGCAAACTGACGATGACATGCCTGTTCCATCCGGCCGGTCTTCCCGGCGCCGCCTTGCAGCCCGTTTCGAAGGATACGGCTGAATGAGCGATCCCGCCGCCGCCCCAGTGCGCGAAGCCCGTGGCAGACGCGCGCTCACCGGCCGCGGCGTCGGTGACTCCAACAGGCCGGCGAGCGCCGCGTCGCTGATCCATGCCGGACTGCGTGACGACATTGTTTCCATGCGGCGGGCACCGGGGGATCCGATCGCCGAGAAGGAGATCGTGGAAACCTACGGCGTGAGCCGGACGCCGGTGCGCGAGGCCTTGCTGAGGCTGGCGAACGAAAAACTGGTCGATATTTTCCCGCAGTCGGGCACCTTCGTCGCCCATATTCCGCTGCGCGCGCTGCCCGAAGCGATCGTCATCCGTACGTCGCTCGAAGAGACGGCGGCGCGTCTTGCCGCCGGCCGCGCCACCCGCAGCCAGGTCATCGGCCTCCATGCCGTGATCGAGAAAATGCGCGAGAGCGAAGCCGCCGGCGACCGGGAAGCCTTCCACCAGGCGGACGAGCGTTTTCACGCCGCGGTCGCCGAGATGGCCGGCTATCCGGGTATCTGGGCGGTCGTTCAGCAGGTCAAGGTGCAGGTCGATCGCTACCGGCGCCTGACGCTGCCGCAGGAGGGCCGGATGCTGCGCGTCATCGAGGAGCATACGGCCATCGCCAGGGCGATCGAGGCGCGTGACCCGGTCGCCGCCGTCGCGCATATGAGCGGGCATCTGAGCACGCTCATCACCGATATCGACGATATCAAGGACCTCAACCCCGACTATTTCGTCGACGCCCCGGCGCAAACGCGCGGGTCGTGACGGTCATTACATTCTGGAGCAGTCATGAAGATCGACGTCAGGCAAGCCAGCCATCCGGAAGCGGCGAAGGGATTCGACACCGCCGCGCTGCGCCGGCATTTCCTGATCGAGAGCCTGTTCCAGCCGGACGAGATCGCCCTCACCTACAGCCATATCGACCGCCTCGGGGTCGGCGGCGCGATGCCTCTCGTCAAGGCGCTCGAACTGACGGCGCCGAAGCCTATCGGCACGACCAGCTTCATGGCGCGCCGCGAGCTCGGCGTCGTCAACATCGGCGGGGCGGGACGCGTGCAGGCTGACGGCGCCGTCCATCATCTCGACACGCAGGAGGCGCTTTACGTGGCGATGGGCAGCGGCGAGGTCCGCTTCGAGAGTGTGGATGCCGCCAATCCCGCCAAGTTCTACCTGGTCAGCGCGCCGGCACACGTCCGTCACAAGACGGTCAAGATATCGCAGGCCACGGCCAATGTCCGCGAGCTAGGCAGCCCGGCGCAGGCGAACGAGCGCACCATCTACCAGATGATCCATCCGGACGTGTGCGCCTCCTGCCAGCTCGTCCTCGGCATGACGGCCCTGAAGCCGAACAATATGTGGAACACCATGCCGTGCCATACGCATGACCGGCGTTCGGAAGCCTATCTCTATTTCGACATGCAGGCCGACGCCCGCGTCATCCACCTGATGGGAGAGCCTCAGGAGACCCGCCATCTGGTGGTCGCCAACGAGCAGGCGATCCTGTCTCCCGGCTGGTCTATCCACTCCGGCGTCGGCACGTCCAACTACGCCTTCATCTGGGCGATGGCCGGCGACAACCAGGATTTCGACGACATGGACATGGTGCCGATGGAGGCGCTTCGGTGACGAAGGAGAGCCTGAACCCGTTCGACCTGTCCGGACGGACGGCCATCGTCACCGGCGCCAATACCGGCATCGGGCAGGCCATCGCGCTGGCGCTCGGGCGGGCCGGCGCGGCCATCGTCGCGGTGGGCCGCTCGGCCATGGACGAGACCGAAAGGCTGTGCGCGCAGGCCGGCGTCGAGATCCGCTCCGTGTCGGCCGACCTCGGTTCGATCGCGCCGGTCGCCGGCATCGTCGCCGAGGCCGTCGCCTGGAAGGGCGGGGTCGACATCCTGGTCAACAACGCAGGCATCATTCGCCGCGCCGACGCCCTCGACTTCACCGAGGGCGACTGGGACGACGTGATGAACGTCAATCTCAAGACCGCGTTCTTCCTGTCGCAGGCGGCCGCGCGCGTCATGCTGGAACGCGGCAAGGGCGGCAAGATCATCAACATCGCCTCGCTGCTTTCCTTCCAGGGCGGCATCCGCATTCCTTCCTACACGGCGAGCAAGAGCGGCCTCGCGGGGCTGACGCGGCTGCTGGCCTGCGAGTGGGCGCACAAGGGCATCAACGTCAACGCCATCGCGCCCGGCTACGTCGTCACCAACAACACGGCTGCCCTGCGACAGGACGAGCAACGCTCGCACGACATCCTGGCGCGCATCCCGGCCGGCCGCTGGGCCGAGGCCTCCGACATGGGGGGCGCCGCGGTTTTCCTCGCCTCGCAGGCATCCGCCTACGTGCATGGCGCGGTCCTGCCGGTGGACGGAGGCTGGCTCGCCCGATGATGTACACGTTCGACTTCTCGAGCCTGTGGGCATACTGGCCGGATTTCCTGACCGGCGCGCTGACGACGCTCGAGATGACGTTCGCCGCCACCGTGCTCGGCCTTTGCATCGGCGTGGCAGGAGCGATCGCGCGCGGAAGCCGACATGCCTGGCTCAGGGTCGTCGCGGGCGGCTATGTCGAACTCGTGCGCAACACGCCCTTCCTGATCCAGATATTCTTCCTGTTCTTCGGTCTCGCCAGCGTCGGTGTCAGGATGCCGGTGCTTTTCGCCGCCGTACTCGCCATGGTCATCAATGTCGGAGCCTATACGACGGAGATCGTGCGCGCCGGCATCGAGGCCGTCCATCCCGGCCAGATCGAGGCGGCCGAATCCCTCGGCCTCTCGGTGCCGCAAGTCTACTGGTACGTCATCCTGCGGCCGGCGCTGGAGCGCGTCTATCCGGCGCTGACCAGCCAGTTCGTGCTGATGATGCTATCGTCGTCGATCACCTCGCAGATCTCGGCCGAGGAGCTGACGGCGGCCGCCAACAACATCCAGTCGATCACCTTCCGCTCGCTGGAAACCTACATCGTGGTGGCGCTGCTTTATCTCGTGCTGACCGTCCTCCTGAAATCGGGCTTCTGGCTGCTCGGCCAGGCGCTGTTTCCACGCCGCCGTCTTCTCGGCACCCCGCTTTAGGAGGCATCATGAACGGCGGCTTCAGCCTCTATTATTTCTACTACCTGCTGCAGGGCATGGGCTGGACGATCGTGCTGTCGGCGATCGCCTTCGTGGCCGGCGGGGCGGCGGGCTTCCTCGTGATGCTCGCCCGGATCTCCCATTCGGCGCTGCTGCGGCGGCTCGTCTTCGTCTATGTCCAGATCGTCCAGGGCACGCCGCTGCTCATCATCCTGTTCGTCGTCTATTTCGGGCTCGGCATTTTCGGCATCGAAATGCCGCCGCTGTTCGCCGCCGGCCTTTCCATGATGATCTATTGCAGCGCCTTTCTCGGCGAGATCTGGCGCGGCTGCGTCGAGGCCATACCGCGCACCCAGACGGAGGCGGCCGAATGCCTGGCGCTGACGCGCTGGCAGACGCTCCGCGACGTGATCCTGCCGCAGGCGGCCCGCATCGCCACGCCGCCGACCGTCGGGTTCCTGGTGCAGGTGCTCAAAAGCACGTCGCTTGCCTCCGTGGTGGGCTTCGTCGAACTGACGCGTGCCGCGCAGGTGATCAACAATTCCACCTTCCAGCCCTTTCTGATCTTCGGCATTGCCGGGCTTCTCTACTTCGCTCTTTGCTACCCGCTCTCGGTCTGGAGCCGCGCGCTCGAAAGGAGGCTCAATGTCAGTCGTCGTCAAGCTTGAGGACGTGCACAAGAGCTTCGGTCTGGTCGAGGTTCTGCGCGGCATCTCCTTCGAGGTGAGCGCCGGAGAGGTCGTCGCCATCATCGGCCGTTCCGGTTCGGGCAAGAGCACGGCGCTCCGCTGCATCAACCGGCTGGAGAAGATCCAGTCGGGCTCGATCGAGGTCTGCGGCAGGCGGGTCGACGCCCCCGATCTCGACCTTAGGGCGCTCAGGCAGAACGTCGGCATCGTCTTCCAGAGCTACAATCTTTTCCCGCACCTGACGGTCGAGCAGAACATCGTCTTGGCGCCGCGCCGGGTAAAGCACGTCAAGGGCGCGCAGGCGCATGAACTCGCCCGCGCCGCGCTGGAGCAGGTCGGCCTCTCGGACAAGATCGACGCCTATCCGGAGCAATTGTCCGGCGGCCAGCAGCAACGGGTGGCCATCGCCCGCTCGCTGGCGATGTCGCCCAAGGTGATGCTGTTCGACGAGGTGACCTCCGCGCTCGATCCGGAACTGACCGGCGAGGTGCTGCGCGTGATGGAGAAGCTCGCCAAGGGCGGCATGACGATGATCATGGTGACCCACGAGATGAGCTTTGCCCGTCGTGCCGCCGACCGCGTCATCTACATGCACACCGGCAAGGTCTGGGAGACCGGCACGGGCGTCATGCTGGGCAACCCCCAGACGCCGGAACTGAGGAACTTTCTCGCCAACGAACTGTGAAGCAAGACCGCAAGGGGCGAGGCGGTCGGCATAACCAAGGAGGAAACAACCATGAAATTCAAACTCGCATTCGGCGTGGCCGCCATGATGGCCGCCTTCGTCGCAACCGCGCCGGCCGCTCGCGCCGACGCGCTTTCGGACATCAAGGCGGCCGGCAAGATCCGCGTCGCCACCGCCATGGGCGTGCCGCTTTTCGCCTATGTCGACCCGCAGTTGCAGCCCGCCGGCTCCGACGTGGAGACAGCCAAGATGATCGCCGACAGCCTCGGCGTGAAGCTGGAACTGGTGCAGATCACCAATGCCGCCCGCGTTCCGACCATCCAGGCCCACAAGGCCGATATCCTGGTGGCCAACCTCGCCATCACGCCCGAGCGCAAGAAGGCCGTCGATTTCACCATTCCCTATGCGACGCTCGACATCATCGTCGCCGGACCCAAGGGAGTCGCGATCAGCGACTACAAGGACCTCGCCGGCAAGCGCATCGGCGTCACCCGCGCGACGGTCAACGACATGATGGTCTCCGAGAATGCCAAGGACGCCGAGATCGTCCGTTTCGAGGACGACGCGACGCTGATTACCGCGGTGGCATCGGGCCAGGTCGACGTCGTCTCGACACAGACGGCCGTGCTCGCTGCCATGAACGAGAAGAAGGGCGGCGATCCGCTGGACGTGAAGTTCGTGCAGAAGTCGCTCGACCTCGGCATCGCCCTGCCGCAGAACGAGCCGAAGCTGAAGGAATGGCTCAACAACTGGATCACCGAGAAGTTCAAGAGCGGCGAGCTTCCCGCCATGTTCAAGAAATTCCACAACCGCGATCTGCCGGCGGACCTTCTCACCCGCAAGGACTGACGGATGTTCCCTTGGCGGGCAAGCCCGCCAAGGGAAGCCGATCGTGCAACCGCTCGATGACGCGGCGGCGCTCGCAGACAAGCGGCAGCAGTGGCCCCACGCTTGCCGCTACGCTATCGCAAGATCGCCAGGCTTGCGCGCAGTCCAGGCAGGCTGGTTTTCAACTGGCAAACCTTCAGACACTCTCCGGCAAGTAGACGCCGAACGGCACGAAGGTCTGCCCCTGCGTGCCCGCCGCCCCGCCTTCCGGTGCGTGCGCCATAAGCTCCACCAACTCCGAACAGAGCGGCCCGAGCGGCGTATCGATCACCATGGTCAGCAGCCCTTCGGCAAGGGCGACCCGCCGGTCGGCGGTGATCTCGTTACAGATCATAATCGGCCTATGCGCCGGCCGGACCTCGCGCAGCGCCGAAATCCCTCCTTCCGCGCCGCCGCCTGCGATGTAACAGCCGGCGAGGTCGTCGTGCCGGCGCAGCAGTTCGACCAGAGCGTCGTGGGCGAGCCGATACGATTCCTGGTTGACCAGCGTCTCCATGACGGTGAAGTCCGGCGCGTGCTCGCGGAAGAAAGCGCGGAAGCCGATTTCGCGCAACTCGTGGCCGTGGAACCGATGGCTGCCGACGAACAGCGCGACCTTGCCCGGGCGCTTCGCGCTGTTTGCGATCATCCATGCTGCGGTGCGTCCGACCTTGAGGTTGTCGATGCCGACATAGCCCGCCCGCACGCCGGCGGCGAAGTCCGACAGCAGGGCGAAAACCGGGATGCCGCGCCGCTTCAACTCCTCCACCGCCCTGGTCAGCGTCGGATGGTCCGGGCTGACGACGGCAACGGCGCGCGAGCGTGCCGCCAGCCGGCGCAGCTTCTCGACGATCTCGTCCAGCGAAAGCGTCTCGGCGAAGTCGATCACTGCCGTGCCGCGGAAGCGATGCGAGCGCGAAACCGTGGCCTGCAGCTCGGCGGCGAAGGCCCGGTAGAAAGGATCGTCGGGCCTGAGCAGCAGGAAGCCCAACCGAAGCTCCGGCAGGTCCCGGTGCAGACGCCGACCGATCAGGTCGGCGGCGTGAAAGCCGATTTCCGTCGCCGCCTCGTAGACGCGCCGGGTCGTGTCCTCGCGCACCGGCAGCCGGCCGTTGAGGACGCGATCGACGGTCGCGATGCTGACGCCGGCGGCGCGAGCAAGATCTGCAATGGTCGGTCGCTTCACCATGTTCGTCCGGTTGGGCAGGTTGAATGGAAGAATGATAGATAATGATAGAAATCATTGCAATATGAATGATGAATGTTGAGCAATTTAGCGATGCCTGCTACCTTCGAGCCTGCACACCATGCGGCCCGGCCATGTGATCCAGCAGGGGGCGCTGCAAGGGAGATGAGGATGGGCATAGCCGTCACTGATGCCGCCGTACGGCCGACGAAGCGGGACTACAGCCTGATCGGCCGCGACTCCCGGCTTGCCGTCGAGAACGGGCTGGCGGCCGCTGAATGGTATCACACCGACGTACCGCGCAAGCAGATGAAGGAACTGATGAAGCGCTCGGACGGCCCGGCCATCTGCGATACGCTCGTCTGGATCGCCGCCTTCCTCCTAAGCGCTGCCGGCGGCATCTGGTTCTGGGGCACATGGTGGTGCGTGCCGTTCTTCTTCGTCTACGGCGTGCTCTACGGCTCCTCGTCGGACTCGCGTTGGCATGAATGCGGCCACGGCACCGCCTTCCGCACGCAGTGGATGAACGACGCCGTCTACCAGGCGGCCTGCTTCATGATCATGCGCAATCCGGTGACCTGGCGCTGGAGCCATACCCGCCACCACACCGACACCGTCATCGTCGGCCGCGATCCCGAGATCGCCGTCATGCGGCCGCCGGATCTCGCGCGGCTGGTGCTCAACTTCTTCGGCATCCTCGACGCTTGGCAGGCGATGGTCGACATGGTGCGCAATGCCGCCGGCATCATCGGTGCCGAGGAAGCCACTTTCATCCCCGAATCCGAGCGGCCCAAGGCGATCCGCGTCGCCCGCATCTGGCTGGTCATTTATGGCGCGACCGTTGCGCTCGCCGTCTATCTGCACTCATGGCTGCCGCTGATGCTGATCGGCCTGCCGCGCCTCTACGGCGCATGGCATATGGTGATGACCGGCCTGTTGCAGCATGGCGGGCTGGCCGACAACGTCATCGACCATCGGCTGAACTGCCGCACCGTCTACATGAACCCGCTCAGCCGCTTCATCTATCTCAACATGAACTATCATGTGGAGCACCACATGTTCCCGATGGTACCCTACCATGCGCTGCCGAAGCTGCATGAACTGATCAGGCACGACCTGCCGGCGCCCTGCCCTTCCATATGGGCCGGCTACAGGGAGATGATTCCGGCCTTCCTGCGCCAGCTCCGCTACGAGGACTATCATCTCAGGCGTGAGCTGCCGCAGACCGCCAAACCCTATCGCGAGGAACTGCATCAGGACGACCGCGTGCTGGCAGCAGCCGAATAAGCCTCCCAAGGCTCATGGAGGCGGCGCGGCGGGCGCCGCCTCTGCTACAACCCAGAGACACTATCCAGGGAGACGCAGACGTGAGTGAATGGATCGAGGCCTGTGGCGCCGAAGACATCGACGAGGAAGACGTCATCCGCTTCGACCATGCGGGGCGCACCTTCGCCATCTACCGATCGCCGGACGACGATTACTTCGCCACCGACGGCCTGTGCACGCACGAGCAGGTCCACCTCTCCGGCGGACTGGTGATGGACGACATCATCGAGTGCCCGAAGCACAACGGCCGCTTCAACTACAAGACCGGCGAGGCCAAGGGCGCGCCCGTCTGCGTCAACCTGAAGACCTATCCGGTGAAGGTCGAAGGCGGCAAGGTGCTGATTCAGGTCGGATAGGCCGGACAGGATAGGCCCATGGACGGGGGAATGGTCATTGTTGGCGCCGGGGAATGCGGCGCGCGCGCGGCGCTGGCGCTGCGCGAGCACGGCTATGACGGTCCGGTGACGCTGGTCGGGGACGAGCCGCACCTGCCTTACGAGCGCCCCCCGCTGTCCAAGGACGCCATGATGGCGGATACCCCGGCGGTCCAGGCGATCGCCAGCGAAGCCGAGTTGGCGGACAAATCCATAACCCATCTGCGTCCCGTCACGGTCGCATCCGTGGACAGGGCGGCCAAGCGGGTGAAACTGGCCAAAGGCGGCGAGCTTGCCTATGACAGGCTGCTTTTGGCGACGGGCGCCACGCCGCGCAGATTGCCGATGCCGGGACTCGGCGCGCGTTGCGTCTATCTGAGAACGTTCAGCGATGTGCTGGCTATCCGGCAGCACCTCAAGCCGCAAAGCCGCATCGTCATCGTCGGCGGCGGCTTCATCGGACTGGAACTGGCAGCCGCGGCGCGCCGACTGGGCGCTGCGGTCACCGTCGTCGAGGCACAGCCGCGCATTCTCATGCGCGGCGTACCGACCGAGATTGCCGCTGTCGTTCATGCGGCGCACGAGGCCCACGGCGCAGAGATCGTCTGCGGCAGCGGCATCGCCGCGATCGACGATGACGGCCAAAAAGTACGCCTGACGCTCGCCAACGGCCGCGTGATCGATGCCGACCTCGCCGTCATCGGCATCGGTGCCGTGCCGAACACCGGGTTGGCCGAACAGGCCGGGCTCAGGATCGAGAACGGCATCGCAGTGGACGCCATGCTGCGCAGCTCCGACCCGGATATCTTCGCCGCCGGCGACTGCTGCTCATTCCCTCTTTCCGTCTATGGCGGACGGCGCGTGAGGCTAGAAGCCTGGCGCAACGCACAGGATCAGGGCGCGCTCGCCGGTGCGAATATGCTCGGCCTCGACCTGCCGGTTTCCTCCGTGCCATGGTTCTGGTCGGATCAATATGAGCTAACCATGCAGATAGCCGGGCTTTGCGACGAGGCAGAGACCGCCGTCCGCCGCGACATCAGCGAAAATGCCTTCATCCTCTTCCATCTCGCCGGGGACGGGCGTCTGGTCGCGGCAAGCGGCATCGGCCCCGACAACGCCGTGGCGCGTGACATCAGGCTGGCAGAGATGCTGATCGCCAAGAGGGCACGGCCCGATCCTGACGCCCTCGCCTCCCCCGACATCAAGCTGAAGAAGCTGCTCGCCGGCTGATCGCGCGTGGCCGGATGGCGGCCGCACGAAGAGGTCAGCGGTCTTCCGTGATGCGCAGATAGACGGCGGTGACCAGAAGAATGATGGCGCCGAACAGCACGCGGCGCGCGCCTTCCGGCATCTGCAAAATCGTCAGCAGGGTGGTGAGCACCGTCAGGATCAGCGCGCCGACGATGGTGCCGGTATAGCCGCCGCGCCCGCCGAAGATCGACGTGCCGCCGACGACGGCGGCCGCCACCGAAGGCAGAAGCAGCGGCTCGGCCAGCGACAGCGACGAGGGCGCCCGAATCAGGCCGACATAGAGCAGGCCGGCGACGCCGGCCAGCAGCGACGAGAAGACGTAGAGCGCCAGGATGACCTGCCAATAATGCGCGCCGGAAAGCCGGGCGGCCTTCTCGTTGTCGCCGACAGCATAAAGCAGGCGGCCGAAACCGGTGCGCTTCTGGATGAACAGGATGAGCGCAGCGACCGGGATGAATAGCGCCAGCGCATTGGGAATGCCGAAGGTCACGCCGGTTCCCAGCCAGGTGAACAGGTCGGGGATACGTGTGCCCGTGGCGATGACGGTGCGCTGGTAGACCTGCAAACAACCGGCGCCGATCAGGCCTGTGCCCAGCGTCATGATCAGCGGGTGGACGCGTAAGACGCCGGCGCCGATACCGTTGGCGACGCCGATTAAAAGGGCCGGCAGCAGAGCCAGCATCACCGCCACGGGTGCGCCGTGCGCCGCTGCCTGCGAGGCCATGATGAAGGCGGCCATGGTGGCGACGGTGCTGACCGACAGGTCGATGCCGCCCGTCAGCATCGTCATGGTCTGGGAGCCCGCCAGCAGGGCCAGGGGTATGGAGAACTTGATCGTGTTGGCCAGCCAGCGCTCGTTGACGATGCCCGGCCGCAGAATCTGTAATACGGCCACCAGGGCGATCAGGAGGATGACCAGCGGCACCAGCGGCTGGTCGCTCATGAAGCGCTTGATGCGGCGGCCGAGCGAAACCGGCTGGGTGGTGGAGGTGACGCTGCTCATGGCCTGCGCTCCCGCATGGCGAGGAAGGCGCCGAGCATGACGACGGCCACCATGACGGTTCCTTCCACGATCGATGTCACGTTGGGGTCGATGGCGAGCAGGGTCAGATCCGTGCGCATCAGCCGCAGGATGAACACCGCCACGATCGGACCGACCAGACCGCCCTTGCCGCCGCCGAGGGTGACGCCACCCAGAACCACCGCCGCGACGCTGGCCAGCAGGTAGGGGCCTGGGATGGGGGCTCCGATGCCGGTGCTCATGGTCAGCGACAGGCCGCCCATGGCCCCGAACAGGCCGCCGACGGCGTAGGCGGCGATGCGGGTGCGCGCCACCGACACACCGCTGCGGAAGGCAGCCAGTTCGCTCGAGCCGATGGCGTAGATCGACAGGCCGAGCGCCGAGCGCTTCAACGGAATCCAGACAAGGCCGAGGCAGACGAGCAGGACGACCAGCGCCTTCGGTATCCAGGCCGTGATACTTTCGGGGATGCCGGGAATGCCGATGGTGCCGACGATCGACGCCTTCAGCCATTCGGCCGCAGCGCCGCCCGGCGCTTCGAGCACCATAAGCGCCGCGCCTTGCAGGATGAACAGAGTCGCCAGCGTCACGACGATGTCGGGCACGCGTGTCACGACGATCAGCAGGCCGTTCAGGGCGCCGACCAGCAGGCCGACCACCAGCACGAAAGGCACCACGAACAGCGCATATTCCTCGCTGGCGCCGTTCATCATCGAGGCGGCGATGACGCTTGTCAGCGCCATCAGCGATGCCACCGACAGGTCTATGCCACCGGCGATGACCACGACGGTCTGCGCAGCGACGGCGAAGGCGTAAGGCAGCACCGCCCGGGCCAACGAGCCGAAGTCGCCGGAGCCGTAGCCGGGCTGGATCACCTTGGTCAGGATGAAGAGAACGATCAGCAGGCCGAAGAGCCCGACTACCCAGCTTTGACGACGGAGAAACGAACTCACGGCGTACCCGCCTCTTTCTGCGCGGTGGCGGCGAGAACGCCGACATCCGCCGCCGCTCCGCGCGGCAGGCCGTAGGAGGCCCGCGTCAGCGCCGCCTCGTCGGCGATCTCCACGGGCAATATATCGACCACGCGGCCGCCGAAGATGACGATCACCCGGTCGCAGACGCGCCGCACCTCTTCCAGTTCCGACGTGTAGAAAAGGATCGACTTGCCCTGTGCCGCCAGTTCGCGCAGCAGCTTGTAGATCTCCTGCTTGGTGCCGACATCAATGCCGCGCGTCGGGTCGAAGCACAGGATGGTGCGGGCGTCCGCCGCCACCCAGCGCGCGATGGTGACCTTCTGCTGGTTGCCGCCGGAAAGCCGCTGCACCTCGCGCTGCGCGCGGGTGTCGATCTGCAGCCGTTCAATGGCCATGGATACCGCGCCACGCTCGCGCTGCGAGCCGATCGGCCCCCAGTTGCGCAGCCGCGCGCTGAACGGCAGGGCGATGTTCTCGCGCACGGAACGCTGCATCAGCAGCGCCTCGGAGCGATCGCCGGGCACATAGGCGATACCGGCACGGATGGCATCCGCGGGATGGCCGAACCGCACGGCGGCACCGTCCACCTTGATGGTGCCGCCGGCAGGGCGGATCGACCCGGCGAGCGCGCCGAACAGTTCGTCCTGCCCCTGCCCTTCCAGCGCCACAACGCCCGCGACTTCGCCGTTGGAGAGGTCGAAGGAGATGTCGTTGAGCTTGGTGCCGATGCTGAGGTTGCGCACGCTGATGCGTGGTTTTTCGCCGACCTGCCGTGATGCGGATTGCGAGGCGGAGGCCGGGCGGCTCTTGTCGACGCGGGTGCCGAGCATCAGTTCGACGATCTTCTCCTCCACGCCCGGCTCGATGTCGACGACGCCGACGGTCCGGCCGTCGCGCAACACCGTGGCGCGGTCGCACAGGGCGGAAATCTCGACGAAGCGGTGCGATATGAAGATCACCGAGCGGCCGGCGGCGGCCTGGCGGCGCACCACGTCGAGCACCCGTTCGGCGAGGTTGGCGGGCAGCGCCGCCGTCATCTCGTCGAGCAGCAGCACGTCCGGCTCGACAGCCAGCGCGCGCGCCAGATCCAGCACGCGCAGGATCGCCAGTGGAACGTCGCGCGCCATGTCGCCGAGGTTGAGATCCGGTACGCCGAGTTCGCGCACCCAATTTCGGAACGGCTCGACGGGCGTGCGCGTCAGCCTGAGGTTCGAAGCGATGTCGAGATCGGGGATGAGCGCCGGTTCCTGGTAGACCGGCACCAGGCCGGCGCGGCGCGCCTGCGCGGGCGAGCGCACGTCGAGGGGCTTGCCGCGGATGAGGATGGTGCCGGCGCTGGGGCGCACCGCGCCGGTGAGGATTTTCACCAGCGTCGACTTGCCCGCGCCGTTGGCGCCCATCAGCGCATGGACTTCGCCCGGCAGCACGGAAAGCGAGGCGTCGCGCAGCGCGGCGACGGCACCGTAATTCTTGGCGACGCCGGCGGCGTCGAGGACGGGCTGGATTGTCACGATCTGCTCGGTCCTGGGCTGCAACGGTTGACGCGGGGCGACGGCTTTCCGTCGCCCCGTCCGGTTTGCGGATCAGCGGAGCTTATTCGCCCGGACCCTTGCAGGCGATGATCTGCTCCTTGGTGTAGGTGGTCCAGTCCGGGATCGAGATCGAGACCGGCCATTCCGGGTTGAGCGACGGATCGGACGCCGCCTTCAGCTTGGCCTTGCCCTCGTCGGTGGTGTTGTCCCAGATCTGCGGCTCGACGAGAACGGTCTGGTCGGCCGGCTTCTTGCCGTCGAGAATTTGGAGCGCCAGCGTCACGCCGGCGCCGCCGATCGAGCCGGGATTGGTGACGGCCGCGCCCTGCAGGCCCTCGACCGAGCTGAGCTGGCCGACGAAGCCGGCATTGTCGGCGCCGACGACCGGCACCAGCGGCGTCTGCGATTCCTGCAATGCGTCGACGATGACGTTGTCGATGCCCGAGGTCCAGATGCCGTTGAACGGCATGCCGGTGGCGATGAAGTCGAGAATCTGCTGCTTGGCCTGGTCCTGCTGCCAGCCGGTGTAGACTTCGTGCACGACCTTCACGTCCGGGAACTCGGCCAGCGCCTTCTTGAAGCCCTTATCGCGGTCGCTGTCGGCGGAAGCGCCGGCGGCGCCGCGCATGTAGACCACGTCGCCCTTGCCGCCCATCTGCGTGAACAGCCACTTGGCGCCGAGATAGCCGTATTCCTCCTGGTTGTTGGAGATGACGTAGGCCGACGGCTCCGTCACGCCCTGGTCGACGGCGACGACGACGATGCCCTTGTCGGTGGCTTCCTTCAGCGCGGCATTGACGCCGGACGGATCGGACGGGTTGACGACGATGGCGTCGACGCCGGCGCTGATGAGATTGCGGATGTCTTCCAGTTGCCCGGCCGCGTCGGTGTTGCGGTGGGCGATGTTGAGCTTGGAGACCTTGCCGGAGGCGAGTGCCTCGGCTTTCATCGCGCACACCATCTCCTCGCGCCAGCCGTTGCCCTGCACTGTGTTGGAGATGCCGATCGTGTAGCTGTCCTTCGCCATGGAGCCGGCAGCCGACGCCATCAGCGCCGTGCCGGCCAGAAGGGACAGCCACCCCAGGGATTTCACAATACGCATTGTATGTCCTTTCCTCCGCTTCGATATCAGTCTGGTTGTTGTTGTTCTGTCGTCATTTGACGAAGGGGCGCAGCACGTCGCGGGCGAGAAGAAACCCGCGCTTGACCGCCTCGTCGCTTCCCTCGAACCTCCTGTCCTCATGCTCGATGATGACAGGTCCGTCATAGCCTGCGCGATACAGGCCGGAGAAGATCGTGTTCCAGTTCACGTCGCCGAGGCCCGGCATGCGCGGCACCTGCCATCCCATGCCGGCCGACATGATGCCCCGTTCGTAGAGGCCGTCGCGGTCGATCATCAGGTCCTTGGCGTGGACATGCAGCATGTGCGCGCCGAACTCGCGGATGAAGCGCGCCTGGTCGATCATCTGCCAGACCAGGTGCGAGGGATCGAAGTTCATGCCGACCGCGCCGTCCCAGGTCTCGATGATGCGGCGCCAGACGTAGGGCGAATAGGCGATGTTGTGGCCGCCCGGCCATTCGTCATTGCTGAAGATCATCGGGCAGTTTTCGAAGGCGAGCCGCACGCCGTGATCGCGCGCATGGGCGATGAGAGCGGGCCAGACCTTCAGCGCCTCCTGCCAGTTGTCGTCGACGGCCTGGCGCGCATCGCCGCCGCAGAACGTATTGACGACGCCGACGCCCATCAGGCCGGCCGCCTCGATCACCTTCTTCAGGTGCGCGATCACCGTGGCGCGATGGTCGGCGTCCGGATGCAGCGGGTTCGGATAGTAGCCGAGCGCCGACACCGTCTGCCCCTTTTCGCCGAGCGCGGCGACGATCTCGCCGGCCTCGGCCTTCGACAGCGCGGCAACGTCGATGTGGCTGGTGCCGGCATAGCGGCGGCTCGGGCCGGCCGATTTCGGCCAGCAGGCGATTTCCAGCGCCTCGAAGCCGACCGAGCCCGCCCATGCCGCGACCTCGGTCAGCGGCGTGTCCGGAAACGGTGCGGTCAGTATCCCAAGCTTCATGTCCTTCTCCCGTTCCTACGATAGTGGCTTTGCGGTCGATTTTGAAAGGCTTGAATCGCCTTCCATCACCCGCCGGAGGCAGCCGAGCGGCTCTGTCCCCAGAAACCCTTGCAGCAAGGCCCCCACTTCCGACCGGAAGGCCGCGTCCGCCGCCAGCGCCGGATCGAAAATGGCGTCGATGGACAGGATTTCGCCGGCAAGCGCGGCGGCATCGTCACCGATACGGTCGGCGATCGCCGCGATGCGGCCGGCATAAGGATCCGCCACCGGCCATTGGCGGCCGAAGCGCGCGGAAGCCCGCACCAGATAGGCCATCCAGGCTGCGACGGGCACGGCCAGAAGCGTCACCGGCTCGGCCCGGCCGAGCCGCTCGCGCACGGGATTGAGGATGCGCTGGACGATCTTCTGCGAGCCGTCGGTGGCGATCTGGTGGTTGCGGTGACGGATCGCGGTGTTGCGCAGACGTGAAAGGCTCTGCTCGACATAGCGTGCGGCGTCGATACCCGGAACCGGTTGCAAGGTCGGCAGCGTTTCCTCCATGAGCATGCGCCGCACGAAGCCGGCCAGCAGCGGATCGACCATGTCGTCGCAGGTGTGCTCGTGGCCGGCCAGAACGCCGAGATAGGAAAGCGTCGACTGGGCGCCGTTGAGCACCCGCATCTTCAGATGCTCGAACGGCTCGACATCGCTGACGAATGTCGCGCCGGCGAGATCCCATTGCGGCATCGGCCCGGCGAAGCGGTTTTCGATCACCCATTGCCGGAACGGCTCGCCGACGGCGACCGCCTCATCGCGATAGCCGAAATCGCGCTCGACCTGATCGCGGTCGGCCTGGGTGACGGCCGGCGCGATGCGGTCGACCATGGCCGAGGGGAAGGCTGCGTTGACGTCGACCCACTTCAAAAAGGCGGCGCCGCGGCGCTCTGCCAGCGTGCGCACGACCGTGCCGAGGATGGTGCCGTTGGTCGGGATGTTGTCGCAACTCAGTAGCGTAAGCGGCCGCCCGTGCGAGGCCATGCGCAGTTCCAGCGCCCGCACCAGCAGGCCGGGCAGGCTGCGCGGATTATGCGGATGCGCAAGGTCATGTTCGATCTCGGGATGGCCGAGGTCGAGCGCACCGGTTGACGGGCGATGGCAATAGCCCTTTTCCGTCACCGTCATGGTGACGGCATGGATATCGGCGCGCGCCAGCACGGCGAGCGCCGATGCGGTGTCCTGCACACTGTCGACCACAGCACAGATGCTGCCGACGACGCGCGCCTCCATCCGGTCGCCCTCGCGGATCAGGCGTGTGTAGAGGCCGTCCTGCCGGCCGAGCGTTTCGGCAAGCCCCGGTGGGCGGATGTTGATGCCGATCGAGCCCCACGGCCCGAACCGAGCCTCCAGAAAGTCCTCCGTGTATTCGGCCTGGTGGCAGCGATGGAAGGCGCCGACGCCGATATGCGCCATGCCCGGCTTCAGCTTCGAGCGGTCGTAGGCGGGACGGCGGACCGCTGGCGGCAGGCGGCTGAGCAGATGCGGGCCGAGCCTGCCGGCCTGTTCGAGGGGCATGGCGCTCATCGGCCCGACCCTGCGACCCACTGCTCCTGATCGACGATCGAGCCGGTCATCGGTCCGCCGGCGTCGCTGAGCAGAAAAACCGTCAGGTTGGCGACGTCCTGGACCGACAGAAGCCGCCCGAAGGGCTGCGCCGCACTGGCCTTTTCCAGCCATGCCTCGCCCTGCCCCAGCGTTTCGGCCTGCATGGTGCGTTCGGCCGGCGTGTCGGTCCAGCCGACATTGATGCCGTTAACGCGGATGCGGTCGAAGCGGTGCGCGTCGGCGGCGTTGCGGGTGAGCAGCGCAAGCGCCGCCTTGGTGGCGGAATAGACGGCGAGGTCCGGCGCGCCGCAATGGGTGTTGACCGACAGGATATTGACGATCGCGCCGCCCTGTCCGCGCTCGCGCATCGCCCGGATTGCACCCTGCATGAGGAAGAACGGCGCCCGCGCATTGACGCTGAACAGTTGATCCCACAAAGCGGGGTCGGCGTCGAGAAAGGATGCCCGATCGGTGAGCGCGGCGACATTGACCAACACATCGATACGGCCGAAAGCATGCAGGCATGTTTCGACGAGCAGCGGCGGCGAGGCGGGATCGCCGAGATCGCCGGCGACGAACCGGGCCGGCGTGCCGAGGGAGGCCATCTCGGCGGCAACGGCCTCGCCGCGCACGGCATTGCGACCGGTCAGGAGCAGGCCGGCGCAGCCCGAGCGCGCCAGCGTTTCGGCGATGGCCCGGCCGATGCCCTGCGTCGCGCCGGTGACCAGCGCCACCTTGCCGTCAACCCGCGCCTCCACAGCCTCCTCCGGAATTGTGTTTCTATTTTTTTCAATATGGAACGCTATTTCCCGACCGTCAATCGGCGTCGCCGGTTTCGCCGTGCCTGCGGGCGGCGACGCCATGGACCAGCGCCATGCCGACGGCGAGCGTCGCGGCCAGCGAGCGGAAGCCGGCGAAATCGGATTCGATGACCTCGATCCACACGTCCGACAGATTCACCAGCGGGCTGAAGGTGCTGTCGGTGATCGAGGCGATGCGGGCGTTGCGCTCGCGTGCCGAGGCGACCAGGTCGGGCGTGATCGAATTGTACGGGCTGAAGCTGATGGCGAGGACGGCATCGTCCGGCCGCGCGCAATTGATCTGGTCGAAGGCGGTCGAACCGACATTGTCGACCAGCACGTTGCGGATGCCCTGCTGCGACAAGGCGAGGGAGACATAGGCGGTGACGGGAAAGGCGCGCTTGCTGCCGACGATATAGAGGAGGTCCGCCCCAGCCAGGAGTTCGATCATCCGACGGAACCCGGCGGCATCGAAACCCTCGCCGACGCGGCCGAGCGAGGCCTGCGAGGCAGCCACCAGTCCGTTGACGAAATGCAGGTTCTCGTCGCCGCCCGCCGGCCCCTCGCCTCGCGGTCGGCCTTCCTGCCAGGAACCTTTCATGTGTTCCTTGAACAGTTCCTGGAAGTCGGAAAAGCCGGCATAACCGAAGATCTGCGCGAAGCGCACAAGCGTCGAGGGCTGCACGCCGGCCTGCTCCGCCACCTGGCTGATCGTGCCCAGCGCCACGTTGCCCGGATGCTGCCACAGGAAGATAGCGACCTGGCGCAATCGCTTGGGGAAATGGATGGTGCCCGAGGACAGCACCGCGCGCAGGTCCTCGTAGGTCTTCGGCTTCGTGTAGCCGAGCGTGGACCGGTTCGGTTTGCCACCGCCCTTGCCGCCGGCGGTTCGCATCGGCCGGGGAGCGGAAGTCGCGGGCTTGCGTGCCGGCATCGGCGTCAGGCCGGCATAGGGTGCAAGGGACAGGCGGTCTCGAAGGCGAATGCCGGCATGGTCTTCCTCCCGGTCGGCGGCGGTCGCAGGCTCTCCACCTGCACCCGGCTTCGATGCCGATGATAGAGCTATTTCATAATTTGAAAAATGGAAATTCGCTTCGAAGTTTTTCGCCGGACGTGTATTCGTTGCGCAGAGGAAGGGAGAACGGACATGGTTTACGCGACGGCTGACGGGACGAACAACGAGCGGCTGCGGGTCGGCATGGTCGGCGGCGGCCAGGGCGCCTTCATCGGCGCCGTACATCGCTACGCCATGCGGCTGGACGACCGCATCGCCCTGGTAGCGGGAGCGCTCTCCTCCGACCCGGCAAATGCGGCAGTCTCGGCCGCCGAACTCGGCATCGCGCCTGACCGCGCTTATGCCGACTACCGCGAGATGGCGCGCGCCGAGGTGGCACGGCCCGACGGCATCGAGGCCGTCGTCATCGTTACGCCCAACCACCTGCACGCGCCGGTCGCCACCGCCTTCCTGGAAGCCGGCATCGACGTCATCTGCGACAAGCCGCTTTCGACCACCGTGGCCGACGCCGAGGCGCTGGTGGCACTGACCGCGCGGCTGAAGCGCAGGTTCGTCGTCACGCTCAACAACACCGGCTACGCCATGGTGCGGCAGGCGCGCGAGATGGTCGCGGCCGGCGCGCTCGGGCGACTGGTGTCGATCCACGGCTCGTATATCCAGGACTGGCTGACCAAGCCGATCGACGCTGAGGGACAGAAGCAGGCCGAGTGGCGCACCGACCCGGCGCGCGCCGGCCAGTCCGCCGTGCTGGCCGACATCGGCGTCCATGCCTTCAACCTCGCCTGCTTCGTCTCCGGTCGCGACGCCGAGGCGGTGGCGGCAGACCTGTTCACCGCCGTTCCCGGCCGCCGGCTCGACGACAACGCCCATGTGCTGGTGCGCTGGAGCGGCGGCGCGCGCGGCACGATCCTCGCCAGCCAGACCTCGCCCGGCCACGACAACGACCTGTCGGTTCGCATCTACGGCGACAAGGCCGGGCTGGAATGGCGCGGCACGCGGCCGGAGGAACTGCGCTTCACTCCCTATGGCGAAGAACCCCGCATAATTACGCGCGGCGGCGCCGGCTCCTTCGGCGAAAGCCGGCGCGTCTCGCGCATGCCGGCAGCGCATCCGGAAGGCTATATCGAGGCCTTCGCCAACCTTTACCGCGACGCCGCTCAGATCATCGGCGCCCATCGCCGCGGTCAGGAAATCGATGCGGCCCAGGCGGCACTGGTGCCGAGCGTCGAGGACGGCGCGCGCGGCGTCAAATTCGTCGCGGCCGCCGTCGGTTCGCAGGCGAAGGACGGCGCCTGGACCGACCTGTAGGGATCAGGAGCCGAGCCGGTCGAGGAAGGCTTTCAGTTCGGCCGGCGGCATGCGCACGATGTGCTTTTCCTCCGGATAGGTTCGGCTTTCGACATCGGAGACATACTCCTTAAAAGCGGCGATGCGCTCCTGCTGCAACCGGTCGTATTCGGCGGCGAAGTTGCGGTAGACCTTGGAGTGCCGGGGCATGTGACCGCGATTGGTGCCGAGGATATCCTCGGCAAACAGGTATTGCGCGTCGCAGCCCGTCCCCGCCCCCATGGACAACAGGAACAGCGACGTGCGCTTCGAGATCGCTTCGGCGACCTCCACGGGAACCACCTCGATCTCGGCCCCAAAGGCGCCCGCCGCCTCAAGCTGCCTGACCGCCTCGAAGATTTCCATGGCACTGTCGGCCGTCTTGCCGACCGCCTTGAAGCCGCCGGTCCAGGTGCGCCGCGACGGGATCAGCCCGACATGGCCGATCACCGGGATCGCTTCGTCGGCCATGCGCTTGATGGTGGCGATGCTGGCGCTGCAATAGACGGCGTCGGCGCCCGCCTTATACATCTTGAACGCCCAGCGCACGAAATCGTCGGCCGTGCCGATCTCATAAAAGTTCTCGCCGGGCATGGAAAACAGGCTGGGCGCGACCTCGCGATAGGCAGGGTCGAGGATGAGTTCGGGGGTGATCGACACGATGTCGATGCCCGCTTTTTCGGCGGCTTCAGCCTCCTCCATCGTGGTGACGCGCAGCATGGTCAGCTGCCGCTTGCCCTTGATGGCCCTGAGGTCTGCGATGGTCGGTCTCTTTCGGCTCATGGATATCCTCTTTGCGCGCGGCGGGTCGGCCTATTCGGCGGCGGCCGGGATCGTCATGTTGTGGAACTCGTCCCGGTAGGGCTTGGCCGTCGGCGGCAGCTCGCGCTTGAGGTAATAGTCCTCGTATCTGAGCTGCCGCAAAAGCACCGGCCATACTTCCCGGTAGGCGTGCCACATGGACGGGTTCGGGGCCGGCAGGTCGTGCTTGATCAGCTCGTGCAGCTTCGGCAGCGCGTAATAGGGCACCATGGGGAACATGTGGTGCTCGACATGGTAGTTCATGTTCCAGTAGATCCATCGGCTAACCGGGTTCATGTAGACGGTGCGCGTGTTCAGCCGGTGGTCGGTGACGTTGTCGGCCAGCCCGACATGCTGCAGCAGGCCTGTCAGGATCATGTGCCAGGAGCCGTAGAGGCGCGGGCCGCCGATCAACATCAGCGGCAGGAACGAGCGCATGGCGATGGCCGCCGCGACCGTGGCGAGGTAGATCGCCACATGCCAGCGCGCCGCCACCACCGCCTTGCGGTACTCCATCTCCGGCACGTAGCTCTTTTCCTCGGCGTTCAGCCCGACGAAGGCCTGGCGGAAAAGCGCCGGCAGCGAATAGCGCAGATCGAGCAGGCCGGTGAACATCAGCGCCGCCTTCAACAGGTCCGGCGGGCGCATCACGGCGATCTCGGCGTCGCGGCCGACGATGGTGGTGTCGGTGTGATGGCGGGCGTGGCTCCAGCGCCATTGCACCGGATTGCGCATCAGCATGAAGGAGGCGATCTGGTAGACGACGTCGTTCATCCAGCGCGTGCGAAAGGCGGTGCCGTGGCCGCATTCGTGCCAGCGGGAATCGCTGGAAGACCCGTAGAGCACGCCATAGACGAGGAAGAACGGCACGCACCACCAGGTGCCCCAGAAGAAGATCGCGCCGGCGGCCGAGCCGAGGATCAGCGCGATCCACAGGATCGTGTCGCGGATCGCCGGCCCGTCGGAGCGCTGCATCAGCTCCTTCATGACCTTGCGGGGCACCTCGGTATGATACCATTCGGCCGAGGCCAGCCCCGTCTCGATGGCGCGTCTGGTGCTTTCGCCGACAAGGCTGTAGTCGCGTTTCGCCTTCTGGAATGTCGCCGTCGTCATCGAGGGCCTCCAAGGGTCGTGAACCTGCCGGACGGGGCCGGGTAGTCGTCGTCGGGCTGGTCGGCGATCGCGCGGATGCGGCGCTCCGCCGCCGCGATCTCACCGGCGCCATCGAGCACACGGAAAGTCGTGTCGTAGGCGCGGCTGTCGCCGTGCTCCAGCCAGATCATCTCGCCGCGTTCACGCGCCGCGGCGTCTCCCAGTACGTGGTGCGTCGACGGCTCGATGCCAAGCGCGTAGGAGCCGGCCTGGAAATTCTGCCACTCGTAGAGGCAGGGAAGCTGGTCCTTGCGCGTCTCGACCTCGAAGCCGAGGCCGATGCGGTCGTTGACCAGCGCAACCGGCACGAGGCCGGCCGCATCCGCCGCCGTCTCGTGCTCCCACACCTGCTCGCGGAAATCCTGCTGCGGCGCCGGCATGGCACGGTAGCCGACCTCCTGCCGGCGATAGGCGTCTTCATGCGCGGCCCACACCGTTTCGCGGATCGGCGCCAGGTAGCGCGAGCCCTCGTCCAGCACCGGATGGCCGATGTTGACGTGATAGAAGAACATGTGCGGCGTTTTCAGGAAGCCGTGGTTGACCACCCTGTCCGACAGGCGGATCTCGTTGGTGCCGACATCGGCCTCGATGCGCCTGATCAGGTGCAGGTCCTCGCCGAAGACCGCCGCCTGCTGCACGACGCCTTCCGCCCACAGGATGCAGCGGTCCTCTTCCCAGCGCTCGCCATAGCCGGTCAGGCGCGCCGGGATGGTGCTGACGCGGCCGTGCAGGCCGTGCCGCACCGTCGCCTTGCCGGGATAGTTGTATGTCTCGGCCGACACCTCCGCCGGCCCCAGTATGTGATCGAGGCCGCAGGTCAGGAGCAGGCCGGAAAAGGAGCGCGCCCAGCCGAGCCCTTGCTCGCCCTCGGTGTCGTGCAGGCCGGGATGACGGAAGCCGCTCGGCGAATGCCAGCCGATCGCCTGGCCCTTGTAGTCGCAGTCGGCGATGTCGAGCGCGCGGTCGACCAGCGCGGTGAAGCGCAGGCCGGTGCCGGTGCGGAACTCCAGCATGCGGATGCCGCGCTCCGCCCCGTCGCCGAGCGTCATTAGCCTGACGCCGGCGAACTGCGAAAGCGAGCCGGTGCGTTTGGCGAGTTGCCGGCGCGAGAGCGTCTGTCCGTAGAGGTTCACCATGATCGCAGGCTTGCTTCGATTGCCTTCGCTCTCTCTAGTGCGCCACCGCGTTCCTGAGTTCGGCTTCGGACATGCCGGTGATGACTTCCTCGACATGCCGCACGCTGGTCTTCTTCGGGTCGATGTCGTCGGCCACCACCTTGCCCTGCCGCATGACGACGATGCGGTCGACCACCTCGAAGACGTGATGGATGTTATGGGCGATGAAGATGCAGGAATGGCCTGTGTCGCGCGCGTTGCGCACGAAACGCAGCACCCCTTGCGTCTCGGCCACGCCCAGATTGTTGGTCGGCTCGTCGAGGATGATCAAGTCGCTGTGGAAGTGCATGGCGCGCGCTATGGCGACGGCCTGGCGCTCGCCGCCCGACAGCGAGCCGATCGGCGTCGTCACCGGAATGTTCTTGGAGATGCCGACGCGCTTGAGCAGCGCGGTCGCCACTTCCTCCATCTTGGCCTGGTCCATCTTGTTGAAGAAGCCCGGCCCCTTGATCGGCTCGCGGCCGAGGAACAGGTTGCGGGCGATGGAAAGCTGCGTGACCAGCGCCGAATCCTGATAGATCGTCTCGATGCCGTTGGCGATGGCGTCGGCGGTGCTGCGGATATCGACTTTCCGGCCCTTGATGGAGATGGTGCCGCCGGTGGCGCGCACGGCCCCCGACAACACTTTGATGAGCGTCGACTTGCCGGCGCCGTTGTCGCCGAGCAGGCCGACGATCTCGTTCTTGAAGACGCGGAAGGTGACGCCGTCGAGGGCACGGACGCGGCCGTAGTACTTGCTGACATTGTCCATCAGGACGAGTTCTTCGGCCATCGCTCTAGTTCCCTGACTGGTGCCGGCGCTCGAGGCCCGAATGGAGCGCCATCATGCCGAGGATGATCGCGCCGATGAAAATGTTGTAGGCGAGGCCGGGCACGCCGACCATGACGATGCCGTTGCGCATGATGCGCAGGATGAAGATACCGATCACCGTGCCGATGATGGTGCCGCGTCCGCCGGTCAGCGCCGTACCGCCGATCACCACCATGGCGATGACTTCGAGTTCATAGCCGGTGCCGCTGTTGGGATTGGCGGCCGAGGTGCGGATCGAGCTGATGATGCCGGCGAAGGCCGAAAGCATCGCCGACAGCACGAACAGGATGATCTTGGTGCGGCCGACATTGACGCCGCGCGCCTGCGCCGCATTGGGGTTGCCGCCGGAAGCCTGGACCCAGTTGCCGAACTTCGTCTGCGTCAGCACGTAGCCGAGGATGACGGCGGCGAGGATGAACCAGAACAGCGACATGTAGATGCGAAACGGCCCGATGTAGAAGTCGCCTACGAGGATTTCCGCCAGCCACTGGCCGCTGGCATCCCAGGTACGCTGCGGAAAGCCGTCGGTGATGAACAGCGCCGTGCCGCGCGCGATCAGGAGCATGCCCAGCGTCACCAGGAAGGAGGGGATCTTCAGGCGGATGACGAACCAGCCGTTGACGAAGCCGATCACCGCCGCGATCAGAAGGCCAACGACGAAGGCGGCCTCCAGCGGCAGTGCGCCGCTGTTGAAAAGCGACCACATGATCACCGGCGACAGACCGAAGACCGAGCCGACCGACAGGTCGAATTCGCCCGACGTCATCAACAACGTCATGCCCAGCGCGACGAGGCCGAGTTCGACCGAAAAGGCCAGCGTGTTGGAGATATTGAGCACCGACAGGAACTGCGGGTTGATCGACTGGAAAACGATCAACTCGACGATGAGCAGGACGAGCGGCCCGAATTCGGGTCTGGAGAACAAACGTTGCATGTCCGCCTTTCAGGGCTGCGTTGCGGGTGCCGCGAAGCGGCCGGTTGCCTGTGGAGCCGTTTCCGCGGCGCGCATGGCGCCGCGGAAACGAAGATGCGCGGGCCTTACTTGGCCGACATGACCTTGGCGTAGACGTCTGCCGTGTCCTTCTCGTAGAGCGCGCCCGTGGTGATGTTGAAGGCCGGCGGCACGCCGTCGGTGGCCATCATCGCCAGCGTCAGCGCCAGGTAGCTGGTCGCCTGCGGGTCCTGCCACTGTGCGGCGTTGACATAGCCCTCGGTGACCTCGCTGGTGGTGTCCAGCGAGTTGCCCCAGCCGACGACCGGGATTTCGCCGGCCTTGACGCCGACCTGGTCGAAGACGCGCTTGATCGAGCCGGTGGCCAGGTCGCCGAGGCCGATGATGGCCTTGACCTTGGTCCTGTTGGCGTTGAGGTAGTCGCTCATGCGGGTGATGATCTCGGCCTGGTCGAGCGTCGTCTCGGTGACCTCGTAGGTGATGCCGAGCGGATCGAAGACCTCCTTGATGCCCTTCGTCTCCTCGACGCCGTAGCTGGCGCCGGGAACCTCGACGGGCATCCAGACGAAATCGCCCTTCTTCACGAAGTCATGGTCGACGAGATATTGCGCCCAGCCCCTGCCGACGACGACCAGATCGGTGCCGACATAGGCCTGGAAATGCGCCGACGGATCGGGCGTGTTGAAGTTGATGAGCGGGATGCCCGCCGTCTTGGCTTCCTTGACGATGTCGACCAGGCTGCCCGGATCGGGGCTGGTGGTGACGATGCCGTCGGCCTTGGCGGCGATCGCGGCGCGCAGCGCTTCCTGCTGGGCCGGAACATCGCCGTTGTGGAACGAGGTCTTGACCGTCTGGCCGGTCGATTTCGCCCACATCTCCGCGCCCTGCAGAAAGTAGGTCCAGACCGGGTCGGCCGGGCTGCCGTGCGAAATCCAGTAGAACGTCTTCGCCTGCGCCGCGAGCGGCAGGACCATCGCAAGGACCAGGCCGTAGATGAGCAGTTTCAGTTTACTCAGCATCGATTACCTCCCATGTGAAAACGAACTTCTTCTCCTCCCGCCCGGTAATCCGGCCTCTCAAAGACCGTTGGCGCGGAACTTGCCGTCCAGGAACTTCTTGGCGCGCGGAATGTCGTCTTCCGCCAGATGCTCGATGATGACGGGGATGTTGGAGTGCTTGCGCGCCAGCAGCTGCAGGTAGAGGTCGTAATCCAGTTCGCCGAGGCCGGGCGCCGGCAGTTCGATCTCGCCGACGCCGCGGAAGGTGTGGCTTTCCATCGCCTCCGCATCGCCGATGTCGGCGTGCTTCTCCGACTTGTCGCTGCCCGAACGCTTCACGTCCTTGGCGTGGGCGATCCTGATCTTGTCCTGCAAGGTGTCGAACACCTGATTCAAAATCTCGCCCATGCGGTCGATGTTGTGGCTCTCGAAATAGTTGGTCGGGTCCATCAGCAGGCCGAGGCCGGGATGATCGACCTGGGCGAACATCTTCACCGTCTCCTCGACCGAGCCGACGACATTGTTGACGTAGGTTTCGAGGCAGAACACCGCGCCGTGGTCATAGGCGAGCTGGGCAAGCTCGGCGATCACCTTGCGGCATTCCTCGAAACCCTCCTCGGTCTTGTTCTTCGGGTGATGCACCCAATCGGATTCGGTGTTGAAGGTGCCGGTTTCCGAAATCACGTAGGCCGAGCCGAAGTCGCGCGCGTGGCGGATGATCTCCTTGAGATAGCCGACGCGCCTCGCCCGCTCGTCCTTGTCGGGATGGATGATGTTGGTGTAGCCGGAAACGCAGCAGATCGGCAGGTTGTGGTCGCGGAAGACGTCGCGCACCTTCTTCGCCTTGTCCTTGGTGATCTGGCCGGCGGACAGGTCGATGTCCTTGAAGTGCAGATCGAGCTGCACGGTGTTGAAATCGAGCGCGCGGATCTTCTTCGCGGTCTCCTCGAGGCCATACGGGAAGTAGCCCGTGAAAATGCCTGCCTGCATCATGATGGAAAACTTCTCCCTGTATGGACTCTGGGTAGGCTCGACGGCCGGCCGCGGCTGGCCGCTCAGCCGGCGAAAACCTCCGACAGCTTCACGGTTCGCTTCTCCTCGATCGAGCGGTAGCCGGCCTCGACCAGCGCCATGGTGCGGACATTGTCCGCGATCGACAGTGCAGGCGGCGTGCCGGTCTTCACCGCGTGCTGCAACTGCTCCATGACGCCGATGAAGGCGTGCGGGAACCACATCGTCTCCCAGGTCGGCGTCACCCATTCGCCGCCGGTGGTCCTGGTCGAGGCGTAGGTCAGCGTCGAGGCCGTGCCCGTCGGCCAGCCGATCGTGCCCTTGGCGACGCCCTCGGTGCCGTCGACACGCCAGGCGATGTGCTGGTCGTCCTTGTAACCTTCGTGGCGCGGACCGGACCACACGTCCTCCAGCGAGACCGCCAGCACGCCGGAGGAAAAGCGCAACGTCGAGACGGTGATGCCGTCCGAATGCGGAAAGGTCGTGCGCGGGTCCTTGCGGGTCAGCGTGGTGATCTCGTCCGGCTCGCCGAACAGGAAGCGCAGTACGTCGAGATGGTGCACGGCCATGTTGGACAGCGTCAGCCGGTCGTACTCCCGGAGAAAGCCTTGCCAGTGCGGGATGGCGTGCATGTCGATTTCGGCGAAGACGATGTCGCCCAGCGCGCCCGAATCCATGATCTGCTTGAGCACGCGCATCGACTGGTCGTAGCGCATGTTCTGGTTGACCGACAGGATCTTGCCGGAGGCCGCCGCCTCGTCGCGCAGCCGGATCGCCTCCTCCAGCGACAGCGCCAGCGGCTTCTGGGCGAGGATCGCCTTGATGTGCTTCTGCTTCAGCGCATGGCGGATCAGTTGCGGCTGCTGGTCCGGCGGAAAGGCGAGGTCGACGATCTCGACCTGCGGGTCCTCGATCAGCGCCAGCGGCGTGTCGTGCACCTTCGGAATGCTCCAGCGGGCGGCGACCTTTTCGGCATTCGCCCTGGTTCGCGATGCGATCGCCGCCACCGGAAAGCCGGCTTCATGGTAGGCGGCCAAATGGCATTCAGCCATGATCATGCCGGCGCCGATGCAGCCGATCCGGTAGTCCCGGCTGCGGATTCTGGCGTCGGGCTCGAATCCCCTGGCGTCTGCCACGTCGACAATTCCCCTCGTTCGACACGGCGGCGCATTGCACGCCGACCGGCCGGATCGAATTCGGTACTTGGGGCTCCTCCCCCTTCGGACGCCGTCAGCAATCCGCAAGAGGGATATTGACGAGGCAAACCATCATAGTCAACATCAATACTACTCAAAAACCATCATGGTGCGCGAACGACGAACTCCGGCGCCAGGGGCCACAATCGATGCTGTACGAAAGCGTCCTTCAGGGAGGAGACCGGCAAGGCCGGCAAAGGGCGATCCACGCCACTGGAGACGCGCCCGCCAACTTGTGCAGAATCGGGGCTGGACCCATTATCGTCGGCCAGAATCAATTCGGATTCCCTCTCCCATGCCGCATCGCGGCTGCTACCGGCACTGAAAGGCAGATCGGCCGTGCGCTTCACGCTCGCTGACGTCGCCCGCGAGGCAGGCGTTTCCCCGGCCACGGCCGACCGCGTGCTGAACAACCGTTCGGGCGTGCGCCCGCGCACCCGCGAGATCGTGATCGAGACCGCCCGGCGCCTCGGCTACATCGCCGAGGCTGGCGGGCGCTTTGCCGGCGTGCGCGAGACGGAGGTCGTGCGCCTCGATTTCATCCTGCCGGAAGGCACCAATACCTTCATCAAGATGCTGCACCGGCAGATCGAGACGCAGGCGCAGGCGCGGCCCGACCTCGACGTCCGCATCACGACGATAGAGGGCTTCAGCCCCGATCGGCTGGCGAAAAGCCTGTCCGAACTGCCGCGTGCGGCGCGTGGCGTCGGCGTCATCGCGCTCGACCATCCGACGGTGCGCGAAGCGCTGCGGTCGCTGGCGGCCGACGACGTCAAGGTGGTGACGATCGCCTCCGACATCCTGCACGTGCCGCGCGTCGCCTATATCGGCATCGACAACCGGGCGGCCGGCCGCCTGGCCGGCCATGTCATGAGCCGTTTCATGGGCGCCAGGCGGGCGGGGAAGGTGGCGCTTTTCGCCGGCTCCCTGTCCTATCGCGGCCATGAGGAGCGCGAGATGGGTTTCCGCCACATGCTGGCGGAGGAGCATTCGCATCTGGAGATCGTCGAACTGCGCGAGATGCTCGACGACCGCGAGCGCGCCTATTCGGAAGCGGCGGCCCTGCTCGATCGCCATCCCGACCTTGCCGGCATCTACAATATCGGCGCCGGCAATCCGGGCATAGCGCGCGCGCTCAAGGAACGTGGCCGTGAGCGCTCGGTGGTGTTCGTCGGCCATGAGGTCACGGAGGGCACCAAGTCGCTGCTCCTCGACGGCACGATGGACGCCGTCATCGATCAGAACCCGCGCGTCGAGGCGCGCGAAGCGCTGAACGTGCTGTCGCGTGCCGTGCGCGGGCAGGCCGGCGACTACCACCCTCCCAGATTGCAGATCGTCTTCAAGGAAAACATCCCCGAGATCTGATCGCCGCCGCTTCCGTGCCGCCGTACCGTCAGGATTTCGCCACCGGCCGGCTGCGCATCAGCGCCATCGCCTCGCGTTCGGCGCGCCGACAGGCCTGCGGCGGCAGGCCGCGCAGGATTGTTTATAAGCGCTTGAAGTCATTGGTGCCAGGGGCGGAATCGAACTTTAAGGTAACTATTTGATTTTGTTTATAAATCGCCAGTATGGGTAACAGTCGATACCCGTAAAATTACCCAATCCAAAATCATACCGGTGGTTCGGCTCCGCTTTTCCACAGAAAATTGCATTTCGCGTCTCATACACCCTATCGATTTGCCATCTCGCACCAGTTTTACCGGATTTCGAAATCCTCTCGCCTCTGCGTCCGACGTGCGTAATTCGCCATCCACGTATTTATATCCGATCGTTGTACTTCGTCGCTATTGACCATGATTTTCAGTGGGCTGAAAAACTCCTTCAGTGCTCTTTCGGAAACTCATGGGCACTTTGCTATCGCAGTTTTTGACCGATCTGAAGGCGGATCATTTGAGCAAAAGCTACGTCTATCCACTCACTGGGGGATGCCAGTTGGCTTTCCGCCGAGTTTTCAAATACCAGATTGAACCAACTAGGGTCAGGGCCATAAACGGGTCCTAACTTTAATGGCAGGTTCTACCAACCGCGGACGTTCGACAAGCCCGGGGCGACGACCGAGTTGCGGGACAAAGCTGCCATCAAAAACTGTTAGGGACGCCCGAAATCCCGGCGCAGCTCTCGATCAGCCGATCCTGCAACCTTGAATCGAGCGCCTGCGGGTTCGGCTCCATACGCTTCATGTGGTAAAAATACTGTCCCGTCACATCGGCCTTGGGGTCATCACCGGCAGCGAGCCAAGCCTGCGTCAGGTGGGCTTGCTCCATGTCATCTGGCGCGCCAGGACCGCCCATCTTGGTCGGTACCCAGCCGGGTTCCAGAGAGTTGGAGAAGACACCTGGCCAACGCCGTGCGACCGCGAACGCCAGCATGGCATCGTGCAGCTTGCTCTCGGCATAGGCTTCCGAGCCGCTTCTTCCACAGGATGTCGTATAGGTTGGCGTCGGCATGGTGGTGCATCCCCGACGACAGATAAACGAGCCGCTTCGGACGCTCGATCAGGGCGGTCAGGATATAAGCCGACAGCGTGTTGATCGCGAAGACATGCGGCAAGCCATCGGCGGTGAGGCGGTGCGCCTCGCGGTAGCCCACGGCGGCGTTATGGATCACGGCATCGAATGTGCCGAGCGCATTGACCTGCGCGGCCACTTCCTTGGCGCCAGCAATGGTTGCGACGTCGCCAACAACGATCGCCTCGGCCGCCGGCAGGGCCTTGCGGGCATCCTTCGCCCGATCGCTGTTGCGGGCATGGAGGACGACCTGGTGGCCTTGGCTGACGAGCAATTCTGCTGCCATCAGCCCAAGGCCCGTCGAAGAACCGGAAATGAAAATGCGTGACATGAATTTCTCCTTTTCCAAAGAATGTTTCAGGATTGCGGGCTGCGGGCGGTGACGACGAGCGCCGCCCCCGCCAATGCGCAGCCCGCGCCGAAGAGGTAGACGGCGGCGTAGCCGAACTGTCCCGCAATCACGCCCGCGACCGGTCCCGAAATGCCGTAGGCGATGTCGAGGAAGGCGACAAAGGCGCCCATGGCGCTGCCGCGATTGGCGGGCAGGACGCGCTTCAGGGCTTCAACACCGAGGGCTGGGAAAATGAGCGCGCAGCCAAGCCCGGTCACCAGGGCACCGGCAAGCGCCACGACATCATTCGGAGCGAGCCAGATCATCGCCTGGCCGATGGCTTCGATCACCAGAGACCAAAGCGCGACACGATAGCCGCTCACCCGATCGGGAAGCGTCCCGAGGACGACCCGCACGAAGATGAAGCCCACGCCGAACGCGGTCATGACCAGCCCGGCATTGTCCCAATGACGCGCCGCGAAATAGAGCGAGGCGAAGGCCGTAAGGCCGGAGAGGCCGACGCCCTGCAACATCAGGCCGGTTCCCTCACGCCAGATCTGACCGATGACCTTGTAAAAGGGCAGCCGGGGACCGGCAGGCGTGGCATAGGAGGTCTCGCGAAGCGCGATGGCGGCGGCCAGAAGCGGCGCGACGACGCAGGCGATCATCGCGGCCTCCAGGCCGTAGCTCTGGTAGAGCAGCATGCCGGTCGGCGCGCCGATGGCGAGGGCGGCAAACATAGTGATGCCGGTCCAGGACATCGACATGCCTGCGCGCTCGGGTCCGACCGAGGCGATCGACCAGGACACGCAGCCTGTGACGAACTGGCTCTCGCCGAGACCGGCCGCGAGCCTGCCCACGATGATGATAGCCAGGCTGATCGTGGGGGAAAGACCGGGCATGGCCGCAACGAAATAGAGCAAGCCTGCAAGCGCGCTAACCGCCGCGCCCTGCAACGCCGAGCGCTTGCCCCCATGTTGGTCGGTGAGGCGGCCGGCATAACCGCGTGTCAGCACGGTCGCCAGAAACTGGATCCCGATTACCAGTCCGACGACGAAGGTCGAGAAGCCGAGCTTATCGTGGACGAAGAGCGGAATGACCGGGAGCGGCAGGCCGACGGCGAGATAGCCGCAGAAGAGTGCTGCGATGATGCCCGGAGCGGGGCGGGAAAGGAATTGCGGCGCGGCATCGAGACGGCGCGCACCATTGACGGCGAGTGCTGACATGACAGCCTCCATAAGATGAGTTGGGATCAGTGGGCGTCGCTCCGGTCGCGAGGCGGCGCCCATGGCGGTTCAGGCGGCTGCCACCGCGCGCTTGCAAGAGCCTTCTGGCTGATAGCCGCTGGCCTCGAGCAGATAGTCGAGAGAGCCAGTGACCTCAGCCCGTAGCTTCGCCAGATCAACGCCGACCAGCTTGCCGCCGCGCTTGCGGATCTCGCCTGCGACCATCACTGTGTCGACATTCGCGCGCTCCACCGCCTGGACGATGGTTCCGACCGGATCGGTGACCGGGAAGACTGCGACATCCTCGGTTCGGACCATGATCACGTCCGCTTCACGGCCGACCGCCAGCGTGCCGATGCGGTCCTCAAGGCCGGCAGCACGGGCGCCGTTGACGGTCGCGGCCTCGAGCACGGCCTGGACTGAGATCGGCCCCGGTACATTCTCCTCGCGGCGGAACCGGCGATAGCGCATGGCAGAGCGCTGCTGGCCGAAGAGCGCATGCATTTCGCCGAACAGGTCGCTGCCGAAGGCGGTGTCGAGATCGATGCCGAGCGCGGGCGTGAGACCGTGTTCGATCGCCTGCTGCCAGGCGAAGCCCTCGTCGTCGAAGCCGAACAATGCATCCGAGCGCGGATTGACGGTCACGTTCACCCCAGCGGCAGCAAGACGTTTCCAGGTGTCTTCCGGCACGCGCGTGCAGTGGTTGAAGATGTTGTGGGCTCCGAGCAGGCCCGGCTCGTCGAACTCCGGCCCCAGCTTGGCCAGGTCGCCGATGAACTCCGTGAGGATGCGCATGTCGAGCGCCCGAGCCGCCCGCCACCAGTCGACGTTGAGCTGGCCGAACAGGCCGACCCGCACCAGACCGTCGCCCTGGTTCCAGTTGTCGGCGAGGCGCTTGAGATCGCCGGGAATGTGCGCGGATGAAGCCTTCTTGTCCATCGCGGCGCCGACCATGTGCAGGGCGCGGATGCCGCTGTCGTCGAGCGCGTCGAGCGCCGCATCGGTATGCTCTGGGCTGCGCGACGAATGGCAGGCGTCGATCACCGTGGTGATGCCGGCATCGAGGCAGGCGAGCGCCGTCAGCCTGGTGCTGAGATACATGTCGAGCGGGCGATAGTGGGATCCCATCTGCTCTGCGACGACGTCGATATAGGCGAAGAGATCTTCGACGTTTGGCATCATGCGGCGCATCACACCGAGCCACATGTGGTGGTGAGCGTCGACGAGGCCGGGCATGACGATGCCGCCGCGGGCGTCGATGACTTCGACGTCCGCCACCTGGAGGTTCGTGTCGATGGCGGCGATCCGCCCGTTCTCGACCAGCACATCGCCAACCGGCGGCGCGGCGACGGTCCTGTCCATCGTGATGATCGTGCCGCCCTTGAAGAGGGTGCGGAGATTGCCTTGCGTACTCATGATCCAGTCCTTTCTTAATTCCAGCCTTGGGCTCGCAACTGATATCGCGCGCCTTCGCTCTTGAATTAAGTGCGATTGTGTCAGATCATTCTTGACTGAAAATCATACTGGAGTATGAGCAAACCTTCGTATGGCGTTCGATGGACGAATCCTCTCCGGTGTCAGCGTGCTGGCTGCGGTCATAGAGGGAGGCAGCTTCGTTAAAGCCGCCGAACTGATCGGCATCACCGACTCCGGCGTTAGCCGCTCGATCAGCCGCCTGGAAGCACGGCTCGGCGTTCGTCTGCTCGATCGCACGACCCGCTCGGTCACGCTGACCGATGAGGGGCGCCGCTTTTACGAGGAAGCCAAACCCCATCTCGACGCTATTGAAGACGCTGCCGTAGCAGCAGCCGGAACAGCTTCCGCCGTGCGGGGGCGTCTTCGTGTCGACATCGACCCGTTTTTCCTGCCTCTGGTGCTCGCCGGGCGGCTTGGGGAATTTTGCGACTCTTTTCCCGATCTGTCGGTGGAGTTCGTGACACGCGACCATATCGGCGATCTCGTCGCGGACGGCATCGATCTCGCGATCCGCTTCGGCCAGCCACGCGGCGCGTCGCTGATTTCACGCAAGCTGATCGAGGCACCGATCCTCACCCTGGCTTCGCCGTCCTATCTCGGCCGCCACGGACGTCCCGCGCATCCCTCGGATCTGCCCCGGCATCGCTGTTTGCAGTTTCTCGATCCGGCTTCGGGGAAGCCCTTTGAGTGGGAGTTCGTCTGCGGTAACGAGACGATCGAGGTGCCGACGAGCGGCCCGCTGACCTTCACGGACCCCAAGTCCATGCTGGAGGAATGTCTGGCCGGCACCGGCATCGCACAGGTGATTGGGTGGAGCGTCGGTGGGCGGCTGGCTGCCGGTGACCTGATCGATCTGTTTCCGGAGTGGCATGGAGAACTGTTTCCTCTCTACGCCTACCATCCCTCCCGCCAGCATCCGCCGGCCAAGGTTCGCGCGTTTGTCGATTTCTGCGATGAGGTTCTCCGGAGCCTCTAACCGGCCGCTTCCACCTCCCGGATTTCGGCGAGCGCCATGGCCAACGTCCGGCGCTCAAGAGTGGCGTGGGCAGCGGCGGCTTCCGCGTCCACCTTCCCGAAATAGTTCGTCATGTGTTTGCTGACGATGCAGCGATGCGGGAGGCCGTGATGGGTGATTTGTTTCTGCTGAGCAAGCGCCAGATGGCGCGGATCGCCATTCTTCCCGCTGTCGCCTGCCGTTCCGTGGGTCGATGATCGGCGGGCGGTGAGCGGCATCATCTTTGTGATTCGCAACTGCCTGCAGTGGAAGGATGCACCGAAGGTACTACCGCCGGCACAAGACGCAATACAACCGCTTCATCCGCTGGAGTTAGATGGGAGCGTTCGACAGCGTCTTCGCCGGTTTGACCTCTAACAGACCGAGTGCATGTCGTGCCCGACAACAGCGAAGAAAACTCTACCGGACGCCGGCCCAGGCTAGTGCCAAGACGCCACCATCGTTCAGATGTTTTCGTTCTTGCCGGTGAGACCGTGGACCAGCAGCATGATGAGAATGATCGCGCCGAAGATGATGTCGCGCACGGCTGCGGGCATTTGCATCACCGAAAGGATCGACGACAGAAGCGTGATGAAGAGCGCGCCTGCGAACGTCCCGACATAGTTGCCGCGCCCGCCCTGGATCGAGGTTCCGCCGATCACCACGGCGGAGATGACCGGCATGAGGTAAGGATCGCCCATGCCCTGATAGGCCTGATTTGTATAGCCCAGCAGCAGAATGGCGCCGAAGCTGGAGAATATCCCGGCCAGGACGAAGGTCGCCACGATCACCAGCCGCGCCCGCGCGCCGGCGAGAAAGACGGCGCGTTGCGAGTTGCCCATCGCATACAGGTAGTTGCCGTAGACGGTCCGCTTGAGCACCCAGATCATCACCACGGCGATGACAAGCCACACGATGAAGGCGTTGGGAATGCCGAAGGTCCTGCCGATGGCAGCCTGCGTCGCCAGCCACGGCACCTCGCCGTTGGTGCGGCTGTTGCCGGTGTAAAAGACCGCCGCGCCAAGTAGCATGGCGTTGACGGCCAGCGTCCAGACCATCGCCGGCAAGCGGAAAACGGCGACGCCGACGGCGTTCAAAAGCCCGACGCCCGCGCCGAGACAAAGGCCCAGCGGGATTGCCAGGCTGGCGATCATGGGATTGGAGCTGCCAGAAGCCGAGATGACGACAATGGCCGTGCCCGTGATGGTCCAGGGGACCGAAAGGTCGATCTCGCCCAGCAGGATCACCAGCATGGCGCCGGTGGCTATGATGCCGAGAAAGGCGGCGATCTGAAGCTGCTGCAGGATGTAGCCGAGCTTGAGGAAGCCGGGGTACAACAGCGAGCCACCCAGAAGCAGAACGATGCAGCCCAGCATAATCAGCAGCACCGAAATACGGTCGCGATCGAGCCAACGGTGGGACTTGCGGGACGGAACGGTTCGTGCGGTCGCGGTCATCAGCGGTACAACTCAAGCCGGCTGCGCACCCGGAAGACACCGAGTGCACCAAGTGCAATAGCGATTGCGAGGATCAGTCCTTCGAAGAAAGGCTGCGCCAACGGCGGCAGGCCGGAGAAGAACGTCAGCGAGGAGATCGTCTTGAGGATCAGGGCGCCGATCACGGCGCCGACAGGGCTGCCGACGCCGCCGCTCAGCGCCACTCCGCCCAACACGACAGCGGCGATCGAGTTCAGCGTGTAGGACGGCGCGATGTTGGGATCGCCGGTCAGCGTGACCATGCTGACATAGATGCCTGCAAGGGCCGCGACGAAACCGCTGCTGCCGTAGGCGATCAGCTTAAGCCGGTTCACGCGAAGGCCTGTCATATAGGCCGATTGCTCGGATGACCCGACGCCATAGAGGGCCGGCCCGACGGCCGTCCAGCGTAGAAAGACCTGCAGCGCCAGAAGAACGACGACAAGAATGATGGCGGAGACCGGGATTCCTCCCACCGCATAGGTGAGGGCATCCGATACCGTCTCGTCTACGCTGCCTCCGGGCGTCGGGCGCAAAAGCAGGGCGATGCCGCCGAAGACGCCGCCGGTCGCCAGGGTCGTGACGATCGGCTGTACCCGGCCATAAACGACCACGACGCCGTTTAGTAGCCCGCATGCCACCCCCACGACCAGCACCACCACCGTGCCAAGCGCGATCGACGCCGGGGAGCCGTTCAGAAGAAACGAGGCCACCACATTGGTCAGTGCGATGATCGAGCCGACCGAAAGGTCGATTCCCTTAACCAAAACCACGAAGAACTGGGCGATTGCGGCAAGCCCGAGCAAGGCCCCCTGGTTCGACCAAATGGTCACCACATAGGTGGAGAAGCCGCGTGGATGGATGGCGATATAGCAGGCGAACAACACCACCAGCGCCAGAGCAGCGATGGCTTCCTTCGCATTTCGGCGAAGCCAGGTCGTCATGGTTGAGCCTCAGCATGAAGGTGTACGTTCATCGACGCGGCGATGAGCGCGTCGGCGGACAGGTGCTCACCCTTGAGTTCCCGAGCCACCTTGCCCCGGTAGAATACATAGACCCTGTCGCACAGGTGGATAAGTTCCTCATAGTCGGTCGACTGCAAGATGACGGCCATCCCCTCGGCGGCGAGATCGGCGAGCAGCCTGTAGATCTGAGCCTTGGTCGGCAGGTCGATGCCGCGCGTCGGGTCCATCAGCAGGAGGCATTTCGGTGACAGCACCAGCCATTTGGCCAGTACCACCTTCTGCTGGTTGCCGCCCGACAGCGTCGCGACAGGATCATCGAGCGAGCCGTAGGTCAGGGCCAGCCGTTCGATCAGCTGGTGCAGCCGGGCCTCGTTGTGTCCGTTGAGGTCGAGCAGGCCGAAGGGCGCACGTCCTAGCGCCGCCAGGCGCATGTTCTGCGCCACCGACATGCCGGGGATCAGCCCTTCGGTCTTGCGATCCTCCGGCACTAGCGCCAGACCGATATCGGCCTGCTTCACCCTCGGCGGCTTCAGCCCATTCAGTTGCCTGCCATTCAGCGTGATGCGGCCCGACACGCCGCGCAGCACGCCGAAGACGGCGTGCATGATCTGCTGCTGGCCTTGCGCGTCCAGCCCGCCGAGCCCGACGATCTCGCCGGCGCGGGCGGCCACCGACACGTCGGCAAGCTGATTTTGCCAACTGACGTCCGACACATCCAGGACGATCGGCGCTGTCTCGGGCACAGGCGGGCGGCGCGGCGGAAACAATTCCTCCAGCGAGCGGCCGATCATCAGGGAAACGATCTCGTCGGTCGTGCGTTCGCCGACGTCGAAGGTCTCGATGTGCCTGCCGTTGCGGAAGACGGATATGCGGTCGGCGATGGCGTCGACCTCGTGCATGCGATGCGAGATGAACAGGATCGCAACGCCCTGCTCCTTCAGCATCCTGAGGACATCGAATACGGTGTCGACAAGATCGCTCGTCAAAGCCGAGGTCGCCTCGTCGAGAATGAGAAGCCGGGGTTTGCGAAACACCGCCTTGGCGATTTCGACAAGCTGGCGTTCGGATAGCGACAGTCCCGAGACGCGGGCGCCGAGCGGGATCGACCTGGCGCCAACCAGATCGAGAGCTTCCCGCGCCTCCCGGTAGACGCTTCTGCGCATCAGCCCGAATCGCGTCCGCGGAGCGGAAAGCACGATATTGTCGCCGACCGAAAGATGCGGCATCAGCGACAGTTCCTGGAACATGCACACCGTGCCCCGCTCCGCGGCTTCGCGCGGAGAGGAAAGATGCACCGTCTCTCCAGCGAGGGAAATCGTGCCCGTGTCCGGCTGGATGACGCCGGCCAACAGCTTCATCAGGGTCGATTTGCCGGCGCCGTTCTCCCCGAGGATGGCGTGCACGCGTCCCGGCTCGCAGCGGAAATCCACGTCGGTCAGCGCCGGAACGCCGCCATAGGCCTTCGATACCGACTTCAATTCAACATAGCGATCGGCCATGCATGCTCCCTCGCACCGATCCGGCCGGCGCGCTGGCCGGATCGGTGCGGCGTTGCCTAGTTGGCGTTATCGGCGGTCTGGCCGTTCAGCTCATCCGGGGTGAAGACGGGAAAGCACTGCGGAAAGCCGGTAGCCGTGTAGAAAGTCTTCGGCAGATCGGGGAAGAAGTCCTTGCCCTCGACCAGATCGGCGTTGTCCTTGTGCGGGATCGGCAGGAAGACCTTCTGCGGCAGGGCATTGCCCTCCAGCAGCACCACCGACGCCTCCAGCGCCATGGCGGCCAACGCCGGCGCCTGGGCGGCAGTGACGCCGGGGTACTTGCCCTGGTGAACCAGCATCCGCGTGCCGTTGCCCGCGTCGAAGCCGACCGGGACGACCGGATGCTTCGCGGCGGCCATCGCCTCGAGCGCACCAACGGAACCTTCCTGGACCACCACGCCGTCGAAATTGCCGTTGGTGGCGATGGCGTCGGATGTCACCTTCGAGGCGGTGCCGACGTCCCAGTCGCCCTCGACCTTGACCACCTTCAGATCGGGATATTTGGAGAATACCGAGCTGAAGCCTGTCTGGTTGTCGCGATCCACGCTGTTGCCGGGAACGCCATCGACCTCCAGGACCTGGCCCGAGACGTCGCCCTTCTTGGCCTTGATGCCGTCGACCACGGCCTGCGCCTTGAGGCGGCCGAGCTCGACCTGGTCCTCGTTGATCTGCACGACCTTGTCGGAGTCGAGAACGTTGTCATAGGTGACAAGGACCACGCCGGCCTGCGTGGCGCGCCGCACGACGGCGCCAAAGGCCGTGGGATTGACGGCATTGATGATCACGGCGTCGTAGCCGGCGGCGATGAAGTTATCGATTGCCGATATCTGGGCCGTGGAATCGTTACCGACCGAGATGATCTTGAATTCGGCCAGCTTGGACTTGTTCTCGGGACGGGCACCCCATGCCTTCGCGGTCTGGATGGAATTGGCGCGCCAGTCGTTGCCGACATAGCCGTTGACCAGGGCAATTCTGTAGGGTCCGTCCTTCTTCGCATAGGATATCACCGAAGCGCTGTCCGGGGCAGGTGCGTAGCATTCGGGCTTGTAGGTTTCCTGCGCGGAAGCACCGCAGGTGAACAGCGCGACGGACGCCGCAAGGGTGCCCATCATCAATAACGTCGCTCGTCTTTTCATTTCAGTTCCTCCCTGTTAGCCGGTGACCATCACCGGGATCTTGATGAATGCTGGCTGTTGGCCTCGGCAGCGATCGTTGCTTCGTGCCCTCACCGCCGATTCAACGACACCGCGATGATGATGATGGCGCCCTTGATCACCTCCTGGATGCTGGTGGAAAGCCCCAGAACCAACAGGCCGAAACCAAGGATGCCGATAAAGATGGCGCCGACCACCGAACCCAGGATCGAGCCGTAGCCGCCGAAGAGGCTGGTACCGCCGATGATGACGGCCGCGATCACGTCGAGTTCCAGCCCGGCGCCGAGGCTGGGGTTGCCGGCCGTCGAGCGCGCGGCCAGCATCAGTCCGGCCAGCGCGGCCGTGGAGCCCGAAAGCATGAAGGCGACGATCTTGACCCAATCGGTGCGCACGCCCGAAAAGCGCGCCGCGACCGCATTGCCGCCGGTGGCGAAAACGCGCCGCCCATAGGCCATCTGGTGCAGCAGGTAGTAGCCGACGATGGTCAGCGCTATGGTCCACCAGATCGGGGCCTGGATGCCGAACATGCCGCCGTTCCAGAACAGGTTGGAAAAGCCGTCGTCGACGATCGGCACAGGCCGGGTTCCGGTGATGGTCAGCGCCAGGCCGGAAAAGATCGACAGCATTCCCAGCGTGACCAGGAAAGACGGAATGCGCACCTTCGTCACCAGCACACCCGACACCGCGCCGATCAGAGCGCCCTCGGCCAGCACGGTGAGGGCGGCGGCATAGCTCGACATGCCGCGGTCCATCAGCAGAGCGCCGATCATGCCGGAAAAACTGGCCACCGATCCGACGGACAGGTCGATCTCGCCGCAGACGATGACGAAGGTCATGCCGATCGCCATCACCGACACGATGGCGGTAATGCGCAAGACAGCGCTGGCTGTCGACAGGGATGCGAAATGCGGGGCGAACAGGATGAAGTAGAGCGTAATGCCCAAAAAGATCACATAGGTGATGTGATCGCGCAAAAAGTCGGCGATCCGGCTGGCGGCGGATTGCCGTGCCGTCGATGCTGACAGATCACTCATGACAGATCACTCATGCAGCCAGTTCCTCGTTTCGCTTGCGCCCCTGGCAGGCCGCTTCTTCCTGCAACAGTGCGCGCAGGGTCGTTTCGCTTTGGATGCCCTGAAGGACACGGGTGACGCGGCCTTCCGCCATCACGGCGATGCGGTCCGACAGATCCAGCAGTTCTTCCAGTTCGGAGGAGACCATGAGCACGCCCATGCCCTCGCCCGCGGCCTTCCTGACCAGGTCGCGCATTTCGCGCTTGGCGTTGATGTCGACGCCGGCCGTCGGCTCGTCGAGAATGAGCAGGCGCGGCTTCATCGCCAGCCATTTGGCGAAGACGACCTTCTGCTGATTGCCGCCCGACAGTTCCTGCGCCGGCTGTCCCCCGCCGCGACAGACGATGTTGAGATCGTCGCGGTAGCGCTTGAACAGGTCCGCGATACGCCACCAGGCGACCGGACCGAACCTGCCGCCAAGCGTGAGGGAACCCAGATCCGGCAGCGAGATATTTTCCTGGAGCGGCCGACCTCCGACCAGTCCCTCGAGGCGACGGTCTTCGGGAACAAGCGCCACGCCGGCCGTGACGGCGGCGCGCACCGACCCCGGCTTGACCGGCTTGCCGGAAATGCTCACCGCGCCTGACGCATCGGGAATGACGCCGAACAACGCCTTGGCCAGGGTCGAACGGCCGCTGCCGACCAGACCCGCCAGTCCCACGACCTCGCCTGCCTGCACATCGAGATCGATGTCGACCAGCTTGCGGGCCGTGCGCAGCCCGCGCACCGCCAGGACAGGAGCCGCGCCATCCTCATGCCGCGCGGCTTTCGCCACGGTTGCGGCCACCGCCGGCGCCGGTTCATCATTCCTGGGCGGCCGCGACATGAGGGCGGCGATCTTTTCGATCGACGTCTCGGCCGGATCGAGCGGCCCGACAGCCCGGCCGTCCTTGACGATCGATATCCGGTCCGACAGCCGCAGCACATCGGCCATGCGATGGGAAATGTAGACGATGCCGATGCCGTCCGCCTTCAACTGTCCGATGGTGGAAAACAGCGTGTCCTCCTCCTGAACGGTCAGCGACGAGGTCGGCTCGTCCATGACCAGCAGCCTAGCGCCGCGGGAAATGGATTTGAGGATCTCGACCATCTGGCGCTGGGCGAAGGTCAGGTCGCCGACACGCGCCGTGGCATCGAGCGGGAAGTCGTAGCGGGCGATCAAGGCACGCGCCTGACTGATCATGCTGGCGCCGTCGACGCGAAATCCGAAGCCGCGCGGCTCGCGCAGGACGAAGAGGTTTTCCGCAACCGAGCGGTTGGGAAGCACGCTCAGCTCCTGGAAGATCATGGCGATGCCGCGGTCGAGCCTCTGGCGCAGTGAGAGCGCGGTGACGTCTTCGCCGGCGAACAAGATGCGGCCTGAATCGGGCCGGTAAACGCCCATCAGCACCTTCATCAGCGTCGATTTGCCGGCGCCATTTTCTCCGAGCAGAGCGTGCGTTTCGCCGGCCTTGACCTCGAACGACACGTCCGACAGCACGCGATTGGCGCCGAACGTCTTGACGATATGCTCCATCGAGACGATCGCGGTTCCTGGCGTCGGCGTCTTATTGTGTGGCATTGCGTGCCTTCTTCGAGAAAGGCGGCGGCGGGCGCGGTCAGCCCGCCGCCATGTGGCTCAGAAGCATTTGCCGTCGCAAACCTTCACGACGGAAGCGGGAGGATCTTCCTTCGTGACAAGCTTCAGAGCGCTGAGAAGATCGATCTTCTTGACCCGCAGCGTCGGGACGGACACGTAGGGAGGCACCTCCTTGCCGATCAGCGCCATCGCCGCGGCTTTGGCTTCGGCGACGCCCTGGTCGTAAGGACGCTGGGCACCCACGGCCAGGAATTCGCCGCGCGCGACATTGAGCGCGCTGTCGCTGGCGATGTCGTTGGTGGTGATGACGATGTCGCGGCCCAGCGTCTTGGCCGCCGCCAGCACCTGCTGCGCCGGCGTGTCCCAGGCCACGAAGATACCCTTCATGTCGGGATTGGCCGTCAGCATGGCGGTGGCCACCTCATAGGCCTTTTCCGGCGCGGTAAAGGTGCCGACATCGGCCACCTTGATGTCCGGATGCTCGGCGAAGGCCTTCTGCGCGCCGACCTTGCGGGCGGCGACCGAGTAGTAATAGTCGTAGACCAGCGTGATGATGCCGACCTGGCCCTTGCCGCCGATCGCGTTCACGAGTTCCTGCGCGGCGAAATAGGCGTTCTTCTCGTTGTCGGAGGCGACGACGGTCACGTAGTCCTTGCCGGGAGCCATATCGACGGGCACGTTGTCCATGAAGACAAGCTTGATGCCGGCGGCGGCCGCCTTCTTGTAGGCTTCCGCTTCCGACTTCGGATCGATCGGGATCGAGAAGATGACGTCCGGCTTGCGCGCGATCATCTGCTCCAGGTCGCTGATCTGCTGCCCCGGCTGGAACTTGGCGTCGGTAGTGGCGACGACGTCGATGCCGTATTCCTTCAAGGTGTTGGTGATACCGGCCACCTGCAACTGCGGCCATCCGGCGTCCATGGTGTGCATGACGAGCCCGGCGGCGAACTTTCCGTCCTTGAGCTTGGCAATGTCGGCATCGCTCAGCTTCAGCGCATCGGGCGACGCCGCCGGCGGGCCATCGGGGAAGCCTGGAACGGGCTGCCCCCGGGGCGACAGCGGCAGCGGCTCGAGCAGCGCCTTGGCTTCGGGTGGAATCTTGTCCGGCCAGCTATAGTCCTGCGCCAGCGCCGGCGCGGCGGTCGCGACGGACAAGGCCAACGCCGCCGTGAGAGATGCGATCCTGTACATGCGAAGTTCCTCCCTTGGATTGAATTGCGAAGTTTCGACCGGTCAGCGCCCGTACGGCATCAGGGGCACGGTCGCGCCGCCCGAATAGTTGACGTAGACCGTCTTCTTGCGAAGGTAGCTTTCGAGCCCGTGGCTGCCGTCGTCGCCGCCAAGGCCGCTCTCGCGGAAGCCGACGTGATAGCCCTGCAGCGCCTCGGGTCCGATCCGGTTGACGTAGATCTCGCCGAACGACACGTCATTGACGGCGTTCATCACCCGGCCGAGATCGTTGGTGAACAGATAGGCCGAGAGCCCGTAGCGGCTCGCATTGGTGATCTCGACCGCTTCCTCGAACGTGTCGAAAGGCATGATGGGCACGACCGGGCCGAAAATCTCGCGCGTCATGATCGGCATGTCGGCGGTGACACCGGTCAGGACGGTAGGCGTGAGCCAGTATCCGCCCTCGACCGGCGGCGTCTTCGGTCGACCGCCCACGAGCGCCATGCGGGCGCCTCCCGACACGGCTTCGGCCACGACGCCTTCGACCTTTTCCAACTCTTCCAGACTGACCTTGGGACCGATGTCCGTGGTCGTGCGCATCGGGTCTCCAACCATCAGCGACTTCGAGAATTCCACGAAGCCTTCGACGAAGCGGTCGTAGACGGAACGGTGGACCAGGGTGCGCTCATTACAGATGCAGACCTGGCCGCAATTCATGTAGCGGGACGTGGCGGCCGAGCGCACTGCGAGATCGATGTCGGCGTCCTCGAGCACGATGAAAGGCGCCTTGCCGCCGAGTTCCAGCGAGACCGGCGTGAGGTTGCGCGACGCGTTCGCCATGATGCGCTTTCCGGTCGGCACCGATCCGGTCATGGTGATCAGGTCGACGCCCGGCTCGGTGCACAGCACTTCGCCGACGGTCTCGCCGCGGCCGGTGACGATATTGACAACCCCCGCCGGCACCTCGGCCTCGGCGAAGATGCGCGCCAGTTCGAGCGCCGAAAGCGGCGTGTCCTCATGCGGCTTGAGCACGATCGTATCGCCGGCGATCAGCGCCGGGGCGACCTTGCGGCTGACCAGCGCGGAGGGATAGTTCCAAGGGATGATGGCGCCGACAACGCCGACCGGAACGCGCTGGATCCATATCTGCTCGCCGGCAAAGTCCGACGGCAGGATCTCGCCTTGGATACGGCGCGCGAACTCGGCGAAATAGTCGAAGAACTCGGCCGCGCCGCCGACTTCGCCCATCGCCTCGTTAATCGGCTTGCCCTGCTCGCGAACGACAATCTCGGCCAGGCGCGCGTGGTTCTTGCGGATCGCGGCGGCAATGCGCTTCATCACGCCGGCCCGTTCGAGCGGCGACTTCAGGCCCCAGGCGCGCTGCGCCTTGCGGGCCGCCGCGATCGCCTGCCGGGTCTGGTCGGCGCTGGCTTCCGGCACCGACGCGAACGGCTTGCCATCGGCGGGATTGATCACATCGCGGGTGCCGGAATCGCCGTCGACGAACCGGCCATCAATGTACATCTTGTAGGCGGTCTGGTCCTTGGTCATGAGCATCTCGCTTTCGTGCAGGCTTGTTCGGGCTAGCGGCCGGCGGCGTCGGCCGGGCCGGCGAGCTGAACGGCATAGTCGATCGCTTCCACGAGGCTCTCCTCGTTGGCGATGCCCTTGCCGGCGATGTCGAAGGCCGTTCCGTGGTCGACCGAGGTTCTTATGATCGGCAGGCCGAGCGTCACATTGACGCCGGAAAGGGCCTTCCACTGGCCGGTCACCGGGTCGACGTCGAAGCCCAGGAGCTTCACCGGGACGTGGCCCTGGTCGTGGTAGATCGCGACGACGGCGTCGTACTGGCGCGCGCGCAGCTTCACGAACACCGTGTCGCCGGAAACGGGACCGAAGACGTCGAAATCGGCATCCGCGTACGACGCGACGACCGGCGCCGTGATATCGATGTCCTCGCGCCCGAATATCCCACCCTCACCGGCGTGTGGGTTGAGCGCGGCGACGCCGATCCGGGGCCGGGCGATCCCCAGCATGCGCAACGCCTCCACGGTCAACTGAATGACGCGGCGCAGGCGCGGTTCGGTCAGCTTGGAGGGCACCTGCGCAAGGGCGACATGGGTGGAGACGTGGCTGACGCGGAAATCGCCATGAGCCAGCATCATCACGGAGTCCGGCGCGCCGGTCAGGTCGGCCAGCATGTCGGTATGGCCCGAATAGTGGTAGCCCGCCAGGTTGAGGGCTTCCTTGTTCAAGGGCGCCGTCACGATGCCCGCGATCCTGCCCTGGCTGGCCAATCGCACGGCGTGGTTGATGGCCTCGTAGGCAAGCCGACCGCCTTCCGCCGACATCACGCCGGGCTCAACTGGAACGCGTTCCGGCCCGACATCGAAGATGCTGATCGGCGCCGTGTGACTTCCGTCTTCGAGCGGGATGGGGCCGGACAGGGATTCGACCCCGCGCATCGCGGCAGCGCTGCCGAGGATGACGAGCGAAAGCGACCTGCGCGCCAATTCGGGACGAAGGCGCGCACACGCCTTGGCTATGATTTCCGGACCGATGCCAGCCGGATCCCCCATCGTCACGCCGAGCCGAAGACCAGACATGCTGACTCCCAATGATCATTTCTCAGTACCCTCTAAGGCGATCCTCCATAAATGCGCAAGTTCTTTCTTTTGCGATCATATAAATTCTTTTGTCGTCATATCTGCTCGATAGATCGGCACGCGCCGGCGACATAGCCTGGCCGCCGATCGGGAATTTCAAAGAATTTCGCGAATTTGACGAACTTTGCGCCGTTATCAGCTGCTGCCGGCGAGACGGCAGAGCAGATCAGGGGTGCCGAAGCCCCCGGACTTCGACAGGGTCAACTGCCCGTCGAAGTCACCTCCGACCATGCGGAAGACCGGAATGCCCGGCTCGACCTCGTTCTCGATCGACAGATAGGCCGTTCCCAGGCTGTCGCAGACGGACCGCAGCGTCTCGCCGCCCGTGACCAGCAGGACGCCCGGGCGCGGCAAGGCGTCAAGCAGTTGCGCCAACACCCGTCCGATCCGGCTCGCAGCCTCCCGACGCGTCCCGGCAGCGTCCACGGTAACGAGCGAGGGCGCGCCCAGCGCAATGCGTTGCGCGATCAGCAGGCGATCGGCGGTGACGTCGTCGCCGACGTGAAAGCATCCTTCGGGGCGGGCACGGGCAAAGTGTGCCGCCTGGCCACGGGTGACCTCGTGGTCGGTCCCGACCAGCGCCAAGAGCGGAGCGGGCAGCACCGGCTTGAGGCGCGGCGGAACGCCGGCCCGCCTTGCGAGGGCAGCCGCGAGCCCGCCGGTTCCTATCCAGAGAGTTTTGCCTCCCGCCCCCAGCGCGGACTCGACGATGCGATCCAGATCCGCGTCGTCTCGCGCGTCGTAGACCGTGACCGGGTGCGCCGGCGCATCACCGGGGCGGGCAACGCCCGTTCGCCGCCACGCCCCCAGACCCGCGACGAGATCCGGACCTGCCATCTCCGGGCTGGACCGGTCGAGCCGCCACTGCCTGCCGGCAAGCGTCACGCGCTTTTGAAACGGAAAGGCAGGCGCCACGATCAGGCGATCGTAGGCCTGCCCGCGCGCAACGGCGACGATCTCGGCAATGACGTGACCGCGCAACAGGCTGTCGATCTTCTTGAAGCTTGTCTCGCCCTCAAAGAGCCAGGACGCCTGCGCCAGGTGGCGCCCGACCGCATCGGCTTCGGACCCTTCGCGCGTCGCCAGATCGATCGCCAGACGCCGCCGCTCGGCAGCACGCGGCCACCAGCTGACACCGATGCCCGCCGCCGGCGTGCAAAAGGCGACCGCGCTGTCCAGCGCCCCGGTCAAGTCGTCGGCCAGCACCCTGACGTCGAGGTCACCCATGCGCGGCGCGCGGTCTTTCGGCGACGTCGACGATCCGAACCTCCGCACCGAGCGCGCGAAGGGCGCTGAGGTGGGCGGGATCGATCCCTTCGTCGGTAATGATCTCGTCGATCTCCGAAACGTCGCAGATGGTGCAGAAGTTCGGGCTGGTGAACTTGGAGTGATCGGCCAGCACGACGACGCGCCGCGCCGCAACGATCATCGCCTTCTTCATGGCCGCCACTTCGAGCGAGGTCTCGGTCAGGATATTGCCGCTGATGGTATGCGTCCCGAGGATGGCGACGTCGGCATGGATGGTGCGCAGGAAGTTCTCGCCCGGATGGCCCACCAGGGTCAGCGAGCCGGGCTTGCACGTGCCGCCCGGAACCACGAGCCGCACGCCGGGGACCGTAGCCAGAAGCTGCGCGATCAGCAGGCTGTTGGTGACGGCGGTCAGTTCCATCGGCGCGGCGGCGATGGCGCGCGCCACTTCCAGAACGGTCGTGCTGGAATCGAATATGACGCTCTGTCCGGGACGCAACTGGGCGGCCATCACGGCACCGATGGCCTCTTTTTCCGCCCGTGCGAACTGCGCTGTCGTGGCGATATCCGGCTCGAACGTGGCCAATTCGGTGCGCTGCAACATGGCGCCTCCATGCGTGCGTTCCAGCGCGCCCTGCCGCTCGAGCGCCTCGAGATCGCGCCGGATTGTGGACGGCGACGCGCCGATGAGATCGATCAGTTCCTGGATGGCGACCGTGCCCTGGCGCTTGATGTGCTCCAGGATGAAGGCATGGCGCTTGGCCGGAATGAGCTCCACGCGGCCGCGGCCCGCCTCCTCCTCCCATGCGGCGTTCTGACTACCGGCGTCGTCGTGCACCGCAGTTTTCTTCCTGGACAAGGCTATAGATCTCGCACTTCGTGACAAATGGTCAGATCGGGCAATTCGTCTCAACCTATACCAGAGAAATCCGTGCGGTCTGCGCATGTTTTAATGCTCGCGCTTGGCTATCCACCATGATTAATGCACGCGCAAGAATTATTTTGACTATTTTTGATTGATTATGATAACGAGTGGCGCCGGAGGATCCATCCATTCGGCGGACAAGCGAGCAGCTTCCGCGCGACGGGCGGCCTTTGGGAATTAGATTTCGACGACTTGGGAGGTATTCATGTCCATCGTATCGCGGCTGCGATCAGCCGCCTTTGCCGTGTTCGCGGCAACCATAGGCCCCCTCGCCCTGGCGGCGCCCGCCGCGGCGGCCGACGAACCGACTATCGGCGTGGTGGTTCCCACGCTCGATGCGCAGTTCTGGAACAATTACGTCACCTTCATGAAGAAGGGCGCCGACGAATTGGGCGTCCACCTGGTCGTGCTCAATGCCGACAACAAGCCGGACCAGATGGTCAAGTCGCTCGAGGACCTGGTCGCTCAGCATGTCGACGGCATCATCTTCACGCCCTACTGGGCGACCGCGGCCAGAGGCCTGTCGCTCGCCAAGGACGCCGGCATTCCAGTGGTCCTGACCGACAGCTACCCGAGCTTCCAGCCGCAGTCGGACCGGTTCCCGAACTATATCGCCTTCATCGGACCGAGCGACGAGGACGCCGGCTACCAGATGGCTAAGGCGCTGTTCGATGCCATCAAGCCCGGGCCGGACGGCAAGAAGGTGATCGGCGTCGTCAACGGCACCGCCGGCACGTCAGTGGCGATCGATCGCCGCAAGGGCCTGGAGGACGCGCTCAAGGAAGTGTCCGACGTGCGCGTCGCCGGCGAGGTCGACGGGAATTTCGTTCGCGACACGTCGCAGACGGTGTTTGAATCGCTTTACCAGGGCAATCCCGACATCACCGGCGTGTGGGCCGCCAATGGCGGCACCGCCACCGGCGTCATGGCGGCCCTGAAGGGGCACGGCAAGACGCCCGGCAAGGACGTTATCGTCGTGGGCATGGATCTCAATCCGGAAAACGTGGACGCCGTAAAGTCGGGCGAATTGCTGTTCGACATCGGCGGGCATTGGCTACAGGGCGGCTTTGCGCTGGTGACGCTGTTCGACCAGATCAAGGGCTTCCCGGTGCCGAAGGAGGCCGACAACATCAAGCTCAAGCTCTTGCCGCTGACCCAGAACCGTGTGGCCCAGTTCGAAAAGGATTTCCCCGGTGGCGTGCCGCCTTATGACTTCAAGCAACATTCGCGCTTCTACAACAAGGATGCAAAGCCCGCTGCCTTCGAAATGAAGTACAGCGATTGACCAATGGTCGGACCGGCTCGGGCACTCTTCGCCCGAGCCGGCTTCCGCATCGCGGTGAGGGCCAATGAGTCTCGTAGCCCGGAATCTGACAAAAACCTTCGGTCGCAGCCGCGCGGTGGACGACGTGTCGGTCACCCTTCGTCCGGGCCTCGTCCATGCGATCGTCGGTGAGAACGGCGCGGGAAAATCCACGACGCTGCGCATGCTCGCAGGCGCAATCGTGCCCGACACGGGCGAGATGCGGCTCGACGGTAAGCCATATGCGCCGCGCGACACGATGGCGGCTTCGGCCTCGGGCGTGGCGCTTGTCCATCAGGAAATCACCATCAACCGCGCGCTCAGCATCGCGGAAAACATCTTCATCGACCGGCTGCGCCGTTTCGCGCCGATGGGTTTCGTCGACTTCCGCCGCATGACGGAAGAAGCCCAGGCCGTACTCGACCGTATCGGAGCGGGCATTTCGGCGACGAGCGATATAGAGAGGCTGAACCTGGGCGAGTTGAAATGCGTCGAGATCGCGCGCGCATTGTCAACCGACCCGCAAATTCTCCTGCTCGACGAATCTACGGCCTATCTCGATCATCGCGAGGTCGACGCCGTACTTGGTGCGATCCGCGGCCTGAAGGCGCAAGGCGTGGTGGTCGCGTTCGTGTCGCATCACCTCGACGAAGTCGTCGCCGTGTCGGACGAACTCACAATCCTCAAGGACGGGCAACTGGCCGGGACGTTCCTGACCAAGGACATCGCGCCCGACGAGATCCATCGCCTCATGGTTGGCCGCGACCTGTCCCAGGGCCTCTATCCCGCGCGGCCAAAGGCCGGCTCGGACGCCGGCGAGGTTGTCTTCGAAGCGAACGACATCGCCGTCGACCGCGAACTCGAAGGCGTCAGCCTCACTGTGCGCGCCGGCGAGATCCTCGGCATCGCGGGGCTGAAGGGCGCCGGCGCCGAGGCGCTGTTCGCCGCCATTGCGGGGGACCGGCCGATCCAGCACGGCGCCATGCGCCTCGAGGGCCGCCCCTATCGTCCCGTAAGCCCGGTGAACGCCTGGCGCGAGGGGATCGCGCACTTGCCCGGCGACCGCGGCAACGAGGGTCTGATCGGGGATTTCACCGTCCTTGACAACTTGACCATGGCCCGGCCGCCACGACGCGGCCCGTTCTTTTCGAGGCGACAGGCGCTCGCGGCCGCGAACGAGCTGATTTCGACCATCGGGATCAAAGGCGAGCCCGATACGGTCTGCCGCACGCTGTCGGGCGGCAATCTCCAGAAGGTCGTCATCGGCAAGTGCCTTTCGATCTCCCCTCGCCTGCTTCTGCTGAACAATCCCACGCGCGGCGTGGATGTCGGGGCGCGCATGGAAATCTACAAGGTGATCCGCCAGAAGGCCTCTAAGGGGCTGGGGGTGATCCTGTCGTCGGAAGACATGCCCGAGCTCATCGGCATGGCAGAGCGCTTGCTAGTGCTCAAACAGGGAAGAATTGCTCACATGTTCGACCTGGCGGCCGGGCTGACCGAGCATGACATCGTGAAGCATATGGCCTGAGAGGATCCCGTGACCGATACTGCCAGTTCGTCCGTCCACACCGCTTCACCGTCCCCCGCCGCTCCGGCCTGGCGCGTGAACGTGATGCGGCGCGCCTTTCCCATTGCGGTGCTGCTGGTGCTCATCGTCATCTTCTCTCTGTCGTCGCCCCGCTTCCTGACGGTCAGTAACCTTCTCATCGTCCTTCAACAGGGAACGGTGCTGCTGGTAGCCGCGCTGGGCATGACCTTCGTCATCATGGCCGGGTCGATTGACCTGTCCGTCGGGTCGATCGTCGGCCTGGCGGCCCTGGTCGCGGCGCTGGCCTCCGCCAGCATGGGCGCGGCCGCCATCGTTCCGGCCATCGCCGTCGGCGCATTGGCCGGCGCGGTCAACGGCATCCTCGTCGCCAAGGGCAAGGTGCCCTCCTTCATCGCCACGATGGGCGCCATGGTGGTCTATCGCGGGGTGCTGCTGTTTTTCACGCGTGGCGCGCCGATTTCGATCGACGACGACGGGTTTCTGAGCGCCTATGCGGACCGCAGCTTCGGCATCCCCCACTCCGTCATGATCGGCCTGGGCCTGGCCGTGGTCACCTATGTCATCCTCAACCGGACCGTCTTCGGCCGCGAGGTCAGGGCGATCGGCGGCGGCGAACGTGTCGCGATCCTGACCGGTATCCGTGCCGCGCGCACGAAGATCGTCATGTACGTGCTGCTGGGTGCGCTCTGCGGCATCGCGGGCCTGTTGCAGGGCGCACGCGCCATGGCCGCCACCGCGCAGCTCGGCGAAGGGCTGGAGCTGGATGTCATCGCGGCGGTGGTCGTTGGTGGCACGCCGCTGACCGGCGGCGTCGGCAGCATTTTCGGCACCGTGATCGGCGTGCTCATCATCACGCTGCTGTCCAACGGCATGAACATGGCGGGCGTCGATCCCTATCTGCAAAACATCATCAAGGGGAGCGTCCTGATCTGCGCGGTGTTCGCCACCATCGACCGGCAGAAGATCGGAATAATAAAATGACCCGATACTGGTTTGCAGGTGATGTGCTTCGTTTGATCGTCTTGCCACCTATTCTTCAGATTTTTGTTGTCTCCTGGACCGCTCGATCGTAATGTGAGGTCAGACCAATCTGCAAACTATTTCTCAGATCTTCATCAATTGCTGTGCTGAAGATCTCAATTCTCAATCTTAATTCTCCCATTCAAGCCCGAACTTTCGCACCAGATCGCGCACCTGGCCCTCGGTCAGCAGAACCGGTCCGTGCCCACGCGTCAACATGACGAGGCGGGCCGTTTCTTCCATCTCCTCCATCGCGTAAACAGCCGCTTCGAGGTCCTTGCCCGCGACGACAGGGCCATGGTTTGCCAGCAGAACTGCGGAGCGCTTCCCGGCAAGGCTGCGAACGGCATCGCCCATTCCGGGGTCGCCGGGAGAGAAATAAGGCAGCAGCTTCACCTTCCCGAGCCGCATGATCGAGTAGGGCGTGATCGGCGGCAGGACGTTGTCGGGATCGGTGTCGGGAAGAACAGAAAGGGCGACCGAATGTGTCGAATGAAGATGGACGACGGCGCCCGCCTCGTTTCGCGTTTCGTAGAACGCCTGATGGAGCGACATCTCCTTGGTCGGAGGATCGCCCGAAACGAGCCTGCCGCCGGCATCGAAATGCGATAGCCTTGCCGGATCGAGCCGCCCAAGGCTCGACCCGGTGGGCGTGACCAGAAGTCCGCCGTCAGATAGCCTGGCCGAAATGTTGCCCGATGCGCCGGCGGTCAGACCACGATCGAAAATCGACCGCGCCATGGCGCAGATATTCTCACGCAGTCTGGCTTCTTCGCTCATGTGGCGCCCAGTATCGCGGCTGCTTCGGCGAAGAAGTCCGGCCCGCCGAAATTACCCGATTTGAGGGTTATGGCCAGTGGCCGCCCATTCGGCAGTTCCGTGCGCAGGGCCGGCGCGCCGGGCGCGATTTCAGGCCCCACCTCCAGTTCCGAGATCGCCAATGCCTCGACAACCGCTCCGGATGTCTCGCCTCCCGCCACCACCAGTCGCCCCATGTCCTTCGCCACAAGCTCCGTCGCGATGTTTGCGAAAAGCGATTCGATCGCGTGGGCGACCCGGCTGGCTCCGTGATGCTCTTGCGCGGCGCGCACCGCCTTTGGGTCAGCGGAGGAATATATCAGCGGCATGGCCGGTTGCGACAACGCCCAGCCGGCGAGTTCGCGCGGGTCGAGGCTTCCGGCGATCACCGCGTCGGCTTCGATCTCGAAGGCCGGCAGGCCGGCCTGCTTGTGGCGTGCGACCTGCGATCGCGTCGCGCCGGAGCACGACCCTGACAGGACGACGCACGGGCCGGCGACGCCCCGCCATCCGCCGCCCGCACCCGAAAGCAGGCCACGCCGCCTGAAATTCTCAGGCAATCCCATTCCGATGCCGGACCCGCCAGTCAACAGCGGCAGATCGGCGGCGGCCACCCCGATTTCCATCAGATCGTCGTCGGAGACGGCATCGATCACGATGAGACGCGCGCCCTGCGCATCGGCCTTTTCCAGCGCATCGGCGATTGGGCCGCGACCACCGCGAACGGCGTCGAAACCGACATGGCCGACAGGCATGTCGGTCTGCAACGCCAGCCAGCGCCGTATGTCGGCGTCCACCATGGGGTTCAGCGGATGATTTTCCATTCCACTCTCGTTCAACAGCCGGTCGTTAACGAAGAGATGACCCTGGAAGAGCGATCGGCCCGCGCCGGGAAACACGGGACAGACAAGCACCTTGCGGGCATCCAGCGCCTCAGCCAGCGCCGCCGCTACCGGACCGATATTGCCTTCCGGAGTGCTGTCGAACGTCGAGCAATATTTGAACAGGAACTGGGTGCAGCCCTGCTGTTGAAGCCATTGAAGGGCCTTCAGCGATTCCTCGATCGCCTGCTCGGCGGGAATACTGCGTGACTTGAGCGCGACGACGCCCGCTTCCACCTCCGCAGCGGACGGTCGATCCGGAATGCCGCAATACTGCGTCACCCGCATGTCCTGCTTGGCCAGCGTGTTGGCCAAATCGCTCGATCCGGTGAAATCGTCGCCTATGCAGCCGAGCAGCATGTCAGGGCCTCTGGACGCCACGGGTGTTCAAATGCACGGAGTAGAGCGCGTTCTGTCCCGTCATAAAGAGCCTGTTTTTCTTGGCACCGCCAAAACAGATATTGGCGATCACCTCTCCGGGCTTGATCTTCCCGATCAGGGTTCCGTCCGATGCGAAACACTGGGCCCCGTCGCCGGCCGCCACCCAGAGCGAGCCGCGCTCATCGACCCGGATGCCGTCGGGAATGCCGGGGTCGACCTGCGCGAATACATCGCCGCCGGAAAGCGAGCCGTCGGCGCCGACATCGAATACCCGCACATGATGCGGCGCGCCGGCATCGTGCGAGCGGCCACTGTCGGCAACGAAGAGTTTGCGCTCGTCCGCCGAGAAGGCGAGGCCGTTCGGCTTGACGAAATCACCTGCGACGATCCGCAGCCGCGAGCTGTCCGGATCGAAGCGAAACACATTGTAAGCGCCCAGTTCGCTTTCGGCCTTGTTGCCCTCATAGTCGGTCAGGATGCCGTAGGGCGGATCGGTGAACCAGATCGTTCCGTCCGACTTGACCACCACGTCGTTGGGCGAGTTCAGCCTCTTGCCCTCGAAGCTGTCGACGAGAACGGTGATGGTTCCGTCATGTTCGGTACGGCTGATGCGGCGGCCGCCATGCTCGCAACTGACCAGCCGGCCCTGGCGGTCGCGGGTACCGCCATTGACGAAATTGGACGGATAACGATGCAGCGTGGTCGCGCCGCTGACCTCATCCCATTTCAGAATCCGGTTGTTGGGAATATCGCTGAAGAGCAGGTATCTCCCGTCGCCGAACCAGACCGGCCCCTCGCCCCAGCGCAACCCCGTCGACAGGACCTCCAACTGGCAAACAGGAATGATATAGTCGGCAAACCGTTCGTCCAGCACCTCGTAGTACGTCATTTCTCGTCCTTCAGCTCGGTCTTGCGGATGTCCCAATAGGTCTGTTCGACAGTATCGAGATGCGCGCGCATCTCGGCTTCCGCCCGATCGGGATCGCGGTCGCGGATCGCTTCGAAAAGCTTGCGATGGGAAGCCATGGCTTTCGTCAGCGCTTGGGGATGGCTCAAGGAAATCCGCCTCTGCTCCTCCAGCAGTTCCAAAACCGCCTGATAGAGAGCGCTGACGAGCGGATTTCGCACGGTCGCGGCGATGCCGTAGTGGAAATCATCGTCGCTGCGCGCGAAAGCCTGGAGATCCGACCTGGCCTCTTCATTCGCCACCAGCAGCTTCTCCAGCCGTGCGATTTGCTGGTCGGTGGCGCACATGGCAGCCTCCCGCGCAATCGCGGCCTCGACGAAACGGCGGGTCTGTTGGAAGAGCCTTATGCCTTGCGGGCGCGCCACGAGCATCTTGGCCGCCCCCGACAACAGGTTAAGCAACTCCTTGGGGTCGGGTTCGCTGACACGGGCCCGGTCGCCGTTCGAGACCGCAAGGAGCCCCTTCTTGTTCAACCAAAGCAAAGCCTCCCGCACCGCCGGCCGCCCCACTCCGTAGTGCGCCATCAGGTCGCGCTCGGAGGGCAGGGAATCGCCTATCGACAGCTCGCCGGCGACGATGCGCTCCTCGATATCCCGCGCGATCTGATCCGACAGGCGATCACGCCGGAGTGCTGCGGCAGGCTTTGCAAATGCGATCACGCGCCAACGTCCCTTCTTATGGAATTCTTGGCCTTCACGATGGCCTCAAGAAAGCGATCGCGCCAGTCCCTGCGCTTCGCAAGGTCCGACGCGGGCAGGGCGGCGCGCATCTTTTTCTCGATGCCGGCAACCAGTTCCGGTCCCCATTCGCGCGGATCGGCCTGCTCTTTCGCGAGTCCGAAATACATGGGACCGAGATTGGCGCAATACTCCGATATGCCATTGGCCGCGTTGAGATCGATCGTCTCGAACGGACCCATGAAACTCCACCGCAGTCCCAGGCCGTCCGCGACGGCCTTGTCGATGTCGCCTGGGAGGCAGATGCCATCCTCGACCAAGCGGAACGCCTCGCCCAGAAGCGCGCTTTGCAGGCGGTTGACGACAAAGCCGTTTATTTCGCGCGACAGGGTGATCGGCTGCTGTCCCAGGCTTTCCATGAGGTCCTTGACGTGTCTCAGCGTATCGGGAGACGTCCAGGGTGCCGGAACGAGTTCGACTAGTGGAATCAGGTGGGGCGGGTTGATAGGGTGCACGACCAGACAGCGGTCCCTGCATGCGAGCTTTTCGGTAAAGCTCGAAGACGGGATGCCTGACGTGGAACTGCCAATGATGGTCTTCTCACCGATCAGGCCATCCATCGTCGCGTAGAGCTCGCGCTTGATAGGCAGCCTCTCTGGCGCGCTCTCCTGGACATAGTCGGCGCTGGCCAGGGCCTTTTCGAGATCGAGGGTGATCGAGACTCGGCCCGCCGCTTCCGGCTGGTTCGCTTTAACGTAGCGCAGCGTGTCTTCGGCAGCCAACGCGGACTTGTCGTAGATCGCGACGTCGTGCCCCGCCCTCGAGAACACGAGGGCCCAGGACGAACCGACCGTGCCGCATCCGATGATTGCTGTTCTCATGTCTTTTACCTTCCATCCAGTGGTGTCAGTTCTTGGGCCGGGCGGCTGCCGCACGGCGACGGCGAGCCGCCGCATAGACGGAAAGCGCGACCGCGATGATGAGTATCGCGCCGTTGAAGAGATACTCGACGTAGAAGGCGGCGCCGAGTTGCTGGACGCCCGAGAACGCGAATGCCAGGATAAGGATGGCCAGCAGCGTTCCGCCGACGTTCACCCGGCCGGGTCGGATCGACGTCGCCCCCAGGAGCGCGGCGGCAAAGGCTGGCAGCAGATACTCGGGTCCGACCGATGGCGTCCCCGAACGCAGGATGGCGCCAAGCAGAACGCCGGCGATCCCGCAAAGCGCGCCGGCCACGACGAAGGTGGCGGCGACCGAACGATCGACGTTGACGCCCGACAGCTCGGCCGCTCGCGAATTGGACCCGATGAAATAAAGGCCCCGCCCTGCCGGGATGCGCTCCAGGAGGGTCCACAGAATGACACCCGCCGCCAGCACCACAAGCGCGGGGATGGGGACGGGGCCGATGGATCCGGCTAGCCCCACATAGCTATCGGGGAGGTCCAGTCCCGGAATCTGCATCCCGTCCGTGTACCAGTTGGAGATACCGTAGAGCAGCGAGCCGACGCCCATGGTGGCGATGAAGCTGTCGATCTTCATGCGCGTCACCAGAAAGCCATTCAACAGCCCGACGGCGATCGAGAGAAGCAGGACGATCGCGGCCGCAAGCGGCCAGGACAAATGGGCATTGACCTGAAGACCGGTGACGAGCACCTGGGCGAGGCCGACGTGATAGCCGACCGACAGGTCGAACCGGCCCGTCGTCAACGGCATCATGACCGCCAGCGCCAACAGTGCCGTGACAGCCTGGCTGGTCAGCAGGTTGCCCACGTTCGACTGGCTCAGATACGTGTCGGGCCGCAGGAAGCCGAACACGATCAGGACCAGAACGAAGATGATCGCCAGACCGTAGTTCGCCGCGATGTTGACGAGGCCCGAACCCGATCTGGCGGGCGCTCGAGTCGCCGTGGTCGTGGTTGTCTCGTTGCCGGAATTGCTCATTCAACTCTCCCAAGGAGATCGACGCTTGTCTTGTTCGTGTCAGGCCGCATTGAGGCTGCCCTGCGAAGAACGCGAAATCAGGTTGTCCATGGTCAGGGCCGCGCCGGAGAGCTCCGCTCCCTTGCGTCCGCGGTCGATGATGATGGCTCGCCGGCACAGGGCGGCGACCTCTTCCATGTCGGTCGAAACGACCAGCATGGACACACCGGCCGCGGCGGCCTTGCGCAGGATGTCGTGGATTGCCAGCTTGGCCCCGATGTCGACGCCGGCGGTGGGCTCCTCGAGGATCAGCAAGCGCCCGCTGTCGCCAAGCCATCTGGCGAGGCAGGTCTTCTGCTGGTTGCCACCCGACAGCCAATCGATCAGCGCCGCCTCGTTTCGCGGGCGCACGTCGAACCGCTCCAGAAGCTGACGCGCGGCAATGCGCTCGTCTTTCGGCGCATTCCATCGCCAGAGCGACCCGCCGACGATGCGTGGATTTGCGAAGATGTTTTCGGTCAGGGACATTCCCGGAAACGTGCTTTCCGCAGCCCGGTTGCCGGCGAGCAACCGTAGTCCGGCTTCGATCGATCCGCCGATCGTGCGCTTCTTCGGCAGGAGCCGACCGAAGAGCGAGATCGCTCCCCCGTCGATCGGAACCGCTCCGAAGATCGCCCGGCCAATGGCTTCCTGGCCGCCGCCTCGCAAACCTACAAGTCCCAGAATCTCGCCTTGCCTGACGTCGAAGCTAACGGGACCGCGACCGTTGACGACGAGTGAGTCGACCCTGAGAGCGATCTTCTCGCTCGACGGAGCGCTTTCATCACCCGCCTCCAACACATCGACAGGACGTCCGAGCATATGTTCAACCAGGCGGTCCGTGCTGGTGTCGGCTATTGCTTCCGTCGCCACGTGGCGTCCGTCGCGAAAAGCCGTGACGCGATCGCACAGGCCGAACAGTTCGTTCAGCCTGTGAGAGACGTAGATCATGCTCGTTCCCTTGTCGCGCAGACGCTGCATGGTCCTAAAGAGCTGCATGGAATCCGCCTCGGGCAAGGCTGCCGTCGGCTCATCCAGCACAAGGACCTTCGGCGTCCGGGCGAGCGTACGCACGATAGCGAGGATCGCTTTCTCGGGTGCGCTTAACGTGGAGACCATCCTGTCGGGATCGAGAGGCTCGACATCCATGGTCTCGTAGATTTCCAGCGCCTGACTCCTGACCGCCTTCCAGTCGATCAGGCCGGCGCGGCGAGGATATCCGGCACCGAACGCGATGTTTTCGCCGACGCTCAGGTCTTCGGCAAAAGCGTGGTCCTGATGGACAAACGCGATCGGCAGCCGTTCCGCCCGCGGATTGACGATGCGACCGTCGATCCGTATTTCCCCGGCGTCCTTTTCGTAAACCCCCGCCAGGATCTTGATGAATGTCGATTTGCCCGCGCCGTTCTCACCAACTAAGGCGTGGATTTCACCGCGCCGCAACGTGAAATCAGCATTGTCGAGCGCCAGAGCGCCGTAAAAGCTCTTGGTCAGGCCGCGGATGGAAAGAATATCGTCGCCAGCATCCATGATGCCTCCTCCGTTTCACTGAAACCAACGATGGCCCTGGCCTGCTTTGGACGGTCGTCAAAAATGGCCAGGACAACGCAAAGACCTGTGGTCAGTTCGTGGAGCAGTCCTTCTTCTCGCCCTTCCAGATATTCTCGTAGTGGCAGGCGAAATTGTTTGAAGGGATGAATTCGTTCTTTTCACCACCTTCCGCGTCTGCATTCTCCTTCGTCACGAGATAGGTCGGCTGCACGAAGTGAGACGGCTCCTGGCCTGCCGCAGCACGCACAACCGCATCGACCGCCTGGAACCCGAACAAGGTGCTCGGCTCCGGGACAGTGGCGACCTCGTATTCGCCCTTGCGGATCATGTCATAGGCGGACGGCGGGCCGTCCGAGCCGACAAGCTTGACCTGATCGGTGGGAACGTTGGCCGCGCGCAGGGCCGAGGCGACGTATGGAAAGAAATTGTCGCAGCACGTCGTGCCCCACCACGTGTTGCCGGTGTTGGCAAGGATACCCGAAATCACGGTCGGAATGCGCTGGGTCTGGTCGGCGATCGGTATGTTGGCCATGTCCACGAAGGTGCAGCCCTTGCAGTTCTTGATCGGATCCGTGGCCGCCTTAGCCTTGAACCGGGCGATGGCGAAGCTGTTGTCGAGGAAATGCACGACCTTTGCCTCCGCATTGGACTGGGCAAGGACGTAGGCGGCCTGCGTCTCGCCGATCTCGGCGGGGTTGGACGTGATGTTGGTGTACAGGTTCAGCTTGGGGTCGGGGCCTGGAAACGCTGAAGCGTGGATCCCGATAACCGGGATGCCTGCCGCCACCGCCTGCGAAATCGGCGATTGCAAGGCACTCGCGTCAGCCGAGGTGATGATTGCATCGGGCCGACTGGCGACGGCCTGCTGCATGGCCTGAAGTGTGCTCGTCACCGCTCCACGGCCGTTCAGGATATCGACCTTCCAGCCAAGGATATTAGCTGCTTCTTCGACGCCGCGCCCCCAGTTCACGAACGACACGTAGGACTGATCGGCCGATACATAGACGATGCGCATCGCCTTTTCGGGCGCACGGGGCCCGTCGGCCGGCCCTTTCCATTCGGTTTGCGGCTTGGTGCGGTTGGCAACGATTTCCTTGGCCTGGTCGATGGAGATCGTCGACATGATCTGGGGCGTTTCCCAAGCCGGGAATGGCTTGGCGCGCATTTCGGCGGAGGCGCCGCTGGCGGCGATCAAGCCGACCACCGTAGCGATTCCGCAGATTCCGAGAGTCGATAACACTGATTTCATGGATTGATCCTCCCTAGAGACAAGACATGTGGTATAAAAGGTCGATGATTAGCCTGTCAACTTCTTCTTTTTCGGATTTGAGGTCAAGTATCGGGACCAGCCGCAACGCCTTCGCCGATACGCCAGCGACATAGTCTCAGATGAGGCTCGCAAGATTCTTCGCTTAATGGACGAAATGGCCCGGCTCGTAAGCAACCCAGTCCGGGACGGATGATCGTCTCGTCGTCCCCGCGGCGGTGCCGGCGATTTTGCCGTGCTACCAGAGATCGTCATCCAGCAGTGGCTTGGTCACCGTTATGCCGACAAGATTGCTGCGGTGAGCGGCAGGACGGCGGTCCGCCCAACAGGTCTGTCACCGTATGGATCTTTGGGATTTGGCCAGGATGAAGCCCGTGGCGAGAGCGACGATGGCTCATCGCGAATATGATGAGTGCGTCCTGAAACAGGCGCCTGATGGTCCAGAGCGGGCAAGGGCCGATGGCGTCCGAAATTCCGGCGACAGGACGATCCGTCAAGCACGTCAATCTGCGAACAGCCACCGCATGAAGCGCTCGCGAACGCGGTCAATATGGAGCGACATAGCCAGACGGGCCTCGTCCGAACTCTTATCGGCGACCGCCTGCAGGACGGCGATGTGCTCAAGCGCCTGCCGCTCGAACTTCTTCTCCATGCGCACGACATAGGCCATGCGCGCCTTGTCGCGGAGATTGCGGATATATTGCGTCAGCATCGGCTTGCCGCTGGCCTCGGCGCAGAGATGGCTGCAATTGGACGGATCACAGTCCGATATCACAGCCCCTACCGAGCCCGATGGCGTGGTTGAAGGCGAGTTCGACGCCAAGACGCCTGTCGGATTCAACCTGGATGCCAAGCGCCTTTTTTGTGATTGGCAAGGATGGATTCCAGTTGCGGATCACGTTCGAGGCTTTTGGCTATGTCGGACATAGCTGGCCAGCCGCCAAGTTTTCAGGCACCAGATTAAGCTCACTGGACCGCATAGTCCGGTAAAAAAACCTCTTGTCCTTCGGCTGCGCATTGCACGACAATGCGAGAAGAGATGCAGCGGAATTTCGCCGTCGCTCCGCTGCGGCCCTCATCTCTGCCAAATCCGCCCATGGCTAGTGGGCAAGTTCGTTCTTGTAGAAGGCACCACCCTTCATGATCGCCTGGAAGGCTTTGCCTTCGTTGCCGAGCAGAGAGATGTCCTTTAGCGGATCGCCGTCGATGACAATCATGTCGGCGTAGGCGCCAGCGGCAATGGTGCCGACCTTGCCAGGCATCAAGCATAGTTCAGCCGCGTTAAGAGTGGTCGAGCGGATCACTTCGATGGGCGGCAGCGCCTCGGCCCGGATGTTGAATTCCAGGTTCTGGTAAGGGTGAAGGAAGCCGAGATGATCCGAGCCGTGACAGATCTTCACACCCGCCTTGTGCATGATCTCAAGCGATTCCGGTCCACGATCGCGCACCCACTTCAGGCGCTCGACGGCGCCCGCGTCCAATCCCAGTCGATCGGCTTCGACGATTTGCGCCTCGTAGGCGCTGATCGTCGGTGTCGAATAGGCCCCCTTCCCGGCCATGATCGCGGCCGTCTCAGGGGTGATCAGCGTGCAGTGTTCGATCGACTTGATTCCGCAGGCCAGCGCGCGCGCTATCGACTCGTCGGAATGGGCGTGCACGCAGACATAGGTCTTGGCATTGTCCGCCTCCTCCTGGAAGGCGCGAAGTTCGTCCATCGAATAGGCATTCCATGAGCGTGGCATCCGCAGCTGCGCCGCGCCACCGCCAGCCATCACCTTGATGAACTGACCGCCCTTACGGATCTCCTCGCGCGCCGCGCGGCGACATTCGTCAACGCCGTCGACGATCTTCGACACGTTCCCGAGCTGATTGTTGAAGGTCTCGGCCGAGATCAGTTCGCCGCGCTCGCGCGGATCGGTATGGCCGCCCGACTGGACGAAGGCCTTGCCGCACATGATCAGCCTAGGTCCCTCGATCAGACCGGTCTCGAGCGCATGTTTGAAGCCAAGCGTTGCGCCGCCGACGTCGCGGATCGTCGTGAAGCCGCGCATCAGCATGCCCTTGACGATCCTGGCCGCATGCAGCGCAACCAGTTCGTTGGGCATACGTGAACTGGTGGACGGATCTTCAGCCGCCGAATAGACGTGGACGTGGCAATCGATCAGGCCGGGCATAAGCGTCTTGCCCTTCAGGTCGATCCTGATGGCGTTGGTGTCCTTGATGGGCTTGTCGGAGACCTCGTCGATGATGCCTTCCGACACTCGTACGTGACGATCGTACTCGCCTTCGTCCGAGGAACCGTCAAGCACGCGTGCGTTCTCGAAAACAAATGAATCCACGGGAATCTCCTCTTCAATCATTCCTGCTGCGGCGACCTAGTACGTCGCCCGTCCACCCGACAGGTCGAAGACCGCACCGGTGGTGAAGGAGTTCTCCTGCGTCACCAGCCAACAGATCATCGACGCCGCCTCCTCCAGTTCGAGCATGCGCCCGCGCGGGATTTTGCCGAGGATATAGGCTATGTGCTCGGGCGCCTGGGCCATTGCTCCCGATGTCCTTGCGACGGCCGGCGTCACGCAGTTGACCGCGATATCGCGACCAGCCAATTCCTTGCCAAGCGACTTTGTCAGCGCAATCACGCCGGCTTTCATCGAGGAGTAGGCGACTGCGTTGGGATTGCCTTCCTTGCCGGCTATGGAGCTGAGATTGACGATACGTCCGTAGGCCTTCTCCATCATGTGCGGCACGATGGTACGGCAGCAGTGGAAGGTGCCGTTGAGACCGACCTGGACCACCTCCGCGAACGCTTCCGGCGGATACTCCCAAGTCGGCATGTTAGGGCCGACAAGAGCGGCATTGTTGATCAGGATGTCGATCCTGCTGTAACGATCGAGCGTCGCCTTCGCCGCCGCCTCTACCGATGCAAGCACGCCGATATCGGCCGTCAGGCACTGCACGCGGTCGGGCTGTCCGATCTTGTCGGCGCAGGCATTCAGCACCGTCTTGTCGCGATCCCATATCGAAACGCTTGCGCCCGATTCGAGCATGCGCTCGACGACGGCCAATCCGATGCCCTGAGCGCCGCCCGTGACGATTGCGGTACGGCCTTCGAGATCATATCGATTCATGTGTGGACGGATCCTGACTTCTTCCGTTGGCGCCACGCTTCGCCGGACGTGAGCAATTTGATTTTGTATTGTCTTCCAGACCGGAATACGACCTTATTGAAGATACGGCGGGCAGCGCGAAGCCTTTATTGGGAACGGGCCCGTCGTGATCGGCGATGTGCCCGGCCGGGTTGAATATTGGCGATTGCTGCTCTCCCTTGCACGAGGATCGCAGATGGTAATCGTGCAATCGAAGCATGGAGATTGGTAGCGCGTGCGTTTCGACTTGTTGTCATTGGAATTGTTCGTCGCCGTCTGTGAGGAGCAGAGCATAGCCAAGGCCGCCGACCGCGAGCACATAGCCGCGTCGGCGGTCAGCAAGCGCATTTCCGATCTCGAAGCCCGGTTGAAGACGCCGTTGTTCGTGCGTGGCTCAAAAGGGCTGGAACTGACTGCAGCCGCCCATTCTATGCTGCACCACGCCCGCGTGGTCATGCGCGACCTGCGCCAGATGGAATCGGAGCTTTCTAACCATGCCAGCGGCATGCGCGGCCATATCCGCGTCCACGCCAGCGTTTCCACCATCATCCAACACCTTCCGCGAGACCTGCGCGAGTTCCTAGCCTTGCATAAAGGCGTGCGCATCGACTTGCAGGAAGGGACCAGCCAGCAGGCCGTTGAGGCAGTGGCGGAGAACGCCGCTGACATAGGCGTGTTCGGCGGCGTCGTGCCGCGCCAGGGCCTCAAGGTCATTCCCTATCGGGTCGATCGCATTGTCGCACTGGTTCACAAGGACCACCCGCTGGCGGATCGCGAGATCGTCAAATTTGCCGAATTCACCGATTTCGACCTCATCGGGCCAATGAAGGGGTCTTTCCTGGACTCGCTCGTGCTACGCGCGGCCGCCGATCTCACCCGCTCGTTGCGGATGCCGGTCCGCGTCAACGGTTTCGAGACCGTATTCAGCATGGTTGAAGCAGGGCTGGGCATCGGCCTGGTGCCGGAGAAATGCGCGGAGCGCTACGTGACCAGCGGCAACACCGTTGCCATCGTTTTTGACGAACCCTGGTCCGAGCGACAGTGGAACCTCTGCGTGCAGGAAAGCCAGACCATGCCGCCGTCCGTGCGCCTGCTGCTCAACCACCTCACCAACAGCGAAACCCGATAACGCTCCCTCCGCCGGTTCCTCGACCGCCTCCGGCGTCGGCGCGATGTGCCGACGCCGCTCGCCGCGCATTCGCCTATGGCGATGGACTGCTTCCGAAGGACGACTTCGAGGATGCGCACGCCACACCTATAAGACGCCGGACAGGGCGCGGGCCATGGTGGGTTGCGCTGCTGAGCGAGCTATCTGGAGAAACAGGACGTGAAAATCGCGGTACTTCCCGGCGACGGAATCGGCAAGGAGGTGACCGCCGAGGCGGTCAAAGTGTTGCGCGCACTCGCCGGCAAAGGCCTGGCCTTCGAGATGATCGAAGCCGTGATCGGCGACGAAGGCATTCAGACGGTCGGCGATGCGTTGCCACCGAAAACGCTTGAGCTCTGCCGCGAGGTCGACGCCATCCTTCTCGGGGGCACCGGCGTGCCCGCTGACGAGCATCGTCCGCCGGCCGACGGCGCCGGCAACGGTCTGTTGCGGCTCCGCCGGGCGCTGTCGCTCTATGCCAATTTCCGCCCCGTCGTGCTCTATCCCGAATTGCTCGACGCCTCCACGCTGAAGCCGGAAGTGGTCGACGGGGTCGACATGGTGATCCTGCGGGAGCTGAACGGCGATCTCTATTTCGGCGAGCCGCGCGGCATCTCGGTCAACGCGGCCAACGAGCGCGAAGGCATTAACACAATGCGCTACACCGAGAGCGAGATCGAGCGCATTGCCCACGTAGGCTTCAAGACGGCGCAGAAGCGCGGCAGGAAGCTGTGCTCTGTCGATAAGTCGAATGTACTGGAGACGATGATGCTGTGGCGCGAGGTGGTTACCCGGGTCGGCAGGGACTATCCGGACGTGGAACTGACGCACCTCTATGTCGATGCGGCCTCCATGGCGCTCATCCGCAATCCCAGGCAGTTCGACGTCATCGTCACCGGCAACGTCTTCGGCGACATCCTTTCCGATGCCGCGGCGATGCTGGCGGGCTCGATCGGCATGTTGCCGTCGGCCTCGTTGGGTGCCGGAAACAAGGGACTATACGAACCTGTCCACGGCACCGCGCCCGACATCGCAGGCCGCGACATCGCCAATCCGTTGGCGGCGATTCTCTCGGCGGCGCTGATGCTGCGCTATTCCTTCTCCCTGGAACGCGAGGCGGCACGCATCGAGGTGGCGGTCCGCTCGGTGCTTTCCGCAGGTTACCGCACCGCCGACATCATGCGGCCCGGCTGCCGCCAGGTCGGCACCAGCGAAATGGGCGACGCAGTTGTAGAGGCCCTCCTGGCCCAAACCAGCAGGCGGGCGGTCGGCTGAGCTGTCCTGCGTCCCTCGCGCGCCCGGAGAAGAGGCTGTCTCCTGCCCGGGCGTGTCCATTCAGGCTTCCTGACAGACCGAAAACCCCGACAGACATTCAACTGGAGTACGAGACCCGATGAAATTGCTGCGCTACGGCGAACCGGACGCGGAAAAGCCTGGCATTCTCGACAGCGATGGCCGGATTCGCGACCTTTCCAAACATGTCGCCGACATTGCCGGCGAGACGCTGTACCCCGATGGCCTCGACGTGCTGCGTGCGATCGATATCGACAGCCTCCCGGTCGTCGACGGCAATCCGCGCATCGGCCCTTGTGTCGCCGGCATCGGCAAATTCATCTGCATCGGGCTGAACTATTCCGACCACGCCGAGGAAACCGGCGCCACGGTGCCGCCCGAGCCGATCATCTTCATGAAAGCGACGTCGGCGATCACCGGACCGTACGATCGGGTCGAGATTCCGCGCGGCTCCGAAAAGACCGACTGGGAAGTCGAGCTTGGCGTCATCATCGGCAAAACGGCGAAGTATGTCTCCGAGGACGAGGCAATGAACCATGTCGCCGGCTATTGCGTGGTCAACGATCTGTCGGAGCGTGCCTTCCAGGCCGAACGGCAAGGCCAGTGGACGAAAGGCAAGTCGGCCGACACTTTCGGGCCGATCGGTCCATGGCTGGTCACCGCCGACGAGATCTCCGATCCACAAGCCCTGAAAATGCATCTCGAGGTCAACGGCCACCGCTTTCAGAACGGTTCGACGGCGACGATGGTCTACGGCGTGCGCTACCTGGTTTCCTATCTGTCGCATTTCATGAGCCTTCGCCCCGGCGACATCATTTCCACCGGCACCCCGCCCGGCGTCGGGCTTGGCCAGAAGCCGAATGTCTTCCTCAGGGCCGGCGACGTTATAACCCTGGGCATTGAGGGTCTTGGCGAACAGCGCCAGGAGTGCATACAGGCGTAGCGGTCCCGGCGAATGGGCGCCCAGACCGCCGATTTCGAGACCTAGCGGAGCAGGCATGCATTTCAATTTTTCCGACCTGAAGCCCATCGAGCGATACAAGCTCCTGTCCTCCACAATCACGCCCCGTCCGATCGCCTGGGTTTCCACGGTCAGCGAAACCGGCGAGCGAAACGCCGCGCCGTTCTCCTTCTTCAATGTCTTCGGGGAGGAGCCGCCGGTGGTCGGATTCTCGATCAATGACCGTACGCCGGGCGACCGCAAGGACACCGGCCGCAACGTCCGCGCCACTGGCGAATTTGTCGTCAATCTGGTTGATGAGGACCGGTTGCAGGCGATGAACGTCACAGCCACCGAATACGGTCCGGGCATCGATGAATTCAGCGCCTCGGGACTGACCTCCACTCCGTCGCTGTCGATCGGCGCGCCACGTATCGTAGAAAGCCCGGTATCCTTCGAGTGCAAGCTGATGCGGATCGTCGAGCTCGGTCCTTATAGGTCCCTGATCCTCGGCCTCGTGCAAGTCATGCATATCCGCGACGATTTGCTTATCGATCCGGAACGATTCTATGTCGACACGGAGAAGATGCGCATCGTCGGCCGCATGCAGGGTAACGGCTACATCATCTCCGACGACATTTTCGACGTTGCCCGCCTACTGCCCTGAGCCGCACCGGTTAGTTTGAATATGGGGAGCGGCCGCCAACGCCGCTCGTCTCTGGGATCATTCGACTGAAGCGCCGAGATTAAGCCACGGCGCTGCTTCCGCCGAAACCTTCTCATGGTTTTCGATCGCCGGCAGTTGCGCCAGCGTATCGTCGATGAAATCATTGCCCTTGAGCAAGCGGTCCCGGTCAGAATCGGAAATCTCGAACGGCACCGTACCGACCAACCGGTTCCTGAGTTCGCGCCTCTCCAGATCGACGGTGAAGCGCGATTCCTGCGGGTTCGCGGCCGCGTGCAGGCAGGCCGTCAATAGTCCTTCACTGACGGTCGCGGGAACGATGCCGTTGTTGATGCAGTTCGCTTTAAATATGTCGGCGAACATGGAGGAGATCAGGCAACGTATGCCGAACGACTTCAATGCCCAGGGTGCGTGTTCGCGCGACGAACCGGAGCCGAAATTGCGGCCGGCGATGAGGATCGTTGCCTCGTCATAAGGCTCCTTGTTGAGGATGAAATCCGGATTCAGCGTGCCGTCCGACCTATAGCGCAGGCCGTGGAACAGGAAGGGAGCCATCGCGCCGCGATCCGGCTTGCGCAGGAACTGCTGGGGATAAATCAGATCCGTGTTGACGTCGGACATCGGAAAGGGCGCGGCGATGCCGCTGTGCATGGAGATCGGTTCCATATTCGCCTCAAGTCAGTTCGCGCACGTCTGTCAGATGGCCGGCGACCGCCGCGGCCGCGGCCATGGCCGGGCTCATGAGATGTGTACGCGCACCGCGCCCCTGTCGCCCTTCGAAATTCCGATTCGATGTCGATGCGCAGCGTTCGCCGGGATTCAGGCGTTCTCCGTTCATCGCCAGGCACATGGAGCAGCCCGGCTCGCGCCAGTCGAAGCCGGCCTCGATGAAGATCCGGTCGAGGCCCTCCTGCTCCGCCTGCTCCTTGACCGCCCCCGAACCGGGCACGATCCAGGCACTCGTACCTTCGGCGACCTTACGCCCTCGCACCACAGCGGCAGCGGCGCGCAAATCTTCTATGCGGCCATTTGTGCAAGAGCCGATAAAGACGTGATCGATGCGGATATCCGCCAGCGCCTGTCCCGGCTGCAGGCCCATATAGTCGAGCGCGCTCTGGATACTCGCGCGCTCGCCCTCGTCGTCTAAGGACGACGGATCTGGCACCCTGCCGCCAATCGGCGCCGATTGACCGGGGTTGGTGCCCCAGGTGACAAAGGGCATCACATCGGACCCGGCGATTTCGACATCCCTGTCGAAAATCGCATCTGGATCGGATTTCAATGAGCGCCAGTGCTCTACCGCCCTATCCCACATCTCCCCCTTCGGGGCGTATTTGCGTCCTTCCAAATAGGCGATGGTCTTCTCGTCGGGCGCCACCATGCCGGCGCGCGCGCCGCCCTCGATTGACATGTTGCACAGCGTCATGCGCTGCTCCATGGTCAGGGCGCGGACCGCCTCCCCCTGATACTCGATGACATGGCCGGTGCCACCCGAAACGCCGATCGTGTGCAGGATCGACAGGATCAGGTCCTTCGCCGTCGCGCCGGGAGGCAACTCGCCCTTGACGTTGACCCTCATCGACCTGGACTTGCGCTGCACGATGGTTTGCGTCGCCAGCACATGTTCGACCTCGGAGATGCCGATGCCAAAGGCGAGCGCCCCGAAGGCGCCATGGGTGGAGGTGTGGCTGTCGCCGCACACCAGCAGCGCGCCCGGCAGGACGAAGCCGAGTTCCGGCCCGATTACGTGGACGATGCCCTGGCGGCGGTTGCCCACCGAATAAACGTCAATGCCGGCCTCCCTGCAATAGGCCTCGATGTCCTCGACCATCTTGCGGGCGTCCTCGTCCTCGTAGGCAACCCCGTTGATGCGGGGCGTAGTGGGCACGACATGATCGGCCACACCGATCGTCAGATCGGGGCGGTGGACTTTGCGCCCGTGCGCGCGCAGGCCCGAAAAAGCGTAGGTCGCCACACCTTCGTGGACCAGGTGCCGATCGACGAAAAGCATGGCCCTGTCGTCGCTCAGTGGCTTGACGACGTGCGCGTCCCAGATTTTCTCATACAATGTCTTCGCCATGGTGACCTCTTCGCGGCAGCGCCTGGTTGCCTGCCGCGGACACTCGCCGGACGGCGCATGCGACTGGATACCAGACACTCGCCGTTGCCGAGACCGGGGGGTCAGGCCGCCTGCAATCTAGGAGCGCGCCCGGACGTCTTGAAGGCTCGTTTCGCCATGGCTCCGTCGCGAACGACGATGGGGACAGCGGAGCGGACCGCGCCTTGGACGGCATTACGGCAAGGTCGGCTCGAGTGCGGCTTGTCAGGCAAGGCGTATATCGGGCCAATCGACGATCCGGACCGTGGCCTGCGATGCTGCTCACCTTCCTGCACGGAACAAAAAATACGATTTCAAACGCCCAGATGATCGAGCAGACTTTGTTCCTCGTCGGCCATCTGCTGGCTCGTCAGTTCTCTGACGATTTTCCCGTTCTCGATCATGTAATATCTGTCCGCGACCTCCGCCGCGAACTGAAGATTCTGTTCGACGAGTAGAATCGTCAGCCCCGTCGACTTGATGTCCTTGATCATCGCGCCGATCGCATCGACGACGACGGGGGCGAGGCCCTCGGTCGGCTCGTCAAGGAGCAGGAAGGACGCCCCCATATAGAGAGGGCGTGCGATCGCAAGCATCTGTTTCTCTCCTCCGGAGAGGGACGCCGCTTTCTGCAAGCGCCGTGCCTTGAGAACCGGGAAATGCTGGTAGATCCGCTCAAGTGGCCATCCCGTGGACCCGTTCGGCCGGCCGACGGTCAGATTCTCATAGACGTTCAACGTCGAAAATATGCCGCGATCCTCAGGGACGAACCCGACGCCCATCCTGCAAATGCTTTCGGGCGACAGGCCGATGATCTCCGAGCCGCCGAAACGAATGCTTCCTGTCCGCCGCGGGATGTCACCGATGATGGATTTCAGCAGCGTAGTCTTGCCAGCGCCGTTGCGCCCTACCAGCGTCACCACCTCGCCTGCATCAACCGACAGCTCGACGCCCTGCAAGATATGGCTTTCACCATAGAAAGCATCGAGATTTCTTATCTCCAGCATGTTCAATGACGTTTTCCCAGATACGCTTCGATCACGCGGTTGTCCTTTCGGACGTCGTCGTAGCGCCCGCGGGCAAGGAGTGCCCCCTGCTGCAGCACGATGATTTCGTCGGCGACGTCCGCGATGACTCCAAGGTTGTGCTCCACGACGATGATCGTGCGCTCGGCGGACAACTGAGCGATCAATTCAGTCGTGCGTGAGACGTCCGTGGTCGTCATGCCGGCCGTCGGTTCATCGAGGAGAAGAATCGCCGGATGCGCGGCCAGGGAAATCGCGAGTTCCAGAGCGCGTTTGCGCCCGTAGGAAAGGTCACTGGCCGGCCGCTCGCGAAGAGATGTCGGAATGCCCACCTGATCCAGCAATGCATTCGCTTCCGGCCTGTGATTCTGGTGCCAGTCAGCCTTAGCAAACGCTCTGGTGCTTCCGCCCGCACGCCGTTGCACCGACAGGACGACATTGTCCATGACCGTCAGGTTGGGAAAAATGCTGGTGATCTGAAAGCTTCTCACGATTCCGCGCCGGGCGAACTGCTCGGTGCGAAGTGGAGTCATGTCTTGCCCATTGAACAGCAGACGACCACGCCTAGGTCGGTAGAAACCGCTCAGGATGTTGAACAGGGTCGTCTTGCCGGCACCGTTCGGTCCGATAATCCCGTAGACTGGTTTTTTCTCAAGTTTCAGGCTGATGTCGTTGATGGCGGTGAAGCCGCCGAAGCTCATGGTGACGGACTGGAGCTCAAGCAACGGCACGTCTGACGAACCTGCCCTGCGGCCGGAATTACTAACGCCAGTTTCAGGCATCGGCCACGTCTCCGGTTGTTGCGATACGGTTCGGTTTCGCAGCGAGGAGTTCATCTCTTGCCGCGATATCGGACGGCGCAGCGCGGTCTACCGAATGATGCACGATCTCGCCGAGTATTCCGCGCCGGAACAGGAGCACGACGGCCACGAATAGAAGACCGAGGAACAGGCTGCCGTTGTCCGTGATCGACGACAAGGTATTGCGCATCAGCAGGACGATGGCGCTACCGAGGAACGGGCCGAAAATGGTACCCGCCCCACCGAGAAGTGTCATCATGACAGGCTCTCCCGAAGCGCGCCATGACACCATTTCAAGCGTAACGAACTGATGATTGAGCGCATAGAGAGCACCGCCGATCGAGCATACCAGGGCGGAAGTCACATATGCCTTTACCCGCAAGCCGTAGACGCTGTAGCCAACGCTCATCATTCGCTGCTCGTTTTCGCGGGCGCCGAGGAGCGCAAGGCCGTAGGGCGATTTGAGAAGTCGAAGGATGACGAAAATCACCAGTGCCACGGCGGTGAGGCAGACATAGTAGAATATCCTGTCGTCCTTCAGGTCCAGGCCCAGGAGTGTTGGACGAACCAATCCATGCAGCCCGTCCTCGCCTCCAGTATAGTCCGGAAATTGATTGACGATGAAGTAAACGATCGACGCCAATGCGAAGGTGATCATGGAGAAATAGATCCCTTTTTTCCTCGCGACGATGAAGCCAAAAAGGAGGCCGACAATGGTACTCACGACAATGCCACCGAGCAGCGACAGCAACATCGGAGCCCCGAACTTGACCATCAGGATCCCGGTGACGTAGGCGGACGCGCCCCAGTAGGCCGCCTGCCCGAAGGAAAGCAGTCCGCCGATTGCAAACAGCAGATCGAAGCCGACCGCGAACAGTCCCCAGAGAATGATGTCCGTTGCAAGGACCGGATAGACCAGCCAGGGAAGCACGAGCGCCGCCGCCAGCGCAACGAGCGCTGCGGGCCGGCTCATAAATACCCGCCGCGCGCGTTCGGTCATCGGCGTATAGTGCAGCGCAAAATGCGAAATATCGATGCCCTGGAAAATTCCGCCGGGCCGCACCAGAAGCACGACGAGCATGAGTATGTATATGACCGCAGAGGCCGCGGGCGCATAGAAGATCGCAGCGATGGCTGAGACGAGCCCCGACGCGAACCCCATGATCGCCGAACCGGCAATCGAGCCCATGCCGCCGGCAACGACCACGGCGAAGACGAAGTTGATCATCTCCTGCCCCATGAACGGCGACACATTGCGCATCGGAGCGGAAAGCGCACCCGCCAGCCCTGCCAGGGCGGACGCGAAGAAGAAGGTGCCGGAAACGAGAAGAGGCACGTTTCCCCCGAAGCATTTGAGGAGATTGGGCCGCTCCGATGCCGCCCGGATCAGCGCTCCCAGCCGCGTCCGCTCAAGCGCGAAATACGTGCCCAGGCATAGAAGTACCGACACCACGACAACGAAAAGCCGATATTTCGGATATGAGGCGAAGCCGAGGCTAACCGCGCCCTTGAGCATGTCCGGCACCAGATAGGGCGCCGAGGTGACGCCGTAGAATATTCGGACGACGTCCTCGATGATCAGCGACAGACCGAAGGTCAGTATCAGGATATAGGCGAGATCCAGACCATAAAGCCGACGGATGAGCAGCCGCTCCATGATCACGCCGAACACCCCGACCAGAACGGCCGAAACAAGGAAGCCCAGCCAGAGCGAAATCCCGAGATGCGATCCCAGTATCACCGCGATGATCGCGCCCAGCATGAACATGGCGCCGTGCATGAAATTGACCACGCGCATCATCCCGAAGATGATACTCATGCCCAGGCTCATCAACGCCAGGATGCCTCCTGTCACAAGTCCGTTGAAGAGCAAAATCGCATAGTAGGACATTGGCCGGCCTCGGTTGCGTTGCGGATGAACGCACCCCGCCTCCGGCGATCAGCCGGTGGCGGGCTGCCTGGTTCTTCCGCTACCAATCGTGCTTGCAGGTGCTTTCTGCTTCCGGGTAATAAGCCTCGTCACCCGGAACCGACCCGACGATGGTGAAGAAATCGCTATCGTTCTTGACCTCGGATGCTGGCTTGACCTGGCCGATAAAGGTACGCTTCACCACAAGATGGTCGCGCTTGCGCATCAGAGCGTCCTTGGTGAACATGTCGCTGAAACGCCGGCCCTCCAGGGCTTCCGTCACCTTGTCGGGATCGTCCGTGCCCAGTTCCTGCACTGTCTTCAGTACCTGATAGACGGCGGAATAGTTGCCCGCGTGTATGTCGCCAGGATAGAAGTTCAGCTTGTCGTGGAAGCGTTTCGCGAATTTTCGGGTTTCATCGTCCAGATCCCAATACCAGATCAGAGCGGCGTTCACGCCAGCCCAGGTGTCCGGCCCAAGGGCCTTCACGTCGGACAGGTTCAACTGGCCTGGGACGATCTTGATGCCGGCATCCATCAAGCCGAATTCCCGTGCCTGCTTGACCGCGTTGCGCAGATCCTGACCGGATTCGAGGATGCCGATGGCCTCGGCCCCGGCCGCCTGCGCCTTGAGCAGATAGCTTGAGAAATCATCGTTCGGGAACGGCACCATATCCACCCCGACAACCTCGCCACCATTGTCCTTGACGGCCTTGGAGAATGAATCCAACAGCGACTTTCCGAAGGCAAAATCGGCCGTGATGAAATACCATTTCTTGGTGCCGTCCTGGGTCATCTTCTTGACCGGCGCCGACATGGCCGAGGTATCGTACCCGTAGTGCCAGGTGTATTTGCCGCAGGCTTCATTGGTCAGCGCCGTGGTTCCCGGGCTGACGAAGGTCGTCAGAATGTGCCTTTCGTTGGCGAGCTTGGCGATGGCGATGGCGGCAGCGGAACTCGAGACGTCGGTGATGAGATTCACACCCTGAGAATCAATGATCTCGCGCGCCTTGTTGACCGAGAGCGCCGGATCGAGCTTGTTGTCGACGACGATGACGTTGATCGGCACGCCGTTGACCTTTCCGCCGAAATCGTCGACAGCCATCTTTGCGAATTCGACGTCACCAGGTCCAGATGTCTCCGAATAGACCGAAGAAAGATCAGTCAACATCAGAATATTGAACTGCTTGCTTTTCATCTGGGCGGACGCCGGGATAACGCCGACGGCAGTGGCAGCCGCCAGAAGACCAGCGGCGGCCAATGATTTTATATGCATTTCGACTTCTCCTCCTTGAAGACAGGCATCCCCAGCCGTGAGCCACTCCGGTGGCCACATGTTATTGTCACTCAATTTCTAGCGGCAACGAGCGGACTGGGAGAAGTCTCATATGAGCAGCACGTCATCGCGTTTGGAGATGCACCGACGGACACGTCGATCGGCACTTTACAGCGCAACAACGTGCCGCTCTCGGCGCCGGGAAGCACGGAAGCACCCTCGTTGTTGGAATACCTTAAAGAGGAGAAATCGTCCGTCGGCGGAAAGACACCAGTCTCTCGGCTCGGCGATTCTTGGTCTGGCGCTTGGCTAGGTTCAGGACCTATTAAATTGATTTGAGATGTGATTCACAGTCTTGTTTGAGGAGGCTGTGATGAGTGATTTGTTTCTGCTGAGCGCGCGCCAGATGGCTCGGATCTCGCCGTTTTTTCCCTTGGCGCATGGCGTGCCGCGTGTTGATGACCGACGGATCGTGAGCGGGATCGTCTATGTGATCCGCAATGG
>NZ_JBEBMG010000013.1:0-104946 GCF_040081975.1 Mesorhizobium hunchu
AGCAAGGTTATCACCCCCAGAACGGCCCGGATCGCTGGGCTTGCCGGGCAGCAAATCCCCGATCCGCCGCCATTGCTCAGGTGTCAGTTCGTACCGCTTGGGCTTCGACATCATGGGCCTCCAGATCAATCAACCTGGAAACCCATGAATCACATTCCTCAACAGAACTGAATCCTGAATGTCGATTGAACCTAGAGTTCCACGAACGCCTGAAAGCCGCCGAAGATCATGCGCTTGCCGTCGAACGGCATCCCTGCCGGATCGTTCGGCATGCGCTCGTCTTCCATGACCTTCTTCATCACGGCGTCGCGGCTTTCGCGTGAGGCGTAGGTCACCCATGCGAAGATGACGACCTCATCGTCCCTGGCCTGCACGGCGCGCGGGAACGACGTGAGTTCGCCGTAAGGCACGTCGTCGCCGACGCATTCGACATAGGAAAGCGCGCCATGCTCCATCCAGATGGCGCCGGCCATCTCGGCGAGCGCCTTGTACGCATCCAGTTTGGCTTTCGGCACGGAGAGGATGAATCCGTCGACATAGGACATTGCTTTCTCCTGTGTTGGAAGAGGGGAGCCGCCGGACAGGCTTGGGAAGCGCGCCCGGCGGCTATTGGCCGGCTTTCGTCTCCGCCGGCCTTTGGCTGGATTGGAGGCCTGAATTTCCGGGTCGAATGCCGGCGTCAGCCCTTCTTCACCGGCGCGTTCATGGCCCAGTGCACGCCGAAGGGATCGCGCATGCTGCCCCAGCGATCTCCCCAGAACATGACCTGAAGCGGCATTTCGATTTCGCAGCCCGCGTCGATGGCGCGCTTCCACCATTCGTCGACGTTCTCGTCGGTGAGATGAAGCTGCATCGTGCAGGCCTGCACGGGCTCCCTGGCATGGCCGGATTCGGGGTAGAAGTCGCCCAGCATCAGGCTGGAGCCGTTGACATAGAGATGGATGTGCATGGTCCGACCCTGCTCGTCCGGCGGAACGGCGAACACCTGCTCGGCACCGAATGCCTTCTCATAGAACGCGGCGGCCTTGCTGGCGCCGTCGAGGCTGAGATAGGGCGTCAGGCCGCCGAGAACCTTCGGCATCGGCTGGGTATTGGTCTGGTCGGGCATGGCTTCCTCCTGCGTTCGCTGTTTGTGTCCCAAGGACGGGCAGGCACGGTCGATGCCGACAGGGCGGAGAAAACTTTTTATCGCTGTCGCGAGAGAAAGGGCTCCAATGCCCATCTCACGGCATCGTCGCATCTAGGATGCCCGACGATCTGGAACCGCGAAAGATGCGGAAGCATGGCCAGGTCGAAACGGCCTCCGGCGGCCCGCTTCACCCGCACGGTGCCCCATCCCGATAGCTTCGTTTCAACATCGGATGGCGAAATGCCCGCAATTCCAAGCAGGGCGGCATGGGTATCGCCGCCCATGCCGATGACGAGTTTCGGCCTGGCGGTTGCCAGAAGCCGGGTCCACAGATCGATCCCGAACTCGACGGCGGCTTGCCTGTCGGGCAGAGCGTTGATGTTCGGCGAGCGGAACGGGACGAGATTTCCCGCCAGAACGTCACGGGCCGCCACCCCAAGCGTCTCAAAGAGGCCACGGACCTGTTTCTGGAGGGGAGAGGCGCCCGCCGGATAGCCGGCCCAGGCCTCGATTTCGTAGGCGCTTCCGTTCTCCGTCGAAAGCTCGCCGTGATCGGTTTCGCGGCTGCCGCCGCCGGGATTTATACCGAGAAAGGCGATGTCGGCGCGTTCCGTCGTTTTCCAGGGAGAGGCCAGCAATCGCCAGCCCAGGCGATGGCCGCGCCGGATGTATTCCTGGCCGATAGCACGCCGTATGCTATCGGCATCCATTCCTAATGCCCCGGCCTGCCACTCTTCTTCGGTCGCCTTGTCTGGCGTTTCTGGTCGGCAGGGTCTTCGTAGGAACCGATGCCGGCGCGCTCGCGCCTGATCGGCTTGACGTCCTCGGGTTTTGCCGGCTTGGCGCCTTCGACAGGCTTTTCGGTGCGGCGCACCGTCATCTCGTCCAGCGAGTTCTTGCGGAACAGGGATGGTTTGTTCTCGCCGGGGATGCCGAAGTCGGAGCCGTGCGCTTCCTGCGCCGACTGCTTCTTGAACAGCGACCGCGAGATGGCGCCGGCCGGCGTCGGCATGTCGGTGCCCGGCCCCATGTCGTCCAGCGACGGCTTGCTGAAGCCGGAACCTGCCGGCTTTGAATAGTCGCCTGCGCGGCCCATCTCGTCGAGGGAGGGCTTGGCGAACAGCGACTGGGTGTCGTCCACCGTCCTGTGCCGCTCGCGGCCCTTGTTGTGCTTGCCTTTCTCGCGCCCGGAGACCGGACTTTCGCTCTCGGCGTATTTCGCCAGCGGGTCGTCGGAAATCTGCAATTCCAGTTCGGTGAGCCGCTTGATCTCGTCGCGCAGGCGGGCGGCCTCCTCGAAGTTCAGGTCGGCGGCGGCGTCGCGCATCTTCTTTTGCAGGTGCTCCAGATGCGCCTTGAAATTGTTGCCCATCATCTGGCCGGCATCGTCGGTGAACTGCGAGATGTCGGCGCGGACGTGGTCCTTCTCGTAGACCGATTCCAGAATGTCGGCGATGCGCGACTTCACGCTCTCCGGGGTGATGCCGTTGGCCTCGTTGTATTCGAGCTGTTTTTCACGCCGGCGGTTGGTCTCCGCCATCGCCCGCTCCATCGAGCCGGTGACCTGATCGGCATAAAGGATGACCTTGCCGTCGACGTTGCGTGCTGCGCGGCCGATGGTCTGGATCAGCGAAGTCTCGGAACGGAGAAAACCCTCCTTGTCGGCGTCGAGGATGGCGACGAAGCCGCATTCGGGGATGTCGAGGCCCTCCCGCAGCAAGTTGATGCCGACCAGCACGTCGAAGGCGCCGAGACGAAGGTCTCGCAGGATTTCGATGCGCTCCAGCGTGTCGATGTCGGAGTGCATGTAGCGTACCCGGATACCCTGCTCGTGCAGGTATTCCGTCAGGTCCTCGGCCATGCGCTTGGTCAGCACCGTGCAGAGCGTGCGGTAGCCCTTGGCGGTAGTCTCGCGGATTTCGCCGACGACGTCGTCGACCTGGCTCTTGGCCGGGCGCACCTCGACCGGCGGGTCGATGAGGCCGGTCGGGCGGATGACCTGCTCGGCGAAGACGCCGCCGGACTGCTCCAGTTCCCATGCGCCGGGCGTTGCCGAAACGCCGACGGTGAGCGGGCGCATGGCGTCCCATTCCTCGAAGCGCAGCGGCCGGTTGTCCATGCAGGAGGGCAGGCGGAAGCCGTATTCGGCCAGCGTCGCCTTGCGGCGGAAGTCGCCGCGATACATGCCGCCGATCTGCGGGATGGTGACGTGGCTCTCGTCGACGAAGATCAGCGCGTTGTCGGGCACATATTCGAACAGCGTCGGCGGCGGATCGCCGGGGTTGCGGCCGGTGAGATAGCGCGAATAGTTCTCGATGCCGGCGCAGGAGCCGGTCGCCTCCAGCATTTCCAGGTCGAAGCGCGTGCGCTGTTCCAGCCGCTGCGCCTCCAGCAGACGGCCAGCCTTTTCAAGCTCTTGCAGGCGGTGCTGCAATTCTTCCTTGATGGACTTGATGGCCTGATTCAACGTCGGGCGCGGCGTCACGTAGTGCGAGTTGGCGTAGATCTTGACCGACTTCAGGTCGCCGGTCTTCTGGCCGGTCAGCGGGTCGAACTCGGTGATGGACTCGATCTCGTCGCCGAACAGCGAGATGCGCCAGGCGCGGTCCTCGAGGTGGGCGGGGAATATCTCGATCGTGTCGCCGCGCACCCGGAAGGAGCCGCGCACGAAGTTGATGTCCTGGCGCTTGTACTGCTGGGCGACGAGATCGGCGAGAAGCTGGCGCTGGTCGAGCCGGTCGCCGATCTGCATCTGGAAGGTCATGGCCGTGTAGGTTTCGACCGAGCCGATACCGTAGATGCAGGACACCGAGGCGACGATGATGACGTCGTCGCGCTCCAGCAGCGAGCGCGTCGCCGAGTGGCGCATGCGGTCGATCTGCTCGTTGATGGAGGATTCCTTCTCGATGTAGGTGTCGGTGCGCGGGACGTAGGCTTCCGGCTGGTAGTAGTCGTAATAGGAGACGAAATACTCGACCGCGTTGTCGGGGAAGAACTTCTTGAACTCGGCATAGAGCTGGGCTGCCAGCGTCTTGTTCGGGGCGAGGATCAGGGCAGGGCGCTGCGTCTCCTCGATCACCTTGGCCATGGTGAAGGTTTTGCCCGAGCCGGTGACGCCGAGCAGGACCTGGGTGCGGTCTTCGTTGGCGATGCCTTCGACGAGATCCTTGATCGCCGTCGGCTGGTCGCCGGCCGGCTGGAAATCCGATTCCATTTTGATGGCGATGCCGCCTTCGGATTTCTCCGGGCGCTCGGGGCGATGCGGCGTCCACAGCACGCCGTTCTTGTGCAGCGGGTTGCCGCTCTCGATCAGGTCGGCGAGCGCCTGCACCGTGGCGGTGACGCCGGTGTTGGAAAGCGTCTCGGCGTCTTCCAGCGAGATGTCGAGGCCGGCGACCGGGTTGAGGCCGACCGCCGCGCGTTCCTTGGCCGAAGCCGCGCCGCCCATCGAGGTGCCGCGCGCCGTGCGGGTGGGCGAGGCACTTTTCTCGGGGATTTTCTTCGCCGCCTTCCCCTCCCCCTTGAGGGGAGGGTGGCCCGAAGGGCCGGGAGGGGTTGCCGCGGCAGTGCTCGACTTTCCGGTAGTGCCTTCTGAGGTAACCCCCTCTGTCGGCTTCGCCGACATCTCCCCTTCAAGGGGGGAGACCACCGGGCGCCCCTCATTCTCCGCTTCGCGCGAAATCTGTTCGGCCCAGTCGGAGATGGAACCGGAGAGTGGCGCGCCGGTGAATTCGGTTTGCGGTGCCTCCGCAAAGCCCTTGCGCTCCAGGGGTTCGGAGGCGTCGAGATAGTCGGTGACGGCATTGCCGCGCTTGCGCGGCGGCGAACGGTCATCCTGCGCCGGTCGCGCGTTCTTGTCGGAAGGTCTGGCCATGCGCTGAATATGGGTGGAGTCCGGCAAAATGGAAAGGGCGCATCCGCCCTTGGGCGCTGAAGCGCGGCCCCGCTGCTGACAAGAGGCTGTCAGGAGCCAAGGCACGCCGTCGGCTCACATCGCCGGCGCGCCCACCACGCCACGCAGAAGGCGAAGCGGACCGGTGCGGCCGCCGGAGGGGTCCCCTGGCGCCAGAATCGCCGGAACCTGCTCCCTCACTTTGTTTTGGCCGTATTTGCGAACGCAAAACTGCTTCGTGCTTTTGCCGCAATACTCCGGTCGGCGGCCGGACCGAGGTCAGGCCGAAGCGCGGGTCCGCTTGGTCCGCGTCGAGGCGGCGCGGCGCGGACGTGCCGGCGGTATGTCGGCCTGCTCGGGCTTTCCGGCTGGCGCTGCCTTCTGCTGGCGCAGCGTCGCTGCCGTGCGGGTCAACTCGTCGATCCTGGCACGAAGCTCCTTGACCTGGCGTTCGTGCTGGCTGCCGCGCCAGGCCCGCTCGGCCTCCATCTCGGCGGCTGCGTCCGCCATCTTGCGCTCGGCGAAGGTACGCGCAGCCTCGGCCTCGTTCAGCCGGGCGGTGAGCGCCTCGATTTCGGCGGACGTCTCCGTCTGGTCCGACATGCCGGCCTGGATGCGGGCGATGAGGGTCTGGTTCTCCGAGCGGAGCGTGTGGATTTCGCTCTGGTACAGTTCCTCGTTCTGCTTCGTGTCGCGATTGAAGCCGGCGATCGTTTCGCTCGCCTCCATCAGCTTGCGTTCGAGCGTGTCGGCGAGTTGCTGCAGGCGGGCGGCTTCCTTTTCCTCGCTGGCCAGCTTGGCCGATACCTTGGCGATGCGTCCAGTCTCGCTGGCGTGCAGCGAGGACAGGTCCTCGAACTTGCGGCGCGTCTCGGCCTGCCTCTGCAGCGCCTTGTCGAGATCGAGCGACAGGTTGACGTTCTTCTCCCGCAACAGTTCGTTCTCGCGCATGTAGCGCTCGGCCTCGCTCGTGCGGGCCGACAGCGCCGTGTGCATGTCGCCTTGGGCCAGTTCGGCGCGAGAGGCCGCACTTCTCGCCTCGACCGCTTCCAGCTTGGCGGAAGCCAGTTCCTCGCGCATGCGGTCGGCCTCGGCGAGCAGCCTCGCTTCGCGATGTTTCAACACCTCGATGAGCTGTTCGTAGCGTCCGCGCAGTTTTTCGAGCTTGTCCAACTGGTCGCCGAGCTTGCGGTTTTCAGCCGACAGGTTCGAGACCGCCTGCTCCAGGTCATTGGCGCGCCGGACATCGGCATAGCAATCGTCGAGGAAATCGCGGCCGAGATGGTGAACGGACAGGATCTTGGTCAGCGCGGCGCCGATCGTGTCGAGCTGCTGCTGGACGAGGTTGCGTGTTTCGTCGAAGGCGGCAATGTCGGTGATGCGGCCTTGCGCATGGGCGTTCATGTGATCGACCGGGGCTTCCTCGGCTGTGGCTTCCTCCAGGACGGGGGCGCCGGGCAAGGTTTCGTCCTGAATGTCCTGCAGGAGTTCTTCCGGCTGTACTTCGCCGGTCTCTGCCGCTTCGAGCTCCGGCGGAAGCAGGAATTCCTCCTTGAGCATGTCGTCCATGTCGCTTTCAAGCTCGACGAACGCGCGTTTCATGCTGCCTTTGCGGGAAAGGATGGTGGTCAGATTCATCTGCGCTGCCCTGTCTGGTGCAACCGGGTTCACGCCCGGCGTTCATACTTTGTTAATAAATAATACATGGTTTCAATGGCTTGGAAACGGGGCGCCGGCGCCGATCTCGGCTTATAGTAAACGCGGCTAATATTCGCCGCCCGTCCGGCGCCTTCCCGGGCGTCGGAAGACATATCTTCGAACGACTACTTGAACTCTATATTCTGGATACTTCGGAGTGGTGCCGGAACCGGTTCGCGGCCGCAGGAGGTGCGTTCCGCAGGGGCGTCGCGCGCCGATCCGGGGCGGTGGAAAGGGCTTGCGCGCGGATGAGGTGAAAGCGCGAAAAACAGTCGGCGCCGGGATTTCTCCCAGCGCCTCCCTGTCAGATGGAACCGGTCACGGCGGCGATATCCGAAGAGCATCGCGCCCTGCCGACCTTGATTTTGACGGCCCCGTTCGCCGCACCCGGAGGCGCGTCTGTTCCGGAGCCGCGCCGTTCCATCCCTCGCGGGATTTCAGGCGCGCCATCGAAGGGCCTTACCGGCCTTCATGGCTGCATCGGTCCGCCATCGGCGTTGGCACGCTTTAAGCGGCCCCGTAGGTCCCGGCCTCGTCTTCCGTCAAGCTCGTCTTTCGGCAAGCCTGCCTTTCGTCGTGCCGTACGGGCCTCAAGCGCTCCTCGTGGTCTTCCGCCTTGCGACGGGGCGATCCGTGGCCGCCTGAGATGTTTTGATCCTATGCCGGCAAATCGGCGTTGGAAACCGCCGACGCCCTGTGGATACAGTGGTTATCGGGCATAAGCGGTGGCAAATCCCGCATTTTCGGGTAAACGGAGCGGTTTCGCCGAAAGCCCGCCTGTCGAAAGGCGAAAGGGGAGGCTGCGTGAAGGTCGGGGTGGTCCTCAATCCGGTGGCCGGGGGCGGTCGGCTGAAGCGCGACTGGCCGCGTGCAGCCGCCGCGCTCAGGCGGCATTTCGGCGACTTCGAATTGCGCGAGACGCAGGCGGAAGGCGACGCCGAGCGGCTGGCGCTCGACCTCGCCGCCGCCGGTTTCGATCTGGTCGTCGCGGCAGGCGGCGACGGAACGGCGAGCGAGGTCGCGGACGGCCTTTTGCAGGCGGCCGGTGAACACGGCCGCACTGCGCAACTCGGATTGATGCCTTGCGGCACCGGCATGGACTTTGCCCGCGGGCTCGGCCTGCCGCGCGACGTCGATACGCTGGTGAAACACATGGCCGATGCGCAGGGCAGGGCGGTGGATGCCGGCCGCGTCGCCTATGTCGACGATCACGGGGCGCTCGCCAGCCGGCATTTCATCAACATCGCGAGCCTCGGCCTGTCGGGCGCCGTCGACCGGGCGGTCAATGCCGACAGGCGCAAGGGCCTGGTGTCCGCCAAGGCGCTGTTCTACTGGCGCACGGTATCAGAATTCCTGCGCTACCGTTTCCAGCACGTCCGCATCACTGTGGACGACGGTGCGCCGGTCGAAGCGAGCGTGGCGCTGGTGGCGATCGCCAACGGAAGATTCTTCGGCGGCGGCATGATGGTGGCGCCGGACGCTTCGCTGGACGACGGACAGTTCGACATCGTGATCCTGAAGGCAGCCAGCAAGCTGCGCCTCATCCGGGACCTGCGGCTCGTCTATGGCGGGCGCCACCGCAAGCATCCGGCAATCACCATCCTGCGGGGACGCAAGGTGGTCGTGGAACCGCTCGGGGAGCTTGAGGCGAATGCCGCGCTGGTCGACATCGACGGTGAGTCGCCGGGGCGGATCCCGGCCACGTTCGAGATCCTGCCGGGCGCGCTGGTGCTGAGGTGTTGAGTGACGGTCTGTTGTCTGTGTTGAGGCGTTGAATCAGGCCGCTGCCGCCCTGATTCCGGAAATCTGCGTATCTTCCTGTTTCACTGAAATTTCTTCGGAGAGCGCGCCGGTCAATATGGCCGGGGCGGCCTGTCATGCAGGCTTCGCCTCGCGTTACGGCATCAGCGGCGTCTGCATCATCTGCAGATGCAGGTCCTTGCCGGAGTACGGATGCGCTTCGCAGACGGCCTCGTCCAGTTCGACGCCTAGTCCCGGTTCTTTCGAAGGGATCACCCAGCCGTCCTGCCACTCGATCTTCTTCTTGAGCAGCGTGGCGTGAAAACCGTCCCACTGTTTCAGAGATTCGAGGATCAGGAAGTTGGGAAGCGTCACGGCCAATTGGATGTTGGCCGCGCCGACGATCGGGCCGCAGTAGCAATGCGGCGCGACCTGGATGTGCCAGGCCTCCGCCATGGCGGCGATCTTCTTGGTTTCCAGGATGCCGCCGGAGCGGCCGAGGTCGGGCTGGAGGATGGTGGCGGCGCGGTTTTCGATGACGCGCGCGAATTCGGATTTCGTCGTCAGCCGCTCGCCGGTCGCGATGGGGATCGACGTGCCGCGCCCCACCTCGGCCATCACTTCCGGCATATCGGGCGGCACCGGTTCCTCGAACCAGAGCGGGTCGTAAGGCTCGATGGCGCGGGCCATGCGCAGGGCGCCGGAGGCGGTGAACTGGCCATGCGTGCCGAACAATATGTCGGCGCGGGTGCCGACCGCGTCGCGGATCGCCTTGACCATCGCCGCCGAGGTCTCGATATCGACCAGCCGCGGCTGGTGGCCGTCGAAGGCGGTGTAGGGACCGGCGGGGTCCAGCTTCACTGCATTGAAACCCTGCTCGACATATTCCAGTGCGCAGGCGGCGGCCATTTCGGGATCGTTGTAGACGTTGCGCCCGTCCGGCGCATCCTCGGAATGGACGGAGCCGGTGTGCGGATAGAGATAGGTGTAGGAGCGCAGCTTCTCGTGCACGCGCCCGCCGAGCAACTGGTAGACCGGCTGGCCCGCCTCCTTGCCGATGATGTCCCAGCAGGCCATCTCCAGCGCCGAGAAGCAGCCCATGCCGGAGACGTCGGGGCGTTGCGTGAACCCCGAGGAGTAGCAGCGGCGGAAGAAGTTCTCGACCTCGTGCGGATCATGGCCGACGAAGTAGCGCTCCGCCATGTCTTCGATCATGCGGGCGGTGACTTGGGGGCCGAAGGTGGCGTTATAGGCTTCGCCGTAGCCGGTGACGTTGGCATCGGTCGTCAGCCGCACGAAGATGAAATACTTGCCGCCGATGCCCGGAGGCGGATTGCCGACAACCCAGGTTTTTACGTCGGTGATCTTCATGGGATGGTTCCTTTGCCGGGGAAGCGCCGATCGCTGACGCTGCGCTCCTCGCCCCTGCGGAGCAGGGGAGAGGTGCCGAGCGAAGCGAGGCGGTGAGGGGTCATTTTGCCTTTATGTACCGCATATCGGAGGCGACTACATCCTTCGACAGCCGGTCGCTCAGCGCGGCCAGAATGGTTTCGCAGACCGGTCCCAGATTGCTGAAAACATCAGTGTTCCAGAACCGCAGCACCGAATAACCTTCCTGCTGCATGAACGCGTCACGCGATCGGTCCGATGCGCGATCTACGTGCTGGCTGCCGTCGATTTCAATGACCAGCTTTCGCTCCCGGCAGGTAAAGTCGGCGAAGAACGGCCCGATCGGAAACTGTCGAACAAACTTGAAGCCGCCGAGCTTCCGGTCCTTCAACTCGTTCCATAGCCGGGCTTCGGCAATGTTCCCGCCGCGTCGCAAGGCGCGCGCTCTCAGCGTCGCGGCTGGCCTGCGGCTGCTGTGGCGCGGGCCGGTCATTCCCCCTCACCGTCTCGGGCTTCGCCCGAGCCACCTCTCCCCCACGTTGTGGGGGCGAGGAGCGCAGCCTCGCCGTGCGGCGCTCTCATCCCTGGTCCTCCAGTATCATTTCGGCGCCCTTCCAGCCTACCATGATGGTGGGGGCGTTTGTGTTGCCGGTGATGTTTTCGGGAAAGACCGAGGCGTCGATGACGCGCAGGGCTTCCAGGCCATGTACTCTCAGGCGGGTGTCGACCACGGCGCGCGCGGCGTCCGGCCCCATGCGGCAGGTCGAGACCGGATGGTAGACCGTGCCGGAGCGCTTCCTGAAATCCTGAATCAGATCGGCGTCGGAAGTGATTGACGGGCCAGGCAGAATCTCCTCCACGATAGTGTCGGCCATGGCCGGCATGGAGGCGATCCGGCGCACGAATTTCACGGCGTCGAGCATCTCCTCCACGTCGGAATTGGTGGAGAGCGCGTTGGCCGTGATCTTCGGATAGTCGCGCGGATCGTTCGAGCGGATCATGATCTCGCCGCGGCTCGACGGGCGGCAGTTGGAAAGGCCGATGGAGAAGCCCGGCCACGGGTCGGGCGACAGGATCGGCCGCTCCCCGCCCCTGGGGAGGACGGTCGAGAAGGCCTGGAAGTAGAGCTGCATGTTCGGCCGCGACAGCGCCGGATCGGTGCGGAAGAAGCCGCCGGCATTGTTCATCGACAGCGACAGCGGGCCGGAGCGCAGGAGCAGATACTGCGCGCCCACAAGGGCCTTGCCCCACCAGGGCCGCAGGATCTGGTTCAGCGTCGCGGTGCGCCCCTTGAAGGTGTAGTTGATGCCGATGTGGTCCTGGAGGTTCGCGCCGACATTCGGATTGGCGTGAAGAACGGGAATGTCGAGTTCTTGCAGCAGCGCGCCCGGGCCGACGCCGGAAAGCTGGAGCAGTTGCGGCGTGTTGATCGAGCCGGCCGACAGGATCACCTCGCGGCCGGCGCGCGCCTGTTCAATCCGGCCGTTCCGTTCGTATTCCACGCCGACGGCGCGCCGGCCCTCGAACAGGATTCTGGTCGCCAGCGCACGGGTCTCGACGCGCACGTTGGCGCGCTTCATGGCGGGACGCAGGAAGGCGCGCGCTGCCGACATGCGCCGGCCGTTCCTGGTGTTGATCTGGTAGATGCCGACGCCCTCCTGACTTGCGCCATTGAAGTCCGGGTTGAGCGGCAGGCCTGCCTGTTGCGCGGCGGCCAGATAGAGTTTCGAGAGCGGATGGACTGCGTTCTCGCAGCGCGTGACATGGACCGGCCCGCCGGCGCCGCGCCATTCGTCCGCGCCGGCCTGATTGTCCTCGATCGCCTTGAAGGCCGGCAGCACGTCGCCGTAGCTCCAGCCCGGATTTCCCTGCGCCGCCCAGCCGTCATAGTCTTCCCGCGCGCCGCGGATCCAGACCATTGCGTTGATCGAACTCGATCCGCCGAGCAGCTTGCCGCGCGGCCAATGGTCGGCGTTGCCGGCAAGCCCGGGATCGGGCTCGGCCTTGTAGTTCCAGTTGACGGCGGGATCGAAGAAGGTCTTGCCGTAGCCGAGCGGCATCTGCACGTAGAAACGGCGGTCGGTGCCGCCCGCCTCCAGCACCAGCACCGAATGGCGCCCCGACGCAGACAGGCGCTCCGCGACGACCGAGCCGGCCGAGCCCGAACCGACGACGATGAAATCATATGTCTGCATGGGAAAGCGGCCGGCTGCGGGTCGTGGTGAATAACCGCCAGCCTAGCCATCCGGTGCCCGCGGCGTCAGCGGGGCATCCGGCATGGCTTGTGAAAAATGCGACTGTCGGGGCGCGGGGCGGTTATCCGTCTTGCAATAGACGCAGGTTGCGAGACCCGCGCCGGGATCGCAAAGGAGGGACAGGATGCAACAGAAACAGGCTCGCCGTCTTGCCGGGACCTGCATGTGCGGAACGGTCCGCTACGAAGTGAGCGACGCGTTCGGCTACGCAGCCAATTGCCATTGCTCGAAGTGCAGGCGCACCACCGGGTCGGCGTTCAAGCCCTTCGCCGGGATCGAGGCCCGCGAACTTGCCATCGTGAAAGGCGAAGCCGACATCATGCGGTATGGCGACGAGATCACTCATGACGCACATTGCGGCGTATGCGGTTCGCTGCTCTATTCGCTCGTTCGTGAAGCCATGTACGTTCATGTCGCCATGGGAACGCTTGTCGACGAGCCGACTATCCGGCCGAGCCACCATATATTCGTCGGCTCCAAGGCGCCCTGGTTCACGATCATGGACGACCTGCCTCAGTTCCGGGAGCATTCGAACGGTTGACCATGCGCAGGCACAGCCCTGCGTTGACGCTCGATCGTCGGGCGGATAGGCAAGGTTTCGACGGATGCTTCGGGAGACAGCCATGGTCCAATATGCCGACGGGCTCATGCCGCATGGCGAGCTGACGCTCAGGACGCTGGCGATGCCGTCCGACGCCAATGCCGCCGGCGATATTTTCGGCGGCTGGGTGATGGCGCAGATGGACCTTGCCTGCGGCATCCGCGCCGCCGAGCGGGCCAAAGGCAGAGTGGTGACCGCCGCAGTCAAGGAAATGGCCTTCGCCAAGCCGATGAAGATCGGCGATACGCTGTGCGTCTATTCTCATATCGACCGTGTCGGCCGCACCTCGATGGTGCTCAAGGTCGAGGCCTGGGCGCAGCGCTACCTCACCGACCGGATGGAGCGGGTGACGCATGCCGACTTCATCATGGTGGCGCTGGACGGCGAGGGAAAGCCCACGCCGGTCCCGCCGGAAGATTGAGCGTCCTCAGGCTGCCGCAGACGTATCGAAACGCCGGCGCGCCTCGCTGATGCGCGCCATGTTGGCGATCGCCCATTCGGCGAGTCCCTTGACCGGCACTTCCAGTTCACGCCCGAGTTCCGTCAGCTCATAGTCCACGCGGGGCGGGATGGTCGGGAAAACGGTGCGCGTGACGAAGCCGTCACGCTCCAGCGTGCGCAGCGTCGTGGTCAGCATTTTCTGCGAGATTCCGCCGACGGCGGCCCGCAGTTCGTTGAAGCGCAGCGGCCCGTCGCCTAGGCGACGCACCACCAGCAGCGACCACTTGTCGCCGATGCGCTGCAGGACTTCCGAAACCGCGCGGCAGTCCTCGGTTGCATGCGGGTGACCGGGTTTCAAAAAAGTGCCTCCTTGCGATTTTGCCTCATGGTCTCTCATATAGTGTAGGTATCTATTGGATACCACAGTTTCAAAAGGAGACTACCATGTCCAAACCCAGGATCGGCATCATCGTCGGTTCAGTCCGTCCGAACCGTTTCGCCGACAAGCCGGTCGAATGGATATCCGGGATTGCCAGGGAGCATACCGGCCTCGATTTCGAGGTGGTCGATCTGCGCGATTACCCGATGCCGTTCTTCGACGAACCGGCCTCGCCCGCCTGGGCGCCCTCGCAGAACGAGGTCGCACAGCGCTGGCAGAAGAAGATCGCCGAGCTCGACGGCTTTATCGTGACCGCGGCCGAATACAATCACGCGCCGACCGGCGTGCTGAAGAACGCGCTCGACTATGCCTACAACGAGTGGAAGAACAAGCCGATCGCCTTTGTCGGCTATGGCGGCGTCGGCGGCGCGCGGGCGGTCGAGCAATTGCGCATGATAGCGGTGGAATTGCAGATGGCGCCGATCCGTCATGCCGTGCATGTCCTGCTGCCCGATTTCATGGCGGTGCTGCAGCAGGGCAAATCGCTCGGCGAATTCGACCACCTCAACCAGGCGGCCAACCAGATGATCGACCAGCTTTCCTGGTGGGCGCACGCGCTCAAGACGGCGCGCGACGCGGATGTCCAGGCGGCGCAGGCAGCCTGATCGCTGCTCAATGGAATCGAAAAGGGCGGTCGTTCGGCCGCCCTTTTTTCATGCGCGATCGGTCCGGCCGCGTCCTGCGGCCCGAGGGTTCAGATGAACTGGACCTCGACGATCTCGTAGCCGCGCGCGCCGCCGGGCGCGTTGACTTCCACGGCGTCGCCGACTTCCTTGCCGATCAGGGCGCGCGCGATCGGCGACGAGATCGAGATGCGGCCGGACTTCACGTCCGCCTCCTGGTCGCCGACGATCTGGTAGGTCTTCTTCTCCTCGGTGTCCTCGTCGACGAGAACCACGGTGGCGCCGAACTTGACCTTGTCGCCGGAGAGCTTCGACACGTCGATGACCTCGGCGCGGGCGATGAAGTCCTCGAGCTCGCCGATACGGCCTTCGTTCAGGCTCTGGGCTTCCTTGGCGGCGTGGTACTCGGCGTTTTCCGAAAGGTCCCCATGCGCGCGCGCCTCGGAGATGGCCTCGATGATGCGTGGCCGTTCTTCCTGCTGGCGCCAGCGGAGTTCCTCCTTCAGCGTGGAGAATCCGTTGCCTGTCATCGGCACCTTGTTCATGGCTTCACCTTTCTCCTGGCGGTCCCGCATCCGGGGCCGACCCTGTCGCCGGGCAAAAAGAAAACGGCCCGGCAGCTTGTGGCTGACGGAACCGCCTCACCTCAGATGCCATGAATATAGCAAGCTTCACGCGATTTTCACGCCCAAAAAACTGCCGTTGCGTCCTATTTTCGCAGGAACTGCCGACGTTGCGGGCCTGTCTCGGCTAAAGACCGCTCAAGCAGATGACGGCGGCTGCAAATCGGCTATCATCGAGCCACAGACGCAGGGAGGACGCCGGTGAAACGGCACCGGGACAAGGAATGGGATCTGTCGATCGGGCCGGACACGGTGCGGCTGCTGATCCTCAAGGCGAAAGCCCTGAGCGCGGATATCCATGACGATTACGTCGACGGCGGCGAACACGAGGTCGAGTTCGATGGCGACTGGCACGACACCCATCACCATGACGGACTGGTCGAGGAGGAGGCCGAAAACCTCACCGAAAAGGAGTTTCGCGCTCTGGTCGGCGACCTCAACGTGGACGAAGCCGCCGAACTGGTCGCGCTGGCCTGGCTCGGCCGGGGCGACTACGAGGCTGCCGAATGGGGCACGGCGCTTGTTGCCGCACGCGATCGCGTCAACCGGCGCACGGCCGGCTATCTGCTCGGGATGCCGATGCTGGGCGACTGGCTGGAGGACGGGCTGGAGGCGATCGGCGCATGACATCGGCGCGTGACATCGGTGCGTGACGGGGCCGTAACCGTTTTTGATCGCCGTCGCCGCAGGCCGGCGCAACCCCTGCTTGCTCTGGCCGTTGCGTCTCCATGAAAGCAGTTCGCCTGGGTTGCACGACCGCTCTTTTGGCATCCGCCATCTTGGCAGCGACGGCTGCGCCGCTTTGGGCGAAGTCGCCGAAACTGCCGGTGACGGCACCGGTTCCGGACTTGAACCGCGTCGAGGCTCCGGACGAGGCCGCGCCCGGACAGCCGCCGCAGTCCGGCGATGTTCCCGTCCCCGAAAAGCGCCCGCCCGGCCCCAACGACGCCAAGCCGCCCGAAACGGCCCCGGCGCCGCCGCCAAAACCCGTCGGTGCGGGCAAGGCCGCCGATCAATCCGACGAAACCGAACCCAATCCTGCCGGATCCGACAAAGCCCCGGAAAAGCAAGAACCGGCGAAGACCGAGAAAGTCAGGCCGCCCGACCCGCGGTCGTCGGCGGTTGCCGCCGACGAACTGCCTGCCGAGGAGATCGCTTGCCGCGGCCGCCTGAAGGCGCTGGGCGTCGTGTTCGAGGAGCACGCCGCCGAGCATGACGCGAAGGTGGGATGTTCGATCCCCTATCCTGTCGTCGTCAGCAAGCTCGGTCCATCGATCGATCTCGCGCCCGAGGCCGAACTGAACTGTCCCATGGCCGAAGCGCTCGGCCGCTTCATGAAGGACGTGGTCACGCCGGCCGCAAAGGAAGAGCTGGGGTCACAGGTCAAGGCGATCGCGCAGGCGTCGGCCTATGTATGCCGGCCGCGGCACAATGGCGGCAAGATTTCCGAGCACGCCTTCGGCAATGCGCTCGACATCGCTTCATTTACGCTCGCCGACGACATGCGCGTCGATGTCGGCCCCAGGCCGCCGGAAAAGCAGGGGAAATTCCTCGACAAGGTGAGGGCCGCCGCCTGCGGGCCGTTCAAGACGGTGCTCGGTCCCGGCAGCGACCCCGATCACGAGCTGCATTTCCATCTCGACCTGGAGCCGCGCCGCCACAACGGCACGTTCTGCCAGTAGCATCGCCCGGACGCCGCGAGCCGCCGCAATTGCGCCGCAGCCGTAAATGGCGGCGCTGAGCTTTCCTTTACCGTTACGGCCTAAATTTCCCTTGTGAGGATAGGGAATTGCTCGATGGCCGCATCCCGTTCGGCCCGGTTGCAAGGCAGCCGTTCATTGCACCGGCAACTTGCCCTCGCCGGCGTCGCAGCCGCGCTGGTGGCACTCGCCGCTTGTACGACCGGAAGCGTGCTCACGCTCGAACCGGCGGTCGACGTGGGAACGCAGACGGCCGCCGTGCCGGACTATGCCGCGCAACCGGTCGTGCCCGAAACGGCTGCAGCGGAATTTCCAGCGCCGCAAGTCGCCATGGCGGCAACTTCGATACCGGAAGATCCGATGCCGGAAGCCACGATGCCAAAAGCTTCGATTTCGGGGCCGGGCGCGAGCGCGCCTGCCATGAGCCCGGCGATGGAAAGCAGCCCGGTCATGGAGGCGGCCTATCCGCGCATCGACAATCCGGCTCCTGTCAATGTCATGCCCGCCGACGAGGTCGATTGCCGCAACGACCTGAAGCGGCTCGGCGTCGCCTATGTCGATCTTCCGACGATCCGCAAGGGGCAATGCGGCATCGACTATCCGGTCAAGGTCTCGGCCATCGGCTCGGTGCGGATGCGGCCCGCGGCGACCCTGACCTGCACCATGGCCGCCAGCTTCGCGGCCTGGACGAAGCGCGAACTGGTGCCGGCGGCGCGCCTGCGCTACTGGTCGGGCGTCAAGCAGATCAACCAGGGATCGAGCTTTTCCTGCCGCAACATCGCGGGCGAGGGGGTGCTTTCCGAGCACGGCAAGGGCAACGCGCTCGACGTGATGAGCATCGAGCTCAACAATGGCGATAAGATCGACGTGCGCAAGCCGGGCCTGTTCTCCTTCCGCCAGCGCGGCTTCCTCAATACGGTCCGCGCCGACGGTTGCAGCTATTTCACCACGGTGCTCGGACCCGGCTACAATTACGATCACCGCAACCATTTCCATTTCGACGTCAAGAACCGCCGCAACGGCTATCGCGCCTGCCGCTGAGGCGGCATAGGGTAGGCCGATCATTCGGCAGGGCAGGGCATGGATCGGCGTCGAAGGCTGCGCAAGGCTTCCAACTGGTTCGCTCTCCTGTGCGGCCTCTATCTCGGAACGGCGTATTTCGTGCTGCCGGCGTTCTGGACGTGGCGGGACCGCGGGCTGGGCGCCGGCCATGAGATGGTGACGCGCACGCGGCAGGGCATCTTGGGCGACCCCATCAATGTCGGGCTGGTCGGCAGCCGGACCGACGTGATCCATGCCTTCGAGGTCGCCAAATGGGACCCGGCGGACGCCGTCACCCTGAAGACCGCAATCGAGATCGGCGAAAGCGTGCTTCTCGACCGCTCCTATCCGGACGCGCCGGTCAGTCCGCTGCTGTTCGAGGGGCGGCCTCAGGACCTCGCCTTCGAAAAGCCCGTCGGCGTCAGCGCCGACCGGCGCCACCATGTGCGCCTCTGGCGGACGCAGGAAACCGGGGTCGACGGCCGTCCGCTGTGGCTTGGCTCGGCAAGCTTCGACCGCGGCGTTGGCCTCAGCCACGATACAGGCGCCGTCACCCACGACATCGCGCCCGACATCGATGCCGAGCGCGATTTCCTGATGGACAGCCTCAGGCAGGCCGACGTGCTGGCCTCGACGATGGAGATCGACGGGGTAGGCGCGACGAAGGATGGCCGCAACGGTGAGGGCGATCGCTATTTCACCGACGGCAAGGCGCGTATCGGCGTGCTGCGGCCCTTGCCATGAGAGCGTCGTGCCGCGGTCGTGGATTTGCCTGCTTCCTGCCTGTCGGCGCGGGTGCTGGAGCGGTTCCCGTTCAAACGGAATCGCCGGAACCGCTCTATCTCTCTGATCCGGCGCATTTCCGGACGCAAAACCGTTTCACACTTTTGCTGGAAATGCTCTAAGGAGCGGCGATGCTTTATATCGAAATCGCCATCGTGGTCGCTCTCGTCCTGGTGAACGGCCTTCTGTCGATGTCGGAACTCGCCATCGTCTCGTCGCGGCCGGCGCGGCTGAAGGCCATGATCGACCGTGGCGTCGCCGGCGCGGCCAAGGCGCTGGAACTGGGCGCCGATCCGGGCAGGTTCCTTTCGTCCGTGCAGATCGGAATCACGCTGGTCGGCGTCCTGTCCGGCGCCTTCTCGGGCGCGACGCTGGGCGAGCGGCTGGCAAACACGCTGGCCGGTGCAGGTCTGGCGGAACGTTACGCAGACCCCGCGGGCGTGGGCATCGTCGTCGCGATCATCACCTATGGGTCGTTGATCATCGGCGAACTGGTGCCGAAGCAGATCGCGCTGCGCAATCCGGAGCGTGTGGCGGCGCGCGCCGCGCCGTTCATGGCGGTGCTGGCGAAGATCGCGGCGCCGCTCGTCTTCCTGCTCGACATTTCCGGACGGTTCGTCCTGTGGCTGCTCGGGCAGCGCGCCGAGGGCGAAGAGAAGGTCACGGACGACGAGATCAAGATGCTGGTTGCCGAAGCCGAGCATCATGGCACGATCGAATCGGATGAAAGACGCATGATCGCAGGCGTCATGCGCCTGGGCGACCGCGCCGTCCGGGCGCTGATGACGCCGCGCACCGATGTCGACTGGATCAACCTGAGGTCAGACGACGCCGCCATCCGCAAATTCCTCGTCGAGACCCAGCATTCGCGCCTGCCCGCCGGCGACAGCGTCGACGCCATGATCGGCGTGGTGCAGACGCGCGACCTGCTGGCCGCGCTGCTGGAGGGCAGGGCGCTCGACCTGCGCAAGCACGTGCGGGCCGCGCCCATCGTCCACGACCAGGCCGATGCGCTGGACGTGCTGGCGACCTTGAAGGAATCCGATGTGCCGATGGCGCTTGTCCATGACGAGTACGGCCATTTCGAAGGCGTGGTGACGCCGGCCGACGTCCTCGAGGCGATCACTGGCGTGTTCCGCTCCGATCTCGACGCGGACGAGAGCGAAGGTCCGGTGAAGCGCGAGGACGGCTCGTGGCTGCTGGCCGGCTACATGCCGGCGGACGAGATGGCCGATACGCTTTCCATCGAGCTGCCGGAAAACCGCGACTACGAGACGGTGGCCGGCTACGTGCTGTCCCATCTCGCGCATCTGCCGGCGACGGGCGAGACGGTCGACGCACATGGCTGGCGCTTCGAGGTGATGGACATGGACGGCCGCCGCATCGACAAGGTGCTGGCGTCGCGGCTGTCGGCCGATGCCCGCGAACCGGCGCGATAATCGGGGAGAGACCGGGACCATGGCCGCATCGCGGGTCGATCCGAAGCAGGTGCTCGTCGTCGTGCCCAATTTCAAGAAACGCCTGTCGGGCGTCACCAGCACCATCATCCAACTGGTTCCGCTGCAGGCGCAAAAGATCGGTATCGCCACCCTCGGCCCCGGCCTGCCGGACCATCTGCCGAAGCTCACATGGTGGCAGGTTCCGGCGCTGCTCAAGCGCCCGCAAGGCGCGGCGGCGCGGGTCTGGCATGCGCGCCGCAATCCGGAGATGCTGGCGGGCGTGGTGCTTCGCGACATTCTCCGCGCGCCGCTGAAGCTCGTCTTCACCTCGGCCTCGCAGCGCCGCCACACGCGCTGGACGAAGTTCCTGATCCGCCGGATGGACGCCGTCATCGCCACCAGCCGCAAGACGGCCGCCTATCTGGACGTGCCGAACACGGTCATCATGCACGGCATCGACCTGGAGCGCTTCCACCCGGCCGCGGACCGCGCCGAAGCGGCGAGGGTGCTCGGGCTCGACCCCGGGCAGCTTTATGCCGGCTGCTTCGGGCGCGTGCGCCGCCAGAAAGGCACTGACCTGTTCGTGGACAGCATGATCGACCTCCTGCCCAGCCATCCCGGCTGGTCGGCGATCGTCGCAGGCCGCGCCACGCCCGAGCACAGGGCGTTCGAGGACGACCTGAAGGCCCGCGTGGCGCGTGCCGGCCTTTCGGACAGGATCCTGTTCGTCGGCGAGCACCACGACATCGAACGCTGGTATCGCGCGCTGTCGCTCTACGTCGCGCCGCAGCGCTGGGAAGGTTTCGGCCTGACGCCGCTGGAAGCAATGGCGAGCGGCGTGCCGGTGGTGGCGACGGATGTCGGTGCGTTCTCCGAACTGGTCGAGGACGGCGTGACGGGAACGATCGTGCCGCGCGATGATCTGGCGGCGGTGAAGGCGTCCTTGTCAACATATCTCAAGAAGTTGGATCTTATTGCGTATCAAGGGAAAAATGGTCGTGCGCGCGTCACGTCTCACTTCCAGCTAAGCGGCGAGGCGGAACGCATTGTCTCGATTTATGAGGGATTAATTCGTCCTTGGCCTTGAGTATAGCCAAGTTTTTAAAGAGCACTGTGACCCTGTCCCTGTTCCATGCCACCGCCTCAAACCCCGACTGCATTAGGATGTTTATCACGGGTATGAGGGTGCTATCTTTTGTTTTCCCCCTTTCAAACCCGCAGTCAACAGTTACATATCTCGACAATTTTAATGATTCCCGTGCGCCAGAAAGTATTTCTGGTTCGGCGCCTTCCGCTTCAATCTTTATGATCGCTATCTCTTGAATATTATTTTCAGCTATATAGCTATCCAAAGAACGTACATTTATTGTGTAGCATTCAACATATTCATCGGTTTCGAAAAGAGAGCTGTCAGCACTGTTTGGCTTCGAATAAAAATTTAAGACACCATCCTCCGACCAAAGGCCGACACGATTGGTTAGTGGGACGCCATCGAAATTGTTCAAGTCGCAGCAATCGGCCTCAAGTTTCTCAGGCTCGAAAGCATGGTAATCGAACCCCTTTTTTTTACAGAACGCGCCAAGTTCCCCAACATTTGCACCGCAGTCGATAAACGCTCCAGATAGGGGTTCTGCAATGTGATGGAGGAGGTATGATTCTGATAGCTTAATTATTCTTTTCTCTATTCCTCGTTTGTACAGAGAAGCTCTGTCGCGTCTACAAATGTATATATAATTATATTTATCTGATACCTTAATAAATTTGGATGAAGATTCAGATTTTATTCTTGGATAATATCCATTTATTTTAAATTTTAGGTTTGTGTATAAATCAAACACCGGATGACTCGCATCTGAGAGTATTCGCCTCCTTGCGGTTTTTATTTTTCCAGATAATTTCATGCGGCGTCCCCATACGATGGATTTCACGAAATCAAATGGGGAAATCTTTTTTGCGCCATGTCGGAACCACGTGTTTGGTCGCTTCGTGGTCGTCGCCCGACGATTGCCTTTCCTGCGATGTAATTCTAAAGCTCCCCGCGACTGTACGGCGCTTGTCGCTGTCCCCGGATGCTCTGTAGCGGAAGGATTTCCGGATTGGCAATAGAAGAATCGGCATCAGCGGGCCGTCTCCCGGTCTCGGCCTTCATAATCTGCCAGAACGAGGAAGCCTATCTGGGCAACTGCATCGAAAGTCTGCGCGAGTTCAAGGATATCGTTATCGTGGACTCGGGCTCGACCGACGGAACGCTGGACCTCGTCCGATCGTACATGGCCCACGGGTGGCCAATTCGGCTGTTTTCGGAAAAATGGCGCGGATACGCCGGGCAAAAGCAGTTTGCGCTCGACCAGTGCCGGGAGCAGTGGTGCTTCAATGTGGATTCCGACGAGCGTCTCGATGAGGCCTTGCGGGCGGCGCTTCCAGAACTTCTTGCAACCGGAGATTCCATTGTCGGTTGGCGTATCGCGCGCCGTCCTTATCTGATCGGCTACGGCTACACGCCGGCGAATGTCCACGAACGGCGCAACCTGCGCCTGATCCGGCGAGGTAGAGGCCGCTACGACCTCGACCAGAAGGTGCATGAGGGCATCGTACCCGATGGGCCGGTGGGCAAGGCGGTCAAGGGCAGCCTATTGCATTTCCGGCCGCTTGTGATGGACGAACAAATTCTCAAGGAAAACAAATACTCGACACTCAAGGCCGACCAGAAGATGACGGAAGGCGGACCGGCGCGGCGTCTCAAGCTGGTTCTCAATCCGCCAGTCTATTTCCTGCGTCTCTATTTGCGCAACGGACTATGGCGCTGCGGCCTTCCGGGTTTCATCGAGGCAATGACGGGTGCGGTCTATTCGTTTTTGACGGAGGCGAAAATCTATCAGCGTCACGCACTGCGTACAATGCCGCCGACCGACGATATGGGCGTTCGCGCCGAAGCCCATCGAAACGAGAGCCGCTGATGAAGATCGTTCATTTCCACTTCGGCAAGGATGGTGGGGCCGAACGGTTCTTCGTCCATCTGGTAAACGCGTTCGCCAAACGCGGGGTCGAGCAGCAGGTGGTCATTCGACCAGGGCGCCCTTGGCGGGCGAGTTTCGATCCATCCGTCAGGGTGATCGAAAGCCATTTCAGGACCGCGTCTCTGGACCGCGTTCTGCTGCCGCTGCGCGTTCGCTCGATGATCCGAAAGTGGAAGCCGGATGGCATTCTGGGCTGGATGCCCAAGGGCGCCAAGCTCGTACCCGGTGAGGAGGGGCCGATAAGGCTGGCCCGCCTTGGCGATTATCCGACATCGCTGAAGAAGTTTCGCAACATTGATGTTCTCGTGTGCAACACGCCGGGCATCGCACGCCATGTCCGGGATATGGGATGGTTGCGCAGGGTCGAGGTAATCTCGAATTTCACCGGGACGGCGGTCGTCAAGCCTGTTGCTCGCGGTATCCTGGATACGCCCGAGGACGCCTATGTCGTTTCGTCGATGGGGCGTTTCGTGCCTCGCAAAGGGTTCGACGTGCTTGTCAGAATGCTCGCCAGGAAGCCTGATATTTATCTGTGGCTTGTCGGTGGTGGAGAAGAAGAACAAAATCTGAGGGAACTGGCTGCTGAAACAGGCGTGGCCGATCGGTTGCGTTTTGCCGGATGGCAACAGGATCCGCAGCCCTACATCGCGGCCAGCGACTGCTTCGCCATGGCCTCCAGCCATGAACCCTTGGGCAATGTGATTTTGGAAGCGTGGGCGCAGGACGTGCCGGTTGTTTCCACCCGCTCCGAGGGGCCGACATGGTTCATGCGCGATGGCAACAATGGTTTAATGGTCGCTATCGGTGACCACAACGCTTTCGGCGAGGCGATCGACCGGTTGCAGTCCGATCCGGGACTGGCCCGACATCTGATCGAGGGCGGCCGCAAAACACTAAATAGGATGTTCTCGGAAGATGCAGTTGTCAATGCATATATAAATCTAATATCGGCAGGTTGAGTCCACTGGTCTAATCTCTGTAATCCATCCCCCCGCCCCGATCGCATCAATGGATCGCTCTCGCGTTTCGGTCCCGAATGAGCATCTTCATTTTCTAGAAAAGCACCGTCAAAGTAGCTTCCGATATTTCTCGCAGTTAAAAGAGCCTGATGGCCTGCTGTCTTCGTATCAAGCCTGTGGGGAACATGGGCAACCAGATGTTACAATATATGTGGGCGTTGAACCTTCAACGCCTGACGGATGACACGCATATCTGCGGCCATGATATTCCGTTTTGGGGCATCAAAGCCGATGTGCCGGACGAGTTTGGCAGGCACCCGCTGCGTCTGGGAGGACATTTTCTTAATGTGGATCATGTCGGGAAATTGATTCGAAACGGAACCGTCAAGAACATATTACTAGGTGGTCTTGGATTTCAGATCCAGAATTACGCGTCTCCGGAATTCTACCGAAAAGTATTTCTATCTGATGCTATCGAAGCAGAGGGATACGGAGAGGAGTATGTCGTTTTCAATATACGAGGCGCAGAAATTCTCAAGAATTGTCACGCAGATTATCGACCTGTTCCTTTTTCCTATTTCGATACTGTCATTGCCACCGCAAAGGCTAGGCCTGTATTTCTCGGTCAGATAGGAGATGACGATTATTCGCGAGAGCTACGAAAGCGTTATCCGGACGCCGTTTTCCAGCCAAGTCGTGGGCCTCTTATCGATTTCGAAACGCTAAGGCGCTCTCATCAGATCGCCATCGCGGTAAGCACCTTTTCCTGGCTTGCAGGTTGGCTTTCTTCCGCCAAGGTGATTCACTACCCTATGAGTGGAATGCTCAACCCACTCCAACGCCCAGATATTGATCTTACCCCTTCTGAAGATCCGCGTTATCGCTTCTACCACTTTCCCGTGCAAAAATGGTCTGCGACCGCAGCCGAAATGAATGAACTCTGGGTCCCAGGCGAACATCGTCTTTTGAGTGTCAATGAAGTGTGCGCATTGCGGCAAAGAGCCGCCGAGACGATCCGCTGGCAACGCAGATGGAAACGCTTGAAGATCAGCAGTCACGCGCAATTGCTGCGCTTGTTGCCTGGATGATTGTGGCCGACATCTAAATCTCCACCATCCCCGCGTGCTTCACCTGCCGGATTGTCAGCGCGGTGCGCACGGTGTCGACGTTCGGTGCCGAGGTCAGGTCTTCGATGACGAAGCTCTGGAAGGCGGTGAGGTCGCTCGCCACGCAATGCAGCATGAAGTCGGATTCGCCCGACACCATCCAGGCGTCGCGCACGATCGGCCAGCCGCGGGTGCGTTCGGCGAATATCTTCAGTTCCGCGTCCGCCTGGTGGTGCAGGCCGACCAGGCAGAAGGCGACCACGTCCATGCCGAGCGCCGGCGCGTTGAGGATCGCGCGATAGCCGCGGATGATGCCGGCTTCCTCCAGCCGGCGCACGCGCCGCAGGCAGGGCGGCGCCGATATGCCGACACGCTGCGACAGTTCCACATTGGTGATGCGGCCGTCGTCCTGGAGCTCGCGCAGGATCTTCCAGTCGATGGCGTCGAGATCGGCTTTGAGCGGCATGAAACCTGTTCGCGCAAGAATCTTTCGTTTTTCCGTCATTAAACGAACCAGCGCGGAGCGCCAGTCCCAAAACCGGTCTCAAGCCGCGTCGCACCGGCGGGCAAGGGGAAAAGCGATGCACAATGCAGCTTTCCGGGGACACCGGCGAAGCGTCCTTGCTGGTACGGTCGCCAGCACATACATTACCGACGATCCATTCTGTCCTTGCCGCCGCAGCCGGCGGCCGTTCGTCATCCCGGGGCCACAATGACAACCAAGCACGCACCCGTCCTCATCATCGGCTCCGGTCCGGCCGGCTATACGGCCGCCATCTATGCCGCGCGCGCCATGCTGAAGCCCATGCTCGTCGCCGGCCTGCAGCAGGGCGGGCAACTGATGATCACCACCGATGTCGAGAACTATCCCGGTTTCGCCGATCCGATTCAGGGGCCGTGGCTGATGGGCGAAATGCTCAAGCAGGCCGAGCATGTCGGAACCGAGGTGATCAACGACATCATCACCGAAGTGGACCTCGACGTCCGGCCGTTCGTCGCCAAGGGCGATTCCGGCACCGTCTACACCGCCGACGCGCTGATCATCGCGACCGGCGCGCAGGCCAAATGGCTCGGCATTCCCTCAGAGCAGGCTTTCATGGGCTTCGGCGTTTCGGCCTGCGCCACCTGCGACGGCTTCTTCTACCGCGGCAAGGACGTGGCCGTGATCGGCGGCGGCAACTCGGCGGTGGAGGAGGCGCTCTACCTCGCCAATCTGGCGAAAAGCGTGACGGTCGTTCATCGCCGCAGCGAATTCCGCGCCGAGCGCATCCTGCGCGAGCGGCTGATGGCGAAGGAGAACGTCCGCGTGGTCTGGGACAGCGTGGTGGACGAGATCACCGGCCGCCCCGGCCAGGCCCCGCTGCCGCCGTCGGTGGAGGGCCTGAAACTGCGCAACGTGGCGACGGGCGCGCAAAGCCTGCTCAAGGTCGACGGCGTCTTCGTGGCGATCGGCCACGCGCCGGCCGTCGAGCTTTTCGCGGGCAAGCTGAAGCAGAAGCCGAACGGCTATCTGTGGACCGAGGCCGATTCGACGCGCACCAGCGTGCCCGGCGTCTTTGCCGCCGGCGACGTCACGGACGACGTCTATCGGCAGGCCGTCACCGCGGCCGGTCTCGGCTGCATGGCCGCGCTCGAGGCGGAGAAATATCTGGCTGGCATAGAGCTGCATCGCGAAGCGGCGGAATGACGCGCTCGTCGAAGTATGTGAGAAAGGTCGCTTAAAAGCCTGATTTGATGAACTAAGACGCCAAATCAAAACGAGGGGAACCCATGGCGTTGGATTGGGACAAGTTACGCGTGTTTCACGCCGCGGCGGAGGCCGGGTCGTTCACCCATGCCGCCGAGACGCTTCATCTGTCCCAGTCGGCGATTTCGCGGCAGGTCAGCGCCCTGGAGCACGACGTCGGCGTGCCGCTCTTTCATCGGCACGCGCGCGGCCTCGTGCTGACCGAGCAGGGCGAGATGCTCTATCGCACGGCGCACGACGTGCTGATGAAGCTGGAGACCATCAAGAGCCAGCTCATGGAGACGACGGACCGGCCGAGCGGCGTGCTCAGGGTCAATACGACCGTCGGGCTCGGCACCGGCTGGCTGACGGAGCTGGCGAAGGAGTTCCTGGACCTCTATCCGGAGATCAATCTGCAGTTCGTGCTCGCCAACGAGGAACTGGACCTGACCATGCGCCAGGCGGATTGCGCGGTGCGCCTGCGGCAGCCGCAGCAGCCGGACCTGATCCAGCGCCGGCTGTTCGCCGTCCACCTGCACGTCTTCGCCGCTCAATCCTATCTCGACCGCTTCGGCGTGCCGAAGACCGCCGCCGATCTCGACCAGCACCGCATCGTCACGTTCGGCGAGCCTGTTCCGGCCTATCTTGCCGGCCTGAACGCGCTGGAGACGGTGGGACGGCGCGACGGCGACAAGCGCCCGTCCGTCCTGCAGATCAACGATCTGATGTCGGTGCGGCGGGCGGTACGGCGCGGCGTCGGCATCGCCATGCTGCCGGACTACATGGCCGGCAAGGAATCGGGTCTCGTCCCCATCCTCCCCGAACTGGAAGGGCCGTTCTTCGACACCTTTTTCGTCTATCCGGAAGCGATGAAAAATCAGGCAAGGCTGAAGGCCTTCCGGGATTTCATCTTCGCCAAGGCCCGCAACTGGACTTTCTGAGGCCGGCCCACACGCGCCGCGCCGGCTTTTTCAACATGGGCGGCCAGATTTTGGCCTCGATGCGGCAAGCGCTCGCAGGGACGTTCCGGAGCTTTTCGAATATCAGGCAGTTTGCGTGCCTGTTTTGTGGCCCTATGGCTGCAAAACAGGCGTTGGACCACAGCTCATGTCTTTTTGCATGCGTGCGTTGCAAAATGGATGCTTGTTTCTTGGGCAGGATGCACCAATATATCACTCATCTCCTGGGCGTGTTCTCCTCCCATTTGCGCCCACGAGTGTTCCCCTCTGGAGGTTTAGCCTTAACAGGCACTTCCAACAAACTCAGCCGGATCTTCTTGGATCCGGCTTTTTTGTTGTCTGCAGTACAGGCAATTCGAATGGCATCTTGCTATCGGCTGGATGGGGCAGGTCGTGCAAGGCAGCACCGGACCGATCTACGGCTGGGAAGGTAATGTTTTCGATGCCGGATCGGCAATGCCGTTCGACTGGCGCGCGCTGCACCGATTTCCTGCCAAGCGCAGGGAATTCGCCGGTGTAACCGTGACATGTAACCCCCGTAACGTATTCTGTCGGCGTCGACCGCGATAGGACAGGCTAGGACGCGGCGTGACCGTGCGAGGGATGGGGGCATCACTCGTCGGTCGGGCTCAGGCGGCGGCCGCGTCCAGCCATTTTCCGCGCAGGCGGCATAGCCATGCGGCGGACCTGCCGTTTTCCTCCCTCGGAGACGGTCCGCTACAACGGCGTCCGGATCTCGATCCGGGCGCCGTTTCTCGAGTGGATCGCTGGAGCAGCAGGCGTTCTGGCGAGCGCAGTTCCGCTGTCCCAGCCTGTTTCCTTAACCTCATTTGTGCGGACGCCAGACGATTGCGTCCGGCTGCAAAATGCTTACAGCACGATGCGTTTGATCGGATTCATGTGTTGTGCTGTAAGCTTTTGTTTTTTCGCATGTCGTTGTCCCAAAACCGATGCGCACTTTTGGGCGACATGCTTTAGGCCGCCTTTCCGGCCGCGTTCATCGCATCGTCTGCCAGGCGGCCGCTCAACTCGGCCATATGGTCGAAGGCGGCGGTATAGCTGGCCGCCCCTGCCGTGGCGGATCGCAGCTCTATGATCAGGTCGCCGATCTCGGCCTGCGGCATGGTCGCTTCCACCACGTCCCAGCCTGTCCAGCCCGGCCGCGCGTCATAGCCGAGAATCTGGCCGCGCCGCTGCGGGATCAGGGCGATGATCCTGGCGGTGGCGTCCGAGGGCGTGACGATCTCGACCTTCATGACGGGCTCCAGCAGCACCGGCGAGCATTGCGCCATGCCTTCCTTCATGGCGATCCTCGCCGCCATCTGGAAAGCCATGTCGGACGAATCGACGGAATGGTAGGAGCCGTCCGAGAGATTGACGGCGATGTCGACGACCGGAAAGCCGAGCGGGCCGTTCTTCATATAGTCGCGGACGCCGGCCTCGACCGACTGGATATACTGCTTCGGCACCACGCCGCCGGTGATGGTGTCGGTGAACCGGAAGCCGGAGCCGCGCGGCAGGGGCTTGATCTGCAGTACGACGTCGCCGAACTGGCCGTGCCCGCCCGACTGCTTCTTGTGGCGGCCGCGTTGCTCCGCCGTCTTGCGGATGGTCTCGCGATAGGGGACGGCGGGAGCGTCGCCCTCGACGGCGATCTGGTTCCTGCCTTCCAGCCTTTCGCGGGCGACGCGCAGGTGCATTTCGCCGAGCCCGGACAGGACCGTCTCGGCCGAATCCTGGTTGTGGTGGAGGCTGAGTGCGGGGTCTTCCTCCGCCAGCCGCTGGATCGCGGCTGACATCTTGACGTCGTCCTTGCGCTCGCGCGGGCGCAGGGCGAAGGCGTAGACGGGCTGTGGCGGCGTCAGCGCCACCAGCGGCGCCATGCCGCCCTTGGCGGAGGTCAGCGTGTCGCCGGTGCGGACGGCGTCCAGCTTGCCGAGCGCCACCGTGTCGCCGGCCGTAGCAGACCCTTGCTTGGACTGGTCCCTGCCGAACAAGCGATAGATGCCGGAAACCTTGGCGGTTTCGCCATCCGACAGATAGAGCTCCGAGCCGTCGGCCACCTGGCCCGACAGGATGCGCGAGACGGAGAGCTTGCCGCCATGCGGCGTGTGGACGGTCTTCATCACCTGGACGACGGCGGCGTCGCCGTCCGGTGCGCCAAGCCGCTTGCGGGTGGCGGCGATGTCGGGCGCGTCGTGGCGGATCGCCTTGAGCAGCCGTAGCACGCCGTTGCCCTTCTCGGCCGTGCCGATCAGCACCGGCGTGACCGAACCGTCGCGCAAATCCGCGGCAAGGTCGTCGAACACCGCGTCGCGCGGCGGCTCGATCTCCTCCAGAAGCTGTTCCATCAGCCGGTCGTCATGATCGGCGAGCGTCTCCAGCATGGAGAAGCGGGCCTCGGTCTCACGCGCCTTGTCGTCGCCGGGAATCTCGATCACCTCGCTCTCGGCATATTCGCGATAGACATAGGCGCGCTCGAGCGCGAGATCGATCGAGCCGATGACGACGCCGTCCTTGCGCAAGGGAATCTGGCGCAGCAGCAGCGGCACGGCGCTCGCCGGCTGCAGCATCTTGAGCGTCTCGCGAACGCCGGCCGTGGTCTTGTCCACCTTGTTGAGGAAGAGGATGCGCGGCACGCCGAGATCGTCCAGCCTGCGCAGCAGAAGCTGCAGGGCCGGAACCTTCTTGTCGTCGGCTTCCGCCACCACGACCGCGACGTCGCAGGCGGCCAGCGCCGGTTCTGCCTCGAAGGCGAATTCGACGGAGCCGGGACAGTCGATGAAGGTCAGCGTGTCGCCCATGAAATCGGTCGTGGCGACAGTAGCCTCGACGCTCATGGCGTGGGCGCGCGCCTCAGGCGAATGATCGGAGACCGTATTGCCGGACGAAACCGTGTTTTGTCGGGAAATCGCGCCCGTTCGGGCGAGAATGGCTTCGAGAAGTGTGGTCTTGCCGCTTGCGAAGGGACCGACGATGGCAATGCATTTCGGTCCCGTGCGTCGTCCTCCGGCGCGATTGTCCCTTTCACCCATGACTGACCTCCACTCGCGTTTCCTTGGCGGGGCGGTCAGCAAAAACGGATAGCGGTTTCGCCGACCGTACGCTCGTTGAGCGGCGGCCGGCCTGCGGCCGTCGCGGCCAGGCGGGTTCGTGGCGCTTGGCCGAAATCATCGTCACACGGGTTTGGGGCAAGGGCAAGGAAAATAGCGGCAAGGCGATGGGCATCTGGGCGGCATCCCGTTTGCGCCGGAAACGTCGCATGACACATGACAGCAGAGGACTGCCGTAGAATGGCGGGCGTTCCGACGAACGCAGTTCCGCTGCTCCAGTCTGTCTTTCCTGGCCGCATTTGTGCGGATGCGAGACGATTCCGTCCGGCTGCAAAATGCTCTAGCCTAGCCCAGGTATCGCCGGATGGCGCAAACCAGGCGGTAAAACGCTACAGAGGAGATCATCAACCATGTCCACCGAAACGAACGAACTGGAACATCTGGGACGGATGGTGACGAGCGGGCGGCTGTCGCGCCGTGATTTCCTCGGCCGGGCGGCGGCGCTCGGCGTTTCGGCCGTCGCGGCCAATACGCTGCTTTCAGGCGGCGCGCGGGCCGAGACGCCGGTGAAGGGCGGCACGCTCAAGGCCGGCATGGTCGGCGGCGGCGCGACCGACAGCCTCGATCCCGGAAGCTGGACCAACCAGGTTCCCTATACCTATGGCCGCTGCTGGGGCGAACAGCTCCTCGACGTCACGCCCGCAGGCGAGATCGAACCGAAGCTGGCGGAGGAATACAGCTCCACGCCGGACGCCAGGACGTGGACCTTCAAGATCCGCAAGGGCGTCACCTTCCACAACGGCAAGGACATGACCCCGCAGGACGTGGTGGCGACGATCGAACGCCACGGCGACGCCAATTCGAAATCCGCGGCGCTGCCCTTCGTCTCCTCGTTCGAGAGCGTCAAGGCGGACGGCGATACCGTTGTCGTCACGCTGAAGGAGGCCAACGCCGACCTTCCCTACGTGATCGGCGACTATCACCTGATGATCCAGCCGAACGGCGGCAAGGACGATCCCACCGCCGGCATCGGCACCGGGCCGTACAAGGTGGCGGAGAACCAGCCGGGCGTGCGCCATGTCGGCGAGAAGTACGACGGCTACTGGCGCAGCGAGCGCGGCCATGCCGACCACATCGAGATCATCGTCATCAACGACGGGACGGCGCGCACGGCCGCTCTGCGCGGCGGGCAGGTCGACATGATCAACGGCGTCGAGCCCAAGATCGTCGATCTCATCAAGCGCGTGCCCAATGTCACGGTGCACAATGTCCCCGGCAAGGGCCATTACGTCTTCATCATGCACTGCGACACCGCGCCGTTCGACAACAACGACCTGCGGCTGGCGCTGAAATACGCGATCGACCGCGAGGAGATGCTGCAGAAGATCCTCAGCGGCTACGGCTCGATCGGCAACGACATGCCGGTGACGGCGGCCTATCCGTTCTTTTCCGACGACATCGAGAAGCACAGCTTCGATCCGGACAAGGCGAAGTTCCACTTCAAGAAATCGGGGCACGATGGGTCCGTGCTGCTGCGCACCTCGGAAGTCGCCTTCCCCGGCGCTGTCGACGCCGCGCAGCTTTTCCAGCAGAGCGCGGCGAAGTGCGGCATCACGCTCGATATCAGGCGCGAGCCCGGCGACGGCTACTGGACGAGCGTGTGGAACAAGCAGCCCTTCTGCGCGTCCTACTGGACCGGCCGCCCGACGCAGGACCAGGTCTATTCGCTCGCTTATCTCAAGAGCGCCGAGTGGAACGACACGCGTTTCTTCAACGACGATTTCGACAAGGCGGTCCTGGCCGCGCGCGGCGAGCTCGATGCGGCAAAGCGCAAGGCGCTCTATCGCCAGGCCGGGGTGATCCTGCACGACCAGGGCGGCGTCATCGTGCCGATGTTCAACAACTATCTCGACGCGACGGGACCGAAGGTCGGCGGCTGGATCGACGATCCGAACGGCGAGCTGATGGGCAGCCATGCGCTGACCAAATGCTGGGTCAAGGCTTAGGCCGACTTGCATCCATCGCCCGGACGGGAAACACTTCGTCGCCACGGCGAAGAGGCGTATCCTTTGCCATTGCTCTTGTCGTTCCCAGTTGGAGGCCCGCGATGAAAGTCATTCCCGTCGGCAGCGTTCCCAGCCGATACCCGCCGGATGCCTATTTCACCGGCAGGGTGGTGCAGACGCCGATCATCGAGGCCGAGGAGCCGGCGCGGCTGCGCGCCGTCGTCGTCGCCTTCGAGCCGGGCGCGCGCACGGCATGGCACACGCATCCGCTCGGCCAGACGCTGCATGTGACGTTCGGCTCGGGCCTGGCACAGGTCTGGGGCGAGCCTGTGCAGACGATCCGCGCCGGCGACACGGTATGGATACCGCCCGGCGAAAAGCACTGGCACGGCGCCGGGCCGGATACGGCCATGACCCACATCGCCATGCAGGAAGCGCTCGACGGCAAGGCGGTCGAGTGGCTGGAGAAGGTCGGCGACGAGCAGTATGGCGGGTGACGGTTAGCCTTCTTTGTGTGGAAGGATAATCGTGCAGCACCCCCACCCCTAACCCCTCCCCGCAAGGGGGAGGGGACGCAGACATCGCCGCGCGCACGAAATCGCTTGCTCTGGCTTAGGGTGGCGCAACCGCAAAGTCCCCCTCCCCCTTGAGGGGAGGGATTAGGGGTGGGGGTACCTGCGCCCGGCTGACAGGTAAAATAGAGCCTAAAGCGCGTCGCGATCTTTCAGATTCGCCGGCCGCGCTTTAAGCCTTTGTTTTTATGCATGTCGTTATCCCGAAACCGGGTCCCACTTTCGGGCGACATGCATTAGCTCAGGCTTGCCGTGAAGCGCTGGATGCGCGTGCAGGCTTCCTCCAGCAGCGCCTCCGACGTGGCGTAGGAAATGCGGAAGTTGGGACCAAGGCCGAAGGCCGACCCGAACACCACCGCCACGCCTTCGGCCTCCAGAAGCTCTGAGGCGAAGGTCTCGTCATTGTCGATCACCTTGCCGTCCCCCGTCTTCTTGCCGATCAGCGCCGCGCAGGACGGATAGACGTAGAACGCACCCTCCGGCGACGGGCAGGTGATGCCGCGCGCCTGGTTGAGCATGGAGACCACGAGATCGCGACGGGCCTGGAAGATCGCCTTGTTCTTCTTCACGAAATCCTGCGGCCCGTTCAGCGCCTCGACCGACGCCCATTGAGCGATGGTGCAGGCGCCGGACGTCTGCTGGCCCTGGATCATGTCCATCGCCTTGATGAGCGGCAGCGGGCCGGCGGCGTAGCCGATGCGCCAGCCGGTCATGGCATAGGCCTTGGAGACGCCGTTCATGGTCAGCGTGCGTTCGTACAGCTTCGGCTCGACCTCGGCGATGGTGCGGAAGACGAAGTCGCCATAGGTCAGGTGCTCGTACATGTCGTCCGTCAGCACCCAGACGTTCGGGTGCTTCAGAAGCACGTCGGCCAGCGCCTTGAGTTCGGCCTCGGTGTAGGCGGCGCCCGACGGGTTGGACGGCGAGTTCATCAACAGCCACTTGGTCTTCGGCGTGATCGCCTTTTCCAGCGTCTCGGCGGTGAGCTTGAAGCCGTTATCGATAGAGGTGTCGGCGAAGACCGAGGTGCCGCCGCAGATCGCCACCATCTCCGGATAGCTGACCCAGTACGGGCGGGGGATGATGACCTCGTCGCCGGGATTGAGGGTCGCCATGAAGGCGTTGAACAGGATCTGCTTGCCGCCGGTGCCGACGATGGTTTGGGCGGGCGTGTAGTCGAGATTGTTCTCGCGCTTGAACTTTTTCGCGATCGCCTCGCGTAGCGGTGCGATGCCGGAGACCGGCGGATACTTGGTCTCGCCGCGCCGGATCGCCTCGATCGCCGCGTTCTTGACGTTGTCGGGCGTGTCGAAATCGGGCTCGCCCGCGCCGAGGCCGATCACGTCGCGGCCCGCGTTTTTCAGCTCGCGCGCCTTCTGCGTCACCGCGATGGTCGCGGAGGGCTTTACGCGCGAAAGGGCGTCGGCGAGGAAGGCCATGACTTGTCGTCTCCTTGGATGAGCGGCATTGCTTGCCGCGGCGCCTCTATTGTCGCATCGCGCGGCCGAGCGCAAGCATTGTCGACTGAGCCAACCATGCCGGAAAAGGTCGCAGGCGAGCCGATTCATTAACGTGCGGTAAAACGTTGGACGTCTAGACTCGTGTCGTTTTGAGATCATCGCGAGCGAGGCTTCCTTGTCGCGCAGCATCGGGCTTGCCCACATCATCCGCCATGACGACGGCACCTCGAGCGGGGTGTGGGGCATATATGAGATCAGGAGCGCCTTCCAACCGATCTTCGCTTTTCATGACGGCAAGCTGTCGGTCACGGCGTTCGAAGGGTTGGTGCGGCCGTTCCGCGACGGGGGGCCGCAATCGCCCGGCAGTTTCTTCTCCACCTGCCCGGCCGCTGATCGTCTTCATATCGAGACGCTGACACGCACGCTGCACCTGCTCAATGCCGGTGCCTGCCTGCCCGCCCATGCCTCCATCTTCGTCAATTTCGATCCTTCCGTCTTCGTCGACCGCACGATCGCGGAGACGGCGCTGCGCGAGATGCGCCTTGTGCTGCACGAAGCCGGTATCGATCCGCGCCGCGTGGTGTGCGAGGTGACCGAGCAGCGCTCCGCGTCGGAGGAAACCCTCTACCAGTTCATCGAGGCCTTGCGCGCCAGCGGTTTCCGGATCGCGGTGGACGACTACGGCGCCGACGATTCCGACATCAACCGCATCAAGGATTTCCGGCCCGACATCGTCAAGTTCGACGCGCACTGGATCACGCAACTGATGGATTCCACGGCGGGATTCGCGCTGCTGACGACCATGGTGCGCAGCTTCGAGGAGCAAGGCATCCGCACCGTCTTCGAGGGCATCGAAGAGAGCTGGCAGCTCGAACTCGCCGAAAAGGCAGGCGCTTCGATGGTGCAGGGCTTCGTGCTGGCACGTCCCGAACTGGCGCCGACCAGCTTCCGGATGTTCGATCAGGCAGCCGCAGCGCCGATGGCCGATCCTGCGGCCGTGTCCTCTGCCGCGCCGACGCCGGTCGCTCCCTCCGGTTCTCGTCCTGTCCGGGTCTTCGGGCGCAGGGGTGCGGCATGAGCAGTCACCAACAGGAGCGTCGCAGGGACGTCCGCCAGGCGATCTTCGCCGACGAGATCGGTCTCGAATACGGCGTCTATGGCGATTTCCGGCTGCGCAGCGCCTGCCAGCCGATCTACGAGGTGCGGGACGACCGACTGGTCCCGGTCGCGGTGGAAGCGCTCGTCCAGCCGCAGATCCTCGGTGAGTCCGCATCCGCACAGGACTTCCACGACCACATACCGGCCCGGGACCGGTTGTTCGTCGAGGGCCTCTCGCGTGCGCTGCATATCCGCAACTATCCTTTTGTCGGCCTCGAAGGGGTCGATCTGTTCTTCAACTTCAATCCGCTGATCAACGACCATCTCGGGCGCGCCCTGGTCGAGATACGCGATCTCGTCCGGCATCTGTCCGATTATGGCCTCGATCCGTCGAAACTGGTCTGCGAAATCACCGAGCAGGCGTCGGCGGACGACGAGACGTTGCTGGCGATCGTGCGCGAGATGCGTCGCAACGGCCTGCGCATCGCCGTCGACGATTTCGGTGCAGGCCATTCGACCGATCTGCGCGTGCATCTGCTGGAGCCGGACATCGTCAAGATCGACGGCGGCTGGTTCGCGGAACTGTGCCGCCACGCCGCGGCCGAGAAACTGTTCAGGCCGCTGCTTTGCCTGCTTCACGACCAGGGCGCGAAGGTTCTGGTCGAGGGCATAGAGCGGCCGGAGCAACTGCGGGTCGCGCTCGACGCCGGAGCGGACCTGCTGCAGGGCTATCTTCTGGCGCGGCCGGTACTGACCGGCACGCTGCTTCCGGAAACGCCGCTGTCCATCGACGGGCTGATCAGGCCGCCGGCCAAAATCATTCCCCTGTTCGGCTGAACGATCATTGAAATCGATACGATCCGTACAAAAGATCTGACTGGATCGGAGCGTCCGGGCGGGTAATGCTCGCGCCACAACGGAGTGAGCGCATGACCATTCTCTACGGCATGGCCGACAGCGGCAATTGCTACAAGCCGAGGCTGCTGATGGCCAAGCTCGGCATTCCCTTCCGCAATATCGAGGTCAGCTCGCATTCCGGCGACACGCGCAAGGCCGACTATCTCGCCAAGAATCCCAATGCGATGGTGCCGTTGCTCGAACTCGACGATGGAAGGCGGCTGGCCGAATCCAACGCCATCCTGCTCTATCTGGCCGAAGGGACGCGCTATCTGCCGCAGGATCGTTTCGAGCGGGCGCTCTGCCATCAGTGGCTGTTCTTCGAACAATACAGCCATGAGCCTTACGTCGCCGTGCGCCGCGCGCTCCTGACCTTCCCCGAACGCGCGGCCGATGCGACGCCGGAACGGCTGGCCTCGACGCTGGAGCGCGGCAACAAGGCGCTCGGCGTCATGAACCGACGGCTGGCGGAAACGCCCTTCTTCGCCGGTTCCGCCTATAGCGTCGCCGACATCGCGCTCTACGCCTATACGCATACGGCGGAAGAGGGTGGCTTCCAGATCGACGCCTATCCGGCCGTGGCCGACTGGCTGAAGCGCGTGGAGGCGGACCCCGGCCATGTGCCGATGGACTGGCTGCCGAACTGACGCCGTCAAAGAGATTCAGCGAGAAGCCCCATGATCCTGATCGGCCAGTATGATTCCCCGTTCGTGCGACGAGTCGGCATCGCGCTGACACTCTACGGCCTGCCGTTCGAGCATCGGCCCTGGTCGACCTTCGGCGAGGCCGACAGGATCAGGCCGTACAACCCGCTGGCGCGCGTGCCGACGCTGGTGCTCGACGACGGCGACGTCCTCATCGAGAGCCATCTCATCCTCGATTACATCGACAGCCTGGTGCCGGCAGCGCGGGCGATGGCGCCACGCGCCGAGCCGGAGCGCCATCGGGTGCTGAAGGTCTGCGCGCTGGCGACCGGCCTCTCGGACAAGGCAGTGGCGCTGTTCTACGAACTCAACTTCCACAAGCAGACATCCGATCTGTGGGTGCAGCGTTGCCGCACGCAGATTGGGGACGTGCTCTCCGTTCTGGAAGGAGACCGTGCGGGGCGGGCGGGCGATTTCTGGTTCGGCGACCGGATCGGCCATGCCGACGTGGCCGTCGCCGTCATGCTGCGACACCTCGGTGAGGCCCATCCCGACTTCGTGTCGATGGACGCCTATCCGGCGCTCAAGGCACATGCGGCCCGCTGCGAGGCGCTGCCGTTGTTCCAGGCCGTGTCGCAGCCCTTCATTGCACCTTCATAGCTGTCGGCTGCGGTTCGCAGGCCTGATCGAGGCAACAAAAAAGGCGGGCAAAGCCCGCCTTCCATGCTCGGTAGCCTGACCGGGAGCGTTGGGGCCGGGCCGGCGGGCAATCTGCCGCTTCGGCTTGTCGGATCCTTTCCGCTCCGGCGCGCTCATCGCGCGACCGCCAGTACATCCGTGACTTGTCGTGCGCCGCGATCTAAAGATCGCTGCGCGCCATCGCCAAATCAGGCTGCCTTGCTCAGAGACCCAGCGGACGACTTGCCGGTGCGGCGGTCCTGCTCGATCTCGAAGTTGATCTTCTGGCCCTCGACCAGGCTGGTCATGCCAGCGCGCTCGACGGCGGAGATGTGGACGAAAACGTCCGCGCCGCCATTGTCGGGGGCGATGAAGCCGTAACCCTTGGTGGCGTTGAACCACTTGACGGTTCCAGTTGCCATGATTGTCTTCCTTCGTTTGCTTGCGTTCTAATGACCGAAATCACTCCGGTCGATGGTATCGAGATTTTGGAGATAGACGTCTGCAAACGCGTGGAAGCGTGGTGCGGGTCGATCGGCCCGAAATATCAACAGCACCCAATATAGTTGCAGCGTGCGGCGAAAACAAGGCCTTGGGCGCCGGCGTCGCGAAGCATATCATGCAAGGCGGTGGAACCGCACGTTGCCGCAGGCGTTGCTGGCAAGCCCGTTCCTGAAACGCCCTCGCGGAGGATCGATCATGGGGGATATCGCATCATGAAGGCCATTCTCATCGCCGTAAGCCTGTGCCTGATCGCCGGAGAGGCGCAAGCCATCTCCCGCTACGACCCGACGCGCATGAGTTGCGAGCGGGTGAAGTCGACGGTGGCCGCGAACGGCGCCGTGATCCTGCGCTACCGGTCGCAGCACAATCGCAGCCTCACGCTCTACGACCGGTATGTCGCGTCCGGGCGGTTCTGCAATCCCGGCGAGGTGAGGACGCGCGCCTATGTGCCCAGTGCCGATCTCAATTCCTGTCCCGTTTACAATTGCAAGCGGCTGGATCTGGACAGCAGGCACCGCCGCTTTGTCTTTCCGATGAACTAGGACGGGGGCGGGCGGCCAGTCGAGGCTGCCTGTCTTCGCAAAAGCGATCAGAACCCGAAGGAGCTTTGCGTGGAGGGCGGCGGTCCGACCTGCACGCCTTCCAGGCCGAGCATCTTTTCCTTCGTCGCCGAGCCGCCGGGCGCGGAAAAGCCGCCGATCTTGCCGCCGGCCGCCATGATGCGGTGGCAAGGGATCACCAGCGGCACCGGATTGGCGCCGAGTGCGGCTCCCGTCTCGCGCGCCAGGCCCGCATGGCCGGCGCGTTTGGCCAGTTCGCCATAGGTGGTGACCTCGCCGAAACCCAGCTTGCGCGCCGCGTCATAGATGGCGAGGCGGAAATCATCGACGCCGCTCAAATCCACCGGGACCGTGTCGAACGCGACCGTTTCTCCGGCCGCATAGGCCCTGATGGCATCGACCAGCCCATCTACCCATTGCGGCCTTTCTCTATCAGGAATCGTGCCGTTAAGCCGCAGAAGCCGCCTTTCGACACTCTCCCGGCTCTTCTGCGGCAGGCAAAGCCGCGTCAGCCCTTTGGCGCTCCAGGCAAGGCCCATGAAGCCCAGGGCGGTTTCGAACACCGTATGGCCGATCGCCTCGGGTCCCGTTTCATCAAAGGTCGCGGTCATTTCCGTGCTCCTTTTCCTTCCCTGTGCCCGTGACGTTGGACCGGCACAAATCAGGAACAATATGGCATTTCCCAAGTATGTCAGCCACCCGAAAAGCGTTACCGATCCGCCGATTGCCGATGCGGGACGGCTCGTGTAAGGAAATCTCAACCTTAATCATCGGACCTCGTAGCGGCTTGCCGGCGAAATTTCTTTTTTCCCTGACCGGTATCGCCGTTTCGGCGGCGGCGCTTTGCGGCTGCACGTCGACGAGCGGGACGACGCATCCGCAGAACTTCACCAAGACGTCCGCGGCGGCCGGCGCCGATGCCGGCTTCCAGCTTGACCTGCCCGAGACGGTGGCGGTTGTGCCGGAACCGTCGGGCAGGGCGCCCGTCGCAGCCTCGACGCAGGTCGCCGAAACGCAAGGAGCCGCACCGGCGGCCGCGTTCGCCGGGCCGACGCCCGGTGCTTCCAGTTCCGCGGTCGCCGCCGTGGCGGCGCAGGGCCAGCCCTCTGTTGAAAGCCGACCGGCGGTGGCTACGGCCGCATCCGATAAGGCGTCCGGGGCAGCGATCCCGATGGAGACGGCGAAGGATCTGAGCAAAATGTTCCCGGCCGCGCCGACGATGCCGGCGCATGATGCGACGGTCGTCGCGTCGATCGAGCCGGTCTCCTACAGCGGCCCGGTGCCGCTCTACCTCGCACCGGCGCCTTTGCCGTCGCGCAATGCCTTCGCCCATACCGAAGCCCCGAAGGACAGGGGCGAGGTCGAGAAGCTGGTGGAGAAATACGCGCGGCTCTACCAGGTGCCGGTGGAACTGGTGCGCCATGTGGTGAACCGCGAGAGCACCTTCAACCCGAAGGCCTACAATCACGGTCACTGGGGGCTGATGCAGATCAAGCACCAGACCGCGCGCGGCATGGGCTATGACGGTCCGGCGAGCGGCCTGTTCGATGCCGAGACCAATCTGAAGTACGCGGTGAAATACCTGCGCGGGGCGTGGCTCGTGGCCGGGCGCGACCAGAAGCGGGCCGACTGGCTCTACCAGACCGGCTACTACTACGAAGCCAAGCGCAAGGGCATGTTGGAACTGACGGGCCTCGGCATCGACCGCAAGCGCCGTCGCGCGGCGCAGGAAGACGTGCGGCTCGACCCCGAGCGGCTGGTGCGCCCGCCGGTGCTGCCGGTCGGCGCGCCGGGCTGACGGCGGGAGGCGATCCGGGCACCGTGGCAACGTGTCCGCTTACCGGTCAGATATAGGGCCGGTCAGATATCGGGGGCGTTGCCTGTCTTTTCCTTCATCGCGATCGCCCAGGCCCGGCCTTCGTCGCCGCCCCACAGCAGCCAGGCGACGTAGCCTGCCGAAGGGTTCTCCTCGTTGCCGAAGTTTTTCGCCCGCTTGTCGACCTCGTGGCGGGCGAAGAACGAGACCATGCGCTTGATGGTGCCGGGCGAGAGGTGGACGCGGTTCTTCAGGTCGCGCGCCCGCGCCACGCCGATCTCGGTGCTGCCGCGCCCGAACCTGCGGCGCAACTCCAGACCATGTGCGGCGTTGTTCGCCACGACTTCCGGGCACCGCAAATCTATCTCGTCGTCGCTCATGGCCGCCTCTTCTTTTGCTGCATCGTCTTGCAGGTGGATAATGGTCCCGTATGCGCCGTTGTTCCCGCTCCGGTTGAAGGCGGCGCGCGCGAAAATTTACCATGCCTTGCCTGCCTGCCGAATGATTGGCGGATGATGCAAATGCGAACGATCGAAATTACCGGCGCTTAACAGGCGCGGTGATTGAAGGCTGCGTGAACAAGAAAAAGACGACCATGCAAACTGCCTCCGCCGCCGCCCGCCCGCCCGCCAGACGTTCCCGCCTCCGTTTAGCCCTGCTTGCGCTGACGCCATTGGCATTGGCCGGCGGGGGCTTTGCCGGCTGGACCGTCTATGCCGCCCGGGCCGAGCACGAGCCCGAGCCGGATGCCACGGTGGTCGCCGCGATCCCGCCGGAAGTGGCGGCCGAATCCTCCTTTACCCATTCCTTCGCGCTTTCGGTTCTGGTCGCGCCCAAATGCGGCGTGGCGCGGATGCCGGCGCTGATGGCCGCCAGCGAGGAGGAGGCGCGGGCCGACGGCAACCTCGTCAACCTCTCCTGGCTCGCAGCCGCCCGCCGCGCCGCCGCGACCACTGCGATCTCGTGCGATTACCTGCGTGCCGAAGTGCGGCAGGCCGAGCATCGCGCGGTCAAGCTGGCGCAGGAGAAGGGCGAGGCGCCGCAAGCCGAGCACTGAGCGGCGGCGGGATGTGCGGGACGCCGGACATGCTTCGGCCCCGAATGCTGCGAAACCGGGTGCCGTTCGTGGCGCGCATGGTCTAGGCTCGCCTGTCAGAAGTCAGGAGCCCTCCCATGCCGTCCAATCCGCCTCCCGCCATCAAGCTGCCGCTCAAAGGCTCGTGCCGCTGCGGCCAGGTCGAGGTCGCGGTGACGAAGCCGCCGCTCGCCACCAGCGCCTGCCATTGTCGCGGCTGCCAGAAGATGTCGTCGTCGGCCTATTCGCTTACCGCCATCATTCCATCGGACGGGTTCGCGGTGACGAAGGGCGAGCCGGTGCTCGGCGGCCTGCACGGACCGGACAGCCACCATTATTTCTGCCCGCACTGCATGACGTGGATGTTCACCAGGGCCGAGGGCATGGACTGGTTCGTCAATGTGCGGCCGACCCTGTTCGACGACACGGACTGGTTCCGCCCCTTCATGGAGACCTATACCTCGACGCGCCTGCCGTTCGCCGAGACGGGCGCCGTGCATTCCTTCCGCGAATTCCCGCCGATGGAGGCGTATGAGGGGCTGGTGAAGGAATACCAGGCCTGGACCGGCTGACCCACGGTCCAGCGCGACGACCAGTCCGCGCGCCACAGATCCGAGCGGCAGCCGCTTCGCGTCGGCAATGCGCGGGGGATGGTCGCGGTTCCCTTCACATTTCGCAACCGGCGGGGCCTGGCCGCGTTGGCGGGCTGAGGGATCACACGAACCCGGGAGTCACTTCCATGAAAACCATGCTCACGCTCACCACCGCCGCGTTGCTCGCCACCACGTCGCTTGCCCTTGCGCAGACCTCGAACGGCATGAACACGCAGGATTCCGGCCAGGCGGCGCCGATGCAGCAGGCGCCGGCCAGCGATGCGGCCGCGACCGAGACCAAGGTCGACACCGCCACCTTCATCAAGACGGTGCCCGGCGCCAATGCCTTCGAGATCGAGTCCTCCAAGCTCGCGCTCACCAAGGCGTCGTCCGACGACGTGAAGGCTTTTGCGCAGATGATGGTCGACGACCACACCAAGGCCGGCGAGGACTTTAAGGCGGCGCTGGAGAAGGTCCAGACCACTTCTGCCACCGAGCCGTCCGGCAAGCCCATGGACGCCAAGCAGCAGGCCATGATGGACGAACTGAAGGCGGCCGATGGCGACGCGTTCGAGGCCAAGTACATCTCCATGCAGACCGAGGCGCACAGGCAGGCGGTGGCGCTGTTTTCGGCCTACGCCAATTCGGGCGACGACCCGGCCCTGAAGGAATTCGCCAAGGCGACGCTGCCGACGCTCAAGATGCACGAGAAGAAGGTGAAGGAACTCTCGGCGAAGCATCAGGGCTGAGGGGTTCCTGCGCCCACGCTTCATCGTCGCCACGCTGCGGAAATCCCGCCCTGGCCATTGATTAAATAAGGCTCGCTTCGCGCCCGAAGGACGAAAAGGCCCGGACGTAAAACACCATCGTCATCCCGGAATTCGCTTTCGAGCACAGCGAGAAAGGAATATCCGGGATCCATTCCGCAACATTGGCAAGGTCACGGAATGGGTCCCGGCTCTCGCCTTACGTTTTGCAGACGCGCGGCAGCGACCGGGATGACGCCGGGTTTGATCGCCGGAGAACTTGCCTTATCGCCTTCGGCCTCAGGACGTGTCTGGCGCGGCCAACCTTGCCAGAAGGTTCTTCACCCGAGCAGTCCTCTCCCGATCGACGCATAGAGTGACCGCGCCTAGCAGCTCGAACCGCTGCGCCAGCATGACGATGAGCAGCATCGCCAGCGCCCGCAGACGCGCAGCCATTCGCAAGGCGTCTTCGGCCGTGTCCTGCCCGCCGGCCGAGACCGGCGTGCCGGGGCCGATGAGAAAATCATGCGCCGCTGCCTCAGCGACACTCAGAACACCGAGCAGATACCGGCGGCGAGAAGCGGGAAGGCCGGCGGCGATGTCGGCCAGATCGGCGAGGGAAAACAGCAGCGCCACGATGCGCTCCAGCACATCGCAACTCCAGTCTGTTCCCCAGTCCTCCATTCCGGCCTCCTGTTCGGCGGACCAAGTATGGAAGAGGCAGGAGAGGTGTGGAGAGATTTTTTGGCGAAGGCCCCAACCTTCGTCATCCTCGGGCAAGCCCGAGCGCAGCGAGGGGCGCGACCCGGGGATCCATGCCTGACCCTTGGTGAGGGCCAGCGCGGTGCAGAAGAACATGCGTTCTGCACCGCCTCATTTCGCAAAACCGTTCCGGCATGGATCCTCGGGTCAGGCCCGAGGATGACGAGGCTGATAGGGCATCGCCCTAGGATGACGATGACGATGATTGAGGTGGCATCGCTCGACCTGCCTCAACGCGGAAAGCGATTGGTCTCTCGGCGAACTCTCGTCTAACCTTTCCTCATGACCGGCTATGTCTACATGACCGCCAGCCAGAAACGCGGCACCATCTATATCGGCGTGACCAACGATCTGGCGCGCCGCATCCACGAGCACAAATCTGGAGAGGGCTCCGGCTTTACCGCTCGTTACGGCGTGCAGCGTCTCGTCTGGTACGAGGAGCATTTCGACATGCGCGACGCCATCCAACGCGAAAAATCGTTGAAACGCTGGCTCCGTCAATGGAAGATCGACCTGATCGAAAAGGCCAATCCCGACTGGAACGAGTTATTCGTTGGAATGGGATGGTAGGACAGCTTCCTGCCGCCTCGTCATCCTCAAGCAAGTGGAACGCAGGCCTTTCTTCTTCGTCATCCTCGGGCTCGACCCGAGGATGACGAGGTGCCTCATATGACCGGAGCTAAAAATACTCCTGCAGCGGCCGCACTTCCAAGCTCCCCGCCTTCAGGGCCGCAATGGCTTCCGCCACCGCCGCCGCACCCGCCAGTGTTGTATAGTACGGCACCTTCTGCATCAGGGTGGCGCGGCGGAGCGATTTGGAGTCGGACAGGGCCTTCTGGCCGTCCGTGGTGTTGAAGACGAGCTGCACCTGGCGGTTGCGGATGGCGTCCTCGATGTGGGGGCGGCCTTCCAGAACCTTGTTGATCTTCTCCGCCTCGACGCCGTTTTCCTTGAGGAAGCGCGCGGTGCCGGAGGTGGCCAGCACCTTGAAGCCGAGGCTGGTGAGCCGCTTCACGGCGGGCAGGATGCCCTTCTTGTCCTCGTCGCGCACCGAGACGAACAGCGTGCCCGAGCGCGGCAGGTCGACGCCGGCGCCGAGCTGGCTTTTGGCGAAGGCGAGGGGGAAATCGCGGTCCAGCCCCATCACTTCGCCGGTCGATTTCATCTCCGGGCCGAGCAATATGTCGACGCCGGGGAAGCGGGCGAAGGGGAACACGGCTTCCTTCACCGCGATGTGGCCTGGCGTGCGCGGGTCGGGTTTTTCGCCGTAGTGGGCGAAGGCGCCGTCCAGCGCCTCGCCGGCCATGATGCGGGCGGCGATTTTCGCTATCGGCTTGCCGACGGTCTTGGCCACGAACGGCACGGTGCGGCTGGCGCGCGGATTGACTTCGAGGACGTAGATGGTGCCGTCCTTGATGGCGTATTGCACGTTCATCAGGCCGCCGACCTTCAGCGCCCTGGCGAGCGCAGCGGTCTGGCGTTCCAGTTCGTCGACCGTCTCCTTCGACAGCGAATGAACGGGGAGCGAGCAGGCCGAGTCGCCCGAATGGATGCCGGCCTCCTCGATGTGCTCCATGATGCCGGAGACGAACACTTGCCTGCCGCCTCCCGCCGCATCGCACAGGCAGTCGACGTCGACCTCGATGGCGCCGGAGAGATAGGTGTCGAACAGAAGCGGGTTCTTGCCCAGCAGCGTGTTGATCTGGCCGGTCTTGTCGTTGGGGTACTTCTGCTTGATGTCTTCCGGCACCAGGCCGGGCACGGTGTCGAGCAGGTAGGCTTGAAGCATGCCTTCGTCGTGGATGATCTGCATGGCGCGGCCGCCCAGCACGTAGGAGGGGCGCACCACCAGCGGGAAGCCGAGCTCGGAGGCGACGGTGCGCGCCTGCTCGACCGAATAGGCGATGCCGTTCTTCGGCTGGGTGAGGTCGAGCTTCTGCAACAGTTTCTGGAAGCGGTCGCGGTCTTCCGCCAGGTCGATGGCGTCGGGCGAGGTGCCGAGGATCGGGATGCCGTTCTTCTCCAGCGCCTCGGCGAGCTTCAGCGGCGTCTGGCCGCCGAACTGGACGATGACGCCGACCAGTTCGCCGCGCGTCTGCTCCATCTTGAGGATCTCGATGACGTCCTCGGCCGTCAGCGGCTCGAAATAGAGCCGGTCGGAGGTGTCGTAGTCGGTCGAGACCGTCTCCGGGTTGCAGTTGATCATGATCGATTCGTAGCCGGCCTCGGCGAGCGCGAAGCAGGCATGGCAGCAGCAATAATCGAATTCGATGCCCTGGCCGATTCGGTTGGGGCCGCCGCCGAGGATCACCACCTTCTTCCGATCCGAGACGCCAGCCTCGTTGGCGGTCTGCCCGGCGAAGGGCGTCTCGTAGGTGGAATACATGTAGGCGGTGGGAGAGGCGAACTCGGCGGCGCAGGTGTCGATGCGCTTGTAGACCGGCCGCACGTCCAGCGCGTTGCGCAGATGCGCGACTTCCTTGGCGGTCCTGTCCGTCAGCGAGGCAAGGCGGGCGTCGGAGAAGCCCATGGCCTTGAGCATGCGCAGGTTCTGCGCGTCCTCGGGCAGGCCGTGCTCGCGGATGCGCGCCTCCATGGCGAGGATGCCGGCGATCTGCTCCAGGAACCAAGGGTCGATCTTGCACATCGAATGCACGTCTTCCAGCGAAGTGCCCATGCGGATCGCCTGCGCCACCATCCTGAGCCGGTCCGGCGTCGGCGTGCCGAGTGCTGCGCGGATGGCATTCTTGTCGTCCGGGCCGTCATTGCCGGAAAGGCCGGGGATCTCGATCTCGTCGAGGCCGGTGAGGCCGGTTTCCAGACCGCGCAGCGCCTTCTGCAGGCTCTCCTGGAAGGTGCGGCCTATGGCCATCACCTCGCCGACCGACTTCATCGCCGTGGTCAGCACCGGCTCGGCGCCGGGGAATTTCTCGAAGGCGAAGCGCGGGATCTTGGTCACAACGTAGTCGATCGACGGCTCGAAGGAGGCCGGCGTGGCGCCGCCGGTGATGTCGTTCTCCAGCTCGTCCAGCGTGTAGCCGACGGCGAGCTTGGCCGCGATCTTGGCGATGGGGAAGCCGGTCGCCTTGGAGGCCAGAGCGGAGGAGCGCGACACGCGCGGGTTCATCTCGATCACCACCAGCCGGCCGTCCGCCGGGTTGACGGCGAACTGCACGTTGGAGCCGCCGGTTTCCACACCGATCTCGCGCAGCACCGCGATCGAGGCGTTGCGCATCATCTGGTATTCCTTGTCGGTCAAGGTCAGCGCCGGCGCCACGGTGATAGAATCGCCGGTGTGCACGCCCATCGGGTCGATGTTCTCGATGGAGCAGACGATGATGCAGTTGTCCGCCTTGTCGCGGACGACCTCCATTTCGTATTCCTTCCAGCCGAGCACGCTTTCCTCGATCAGCACCTCGGTCGTCGGCGAGGCGTCGAGGCCCGACTGCACGATGGCGAAGAATTCCTCGCGGTTGAAGGCGATGCCGCCGCCGGTGCCGCCGAGCGTGAAGGAGGGGCGGATGATCGCCGGCAGGCCGACATGGTCGAGCGCCTGCGCCGCGACGCCCATGGCGTGCCCCATATAGCGCTGCTTGCGGTCGCCTTCGCCGAGGTTCCAGCGGGTTTCAAGCGCGTCGAGTTCGGTGTCGGAGGCGTTCGCCTCCTTCAGCGCGGCGCGTTCGGCTTCGTGCTTCTTGCGGTCCTCGTCCTTCACCGAGGTCGCGTTGGCGAGCATCGACTTCGGCGTCTCCAGGCCGATCTTCTTCATCGCCTCGCGGAACAGGGCGCGGTCCTCGGCCTTGTCGATGGCCTGCGCATCGGCGCCGATCATCTCGACGCCGTAGCGCTCCAGCACGCCCATGCGGCGCAGCGACAGCGCGGTGTTGAGCGCCGTCTGGCCGCCCATGGTGGGCAGAAGCGCGTCAGGGCGCTCCCTGGCGATGATCTTGGCGACGACTTCCGGCGTGATCGGCTCGATATAGGTGGCATCGGCCAGTTCCGGGTCGGTCATGATGGTGGCCGGGTTGGAATTGACCAGGATGACGCGGAAGCCTTCCTGTCGGAGCGCCTTGCAGGCCTGGGTGCCGGAATAGTCGAACTCGCAGGCCTGGCCGATGACGATGGGGCCGGCCCCGATGATCAGGATCGACTGGATATCGGTTCTTTTGGGCATTCGGTCCGTCCGGCTGGCTGCTTGCGCGAAAAGGCCGGGGCGGGTTGGGAACCCGGCCGGCTGCACAACGATTCTGGTGTCAGGCTAGGCCGGCCTTATAGGGGAGGATCAAGGGCAGGGGAACCCCGGAAATGGACTCGAACAACCGCGCTGACGGGTCTCCACGGGATGCGCGACGATTCCGGCGGATCGGGCCGGTCATCGACGAAATCGCGGATGAAGAAGCTGGCCGCGGGGCGGCTGCCGTGCCGAAACGTTGCGCGCCGCGATCGCGCCGACGGCCCGAAGGAAATGGATCACTGTCTGGGTGGCCTTCCTGCTGTCATTCGGATTCGTCAACATGCTTCTCGCGCCGGTCGGCGTGCTGATCGAAACGCGGTCCATGTCGGGAGGGCAAGGCGTGATCCGCCTGCTGCCGATGATCGCCGCGGCCGTGGTCGTCGCCCGTGTCGTGTTCGTCCGCATGAGCCGATGACGAATATCCCGCGTGTTTGAAGGGATGACGGCGCGTCGTTGCGGGCATCGCGTATCCAAAAGCTTTCCCATCGAAAGCGCGCCGTGTAACACAGCCGCATGAAATCCCTTGTCGATCCGTCACAGGTGCTTGGCGCCGGTCTTCAATCCATCCGCACCGAGTTCCATGTTCCCGAGGCTTTCCCGCCCGAGGTCCTGGCGGCCGCGGAAGCGGCGGCGAAGCGCGTTCCCGACAGCCATGTCGACCGTACGGCCATGCCGTTCGTCACGCTCGACCCAGCCAGTTCGACCGATCTCGACCAGGCGTTCTCGATCGAGACGAGCGGCGACGACATCCTGCTGCATTACGCCATCGCCGACGTGGCCTGGTTCGTCGCAGACGGCGATCCGATCGATGGCGAGGCCTGGAATCGCGGCGAGACATTCTACCTGCCGGACGGCCGGGCCGGGCTTTACCCGCCGGTTCTCTCCGAGGGAGCGGCGAGCCTGCTGCCGGAAGGGCCAAGGCCTGCGATCATCTTCACCGTGCGGGTCGGCGGGGACGGAGCGGTCAAGCTGGACGGCGCCGAGCGAGCGTTGATCCGCAGCCGAGCAAAGCTCGCCTATGACAGCGTGCAGCCGAAGGACCTGCCTGACGGCTTCGACGAACTGGCGCGGCGCATGGCGGAAAACGAAAAGCGGCGCGGCGCTTCGCGCGTCGATCCGCCGGAGCAGCAGGTGGAACGGCTCGCCAACGGCCGCTACCGGCTCGCCTTCAGGCCGAGGTTGAAATCCGAGGCGGACAACGCCGCGCTTTCGCTGGCCGCCAACATGGCCATCGCCGACGCCATGCTCGCGCATCATACGGGCCTGTTCCGGGTGATGTCGGAGCCGGACGAAGCACGGGTGAAGGGGCTGCGCAACGCGGCGCGCGCGCTCGGGTTGGACTGGCCGGAGACGGTGAGCCTGCGGGACTATCAGCGCACGCTCGATCCGGCCGATCCGCAGCAGGCCGCGCTGATGCTGGACATCCGCCACGCCGGCAACGGCGCCTCCTACCAGCCTTATCGCGAGGGCGAGACCCCTTGGCACGAGGCGATGGCCGCGACCTATGCCCACGCCACCGCGCCGCTCAGGCGGCTCGCCGACCGCTATGTCGTGCGTTGCACGCTGGCGATCGCCAACGGCCAACCGGTGCCGCAGGCCGTCACCGATGCTTTCGCCAGGCTGTCGAAAGTGATGGGCCGCGCCGACGGCCGCGCCTCGCAGATCGACCATGCGGTGATCGACCTTGCCGAAGCGGTGATGCTGACGGGACGCGAGGGCGAGACGTTCCGGGCGATCGTCACCGATTTCGTCGACAACGGGGTGCGCGTGCAGCTTGCCGGGATGCCTGTGGTGGCCAATATCAAGGCCAACGGTTTCCGGCAGGGAGACAGGCTCAGCGTCAAGCTGGTTTCGGCCGATCCGAATCAGCGCAGGGTCGTTTTCGACCCCGTTCCGGCGCCTTGAGCCGACCGGCGTTTCGGAGAAAAAATTTTATCGGTGCAAACACTCCCAGCTTGCCGGTCCGGTAGGCAGGACAGGCCGGTTTTCCCCACAGTTCTGCGTGTCGCCCGGTCCCTGCCGGAAGCGCGACGACGTTTGTCCGAACGGCTCGCGTTAACCTTTCGTTAACCAAATCACCCCTACTTCTTGGAAACCGAAAATTTACCAAGATCACCACCGTGTTAACAAAACCCCGGCCCATCCGCCTCAAGGGGCGGTCCTTCCTTGCGCTCGCGCTGACGCCTGAACTTCCACTGGAAGACTGGCTGGCGGGCCTCGACGATCTCGCCGCCCGCTCCGCGGGCTTCTTCCTGCGCAGGCCCGTGGTGCTCGATGTCGGCGACCTCGATGTCGACAAGGCGGAACTCCACGATCTCGTGGAGAAACTCGGCCAGCGCAACGTTCGCGTCATGGGCATAGAGGGCGCGCGGCCTTCCATGCTCGGCCCTGACATGCCGCCGCCGATGAGCGACGGACGGCCCGCTTCCGATTTCGAGGAGCCGCAGGCCGGCGAGGATGCGGAAGGCGCTGCGCCTGAGGCCGTCGGCAAGGCGCCCGGCCAGACGGTGCAGGACGGCCCGGTCGTCGGCGCTGCGCTGCAGTCGGTCGTCATTACCGAACCGGTGCGCTCGGGCCAGTCGCTGTTCTTTCCCGAAAGCGATGTCACCATCGTCGGATCGGTGGCGTCGGGCGCGGAGATCGTCGCCGGCGGGTCGATCCATGTCTACGGCACGCTGCGGGGACGCGCTCTGGCCGGCACGGCGGGCAATGACGGCGCGCGCATCTTCTGCCGCAAGCTCGAAGCGGAACTGATCGCGATCAACGGCTTCTACCAGACGGCGGAGGACATGGAGCCCGACCTGCGGGGACGGGCGGTGCAGGCATGGCTGGAGGGCCATGCGCTGAAGACGGGAATACTCGGCTAGGCCCGCGGGCAGGTTCGGCCGAACAGAGGTCCATAAAGGAGAGGCCAATGGGCAAAGTTATCGTGGTGACATCCGGCAAGGGAGGCGTGGGCAAGACCACGTCCACCGCCGCACTCGGCGCGGCGCTGGCGCAGAACGGCGACAAGGTCGTGGTCGTCGATTTCGACGTCGGCCTGCGCAATCTCGATCTCGTCATGGGCGCGGAGCGCAGGGTCGTCTACGACCTCGTCAACGTCATCCAGGGCGAGGCCAAGCTGCCCCAGGCGCTGATCCGCGACAAGCGGGTGGAGACGCTCTATCTGCTGCCCGCCTCGCAGACGCGCGACAAGGATAACCTCACGCCCGAAGGCGTCGAGAAGGTCGTCGCCGCGCTGAAGAAGGCGTTCGACTGGGTGATCTGCGACAGCCCGGCCGGCATCGAGCGCGGCGCGACACTGGCCATGCGCCACGCGGACGTGGCGATCGTGGTGACCAACCCGGAAGTCTCGTCGGTGCGCGATTCGGACCGCATCATCGGCCTGCTCGATTCCAAGACGCTGAAGGCCGAGAACGGTGAGCGCATGGAAAAGCACCTCCTGCTCACCCGCTACGATCCGACGCGCGCGGAGCGCGGCGACATGTTGAAGGTGGACGACGTGCTGGAGATCCTGTCGATCCCGCTGCTCGGCATCATTCCCGAGAGCATGGATGTGCTGAAGGCCTCCAACCTCGGTTCGCCGGTGACGCTGGCCGACGACAGCAGCGCGCCGGCGCGCGCCTATTTCGACGCGGTGCGGCGCCTCAAGGGCGAGGCCGTGCCGGTCACGGTTCCCGGCGAGAAGCGCGGTTTCTTCGGCAAGTTCTTCGGAAGGAAAGCGGCATGAACCTGTTTCGCCTCTTTTCCAAGCCACAGTCGGCGCCGGCGGCGCGCGAACGGTTGCAGGTTCTGCTCGCGCATGAGCGCGCCGGCACGGCGGGCGCCGATCTGGTGTCCAAGCTGCGCGACGAGATCCTGAAGGTCATCTCCCGACACATGCAGATCGACCAGGACAAGGTGAACGTGAAGATGGAGCGCGGTGAGAATATGTCGACGCTTGCCGTCGACGTCGAGCTTCCGTTCGACGCCGCCAAGGCGGCCATTGCGAAGAAGAAGGCGGCCTGAGGGCCGTTTCGGGCAGGGGTTGGATCAAAGGCCGGCGAGACGCCTGCGCGCCGATGCGGCCCGGAGAAATCCGGACGTTCGGCGGCGATGGTCCCGCGGGCCGGCGCTGACAGAACACAACAAAAGGAGCGATACCATGACCCGCATCTCCCTTCTGGAAAGACTCAAGGAAATCCAGCAGATGCCGCGTTACAAGGGACGTGACATCACCACCATCAGCGCGGTCCTGTCCAACCAGGCGCTGGCCAAGCATATCGAGGTGTGCGAGCAGGCGGCGGGACTGTCACCGCGTCCATCCGACCAGGCCGACGCGGCGTAGAGCGCCGGTCGGCACCGGGACGGTTTACGGGCCTTTGGAGGCGACCTTGCGGTTCAGTCTCCGAAGGCCAGCGAGTCGGTGATCTCGAAGCGTTCGGAGACGCCGACGCGGATCATGTTCAGCGCGCCTTCGCGGGTGAAGCGGAATTCAGCGCGCGAATCCGCGCCAGCCGGCTTGCCGTCATAGAAGCCGATGACACGCGTTCCGCCGTCCGGCCAGGTAACGGTGACGTCGGCCTTGCCGCCGCCTTCGCGCTTTATCCCCACCCTGCAGCGCGTCATCGGCTGGCCGACATAGCGCGCGCAGGGAATCTCGCCTGTCGCATCCCAGGCCTGTGTGGCCGTCTTCGGTTCGGGCAGCGCGGCGATCTGCGCGGGCTGGTCCGCCAGCTCTGACTCAGGCACGGCGGAGGCAATCTGTGTCGAAGCGCCTTCGGCCCGGTTCGCGGCGGGCGAATTGGCGGTGGTCGGGGCCGTTGTGGCGACCGGCGTTTCGCCCGGCAATTGCGGCCGCGGAGTCGGGATGGGCACGCCTGTCGCCGACCCCGTGACCGGCGGCGGTTCTCCATCCTCCACCATGACGCCCGCGCTCGGGGCGACGGTCTCATCGGACGCGGCGTCGGCTTCCGGCGCATCCTGTCCGGCGGCTGCGGCGGCCTCCGCCCGCGCGGCGAAGGCCAGGCGATAGGCATCGGCTTCCGCCGAGGTCATTCCCGACGATGGCGTCGGCTGTGCCTGTGCTGCGGCGCTGGGTACACCGGGAGCGGGCGCGGGGTCACCGAAGCGCGCCGCGAGATTCGGCGCGGCGTTCGCGTGAGCGGCGTTCTCTTGCTGCGTCGCCGGGACGGCGGCAGGCTGAGCGTCCGTATCGCCCTGCTGCACGGTGCCGGCGGCAGCGGCCGCGTCGGCGGACGCATCCTCGGTATCGGCGGCGGTCGCCGTGCCTTCCGGATCGACCGGCAGCAGATAGCGCGCAGGCACCCAGCCGGTGACGTCGGGCCGGTCGACGACCTGCACCTTGCACCACTGGTAGCCGTTGACATCGCTGCATTCGAACTTGCGCAGGGCCTCGCCGTTGCCGAGCCGCGTTTCCACATGGCCGATCGGGGAGGCGTCGGCGCGCACATTGAGCAGGTCGCCGGCGGCGATGCCGTTGACGATCGCCAGCGCCTCGTCAGCCGCCTGCGCGGGAACGGCAAAAGGCAAAACTGCCAGCAGAACGGAAACCAGATGACGAACCATGCAGCGTTTTGACGAACCTCACTGCCGACTGGACCAGCGGCCGTCGCGGCCTTGCGGAACCGCTCCAACGCAACAGCCCTGTTGGCGCATCTCGTGAAACAGGTACCTTTCGCGAGAGACGCGGTTGAGAGATTGCATATATGGGCACCGGAACGGAAGCCCGTCCGGGCCGTCCTGCGCAACAAGCTGTGCAGCCGTGCGCCACCTGTTGCAGGAAAGGTTCAGATTCGCCGCAGCGGCGGCCCGTCCGAACATGGCGGCTATGCGCCTGCCGTCTCGACCCGCCCGCCCGCATCCTGAGGCGGCAAGGTCTCCTTTGCCGCCGCCAGAACGCTGTCGAGCAGGCCCGGAAAGCGCTGTTCCAGATCGCTACGGCGCAGCGTGGTGAAGCGGCTGGTGCCGGAAACCTCGGTGCGGGTGACGCCGGCCTCGCGCAGCTTCGCCAGATGATAGCTGAGGTTTGTCTTCGAGGCGAACATCAGGAAATGGCTGCAGGCCACCGGACCGTCCTGCTGGCGCGCCAGTTCGGCGGCGATGGCGAGACGGGTCGAATCGCCCAGCGCGGTGAGCACGTTGGCGAGTTCGATCTGGTCCGTCGTCGGATGGGCAAGCTGCATGGCCAGAACCTAGGTTGGTTTTCTCCCGCATTCAATCTTTGCCGCCACGAACCGCGCTGCGCTTTCCGCGCCGGTGGAAGGAACCCGCCTGCGCGCGATCATGACAACAGGCTGGCAGGAGGCTCATGGCATGACATTGACAATGTAAAGACCTATGTCCAATTGTTCAATGAATTTTGAACTAAAGGACATCGTCATGGACAAGCGACTTATCTGGCTGGCTGTCGGGTCATTCACCATCTCGACCGAGGGCTTCGTCATTTCCAGCCTGTTGCCGGACATCGCGTCCGACGCCGGCATTTCGGTGCCGCTGGCCGGGTGCCTGATCACCGCCTTCGCGCTTGCCTATGCGCTTGGCACGCCGGTCCTCGCCACGCTGACCGGAGATTGGGACCGCCGCCGCGTCATCCTGTCGACGTTGGCGGCCTTCGTGGTCGGCAATGTCGTCGCCGCGCTGTCCTCCTCGTTCGAGGTGCTGCTCGGCGCGCGCATCCTGATGGCGCTGTCGTCCGGGCTGTTCGCCGCAACGGCGCAGGCGACGGCCGTTGCGCTGGTCGACGAGCATCACCGCGCGCGGGCGATCTCGGTGGTCGTCGGCGGCACGACGGTGGCGGTCGCCGTCGGCGCGCCGCTCGGCGCCGTGGTTGCGGCGTTCGCGGGCTGGCGCGGTACGTTCTTCGCGATTGCCGGGCTGGGTGCGCTGGCCGGGGCCATCCTTACGTGGCGGCTGCCGCGCGGCCTGTTCGGTGTAAGGCTGCCGCTGAAGGCCCGCCTTGCCGCAGCGCTGACGCCCGGCGTGCGGCCGATCCTGATCTCCACGGTTCTGGCGCTGACGGGCGCCTTCGCGGTGTTCTCCTACGTTGCGCCGCTGGCGTTCTCGGTGGGCCTGGGCGAAGCGGCCCTGCCGCTCGTCCTGCTCGGCTTCGGTCTGGGCGCCGTGATCGGCAACATCATGGGCGGCCAGATGGCGGACCGCTTCGGCGCGACGCGCACCGTGGTGTGGTCGCAGCTCGCCTGCGTCGTGCTGCTGGTCGGCTTTTCCGCCATTCCGGTCCTGCTGCCGCATTTCCTTGCCGGTCCGTCGCTGGTCGCGCTCACCGTGCCGTGGGGCATTGTCGGCTGGGCCTTCGCGCCGGCGCAGGCCAGCCGCATCGTCAAGCTGGCGCCGCAGGCGGCCTCGCTGGTGCTGTCGCTCAACGCCTCGGCGCTTTATCTCGGCGTCGCCCTCGGCGCGGCGGTCGGCGGCCTGACGCTGCGCTACGGCACACCAGCGGACCTCGGCGTGGTCGCAGCCCTGTTTCCGCTCGCCGCCGTGGCGGTCATCGCAGTCGGCCGGCGCGGTTCGCGCGTGGTGGTTCCGGCGGAATAAGCCCGCCTGCGGCCGTCTCACTCCAGGCCCGACGACGAGAACCAGACGTCGTCGAAGATCGCGACGGCGCTGTCGTCGGGCAGGCCGTCCCGATTGAGCCGAAGCGAGCGGATTGCGCGCGCGGTCTCGCGCGTCGGCAAAAGCGCGGCGCCGCCGGCATCGGCGGCGCCGGCGCAAGGGATGAACCAAGAGCGCATGAAGGCTTCGCAGGCGAAGCCGGCCCCGGTGCGGGTGACCAGCACGGCGAGGCCGACGGCATCGGTGGGCCGCCAGGGAAAGACCAGCCGCCCGCCGGGTTTCAGCGCGTCGAGCCAGGAGAGCGGTGGCGCGGCCACCCCGGCATTGACGTAGACGACGTCGGAGGCGGGCAGGTCGAGCAGCGTCGCATCGCCGTGCACGACCTTGACATTGGCATAGGGCGCGAGGTTGCGGGCCGCACGCACGGCGAGGCTCGGCTCGATCTCGCAGGCCGTCACCGCACCGCCGGGCGATACGAGAAGCGACAGCAGCGCGCTGTAGTAGCCGGTCCCGGCGCCGATGTGGCAGACGGCCTCGCCGGGCCGCGGCGCGACCCTCGCCATCCACATGGCATGGAGCAGGGGCTCGCCGTTGTTTATGCCTTTTTCGGGGTCGAGGGCCACCAGCATGTTGCGGTAGAGGTAGGCCGGGTCCGCGCTCGGGGTCATCACTGTGGCGCTGCCGGCGATGATCGGCCAGGGACCTCGTCCCAGGAATGTTTCGCGCGGGACGGTGGCAAAGGCCGTCTCTATGCGCGGATCCTGGGCGCCGGCCTGCCTGGCAAGCAGAGCGGCGTAGAAACGGCGGGCTTCGGCAACATCGGTCATCTCTTCAACATAAGGTATCCGACAGGATTTTGCCGGCCTCGAACCAGCGCGCGGCGGGATTTTTTGCCGGTCAGATGCCTGCGAAGGTATCGTAGAGCAGCTTGACGTTGAGAACGACGATGAGCGCCGCGACCACCCAGGTAATCACGCCAACGCCTCGCGGAATGGCCAGCGTGCCCATCTTCCTGCGGTCGGACACGAACTGCACCAGCGGGATGACCGCGAAGGGCAGTTGCATGGACAGGATCACCTGCGACAGGATCAGAAGCTCGGCCGTGCCCTTCTCTCCGTATAGCCAGGTGACGGCCACCACCGGCACGATCGCGATGCCGCGGGTGATGAGGCGGCGCGCCCATTGCGGGATGCGCAGGTGGAGAAAACCCTCCATGACGATCTGGCCGGCCAGCGTGGCGGTGACCGTCGAATTGAGGCCCGACGCCAGCAGCGCCACCGCGAACAGCACCGAGGCGATGCTCAGGCCGAGCAGCGGCGACAGCAGCTTGTAGGCCTGATCGATCTCGGCGACGTCCTGATGGCCGGTGCCGTGGAAGGCGACGGCCGCGACGATGAGGATGGCGGCGTTGACGAACAGCGCCAGCATCAGCGCGATGGTGGAGTCCGCCGTCGCCCATTTGATGGCGTCGCGGCGGCCTTCTTCGGTGCGTTCATAGGCGCGGGTCTGCACGATGGAGGAGTGGAGGTAGAGGTTGTGCGGCATCACCGTCGCGCCGATGATGCCCATGGCGATATAGAGCATCGCCGGATTGGTCACGATCTCGGGCGAGGGGATCAGCAGGCCGCCGAAGATCGCGCTGACCGAAGGCTGGGCGGCGACGATCTGGACGGCGAAGCAGCCGAAGATGACGATCAGCAGCGCGCCGACGAAGGCTTCGAGGAAGCGGAAGCCCTTGTTCATCAGATAGAGCAGCAGGAAGGCGTCGAGCGCGGTGATGATGGCGCCGGCGATGAGCGGGATGCCGAAGAGCAGGTTCAGCGCGATGGCGGTGCCGATGACCTCCGCCAGGTCACAGGCGATGATGGCGAATTCGCAGGCGATCCACAGAAGGAAGGCGACCGGGCGCGGATAATAGGCGCGGCAGGCCTGTGCGAGGTCACGGCCTGTGGCGATGCCGAGGCGGGCCGACAGCGCCTGCAGGAGGATCGCCATCAGGTTGGACAGCATGATGACGAAAAGCAGCGTGTAGCCGAACTGCGCGCCGCCGGCGAGGTCGGTCGCCCAGTTGCCGGGGTCCATGTAGCCGACCGACACCATGTAGCCCGGCCCGACGAAAGCGAAGAAGCGGCGCAGCCAGGTGGCGCCCGCCGGCACCGTCACCGACGCGTGGACCTCCGGCAGGCTCGGCCTGTCGTCGCCGGTGCGCTCGAGGAAGTGCCAGTCGGCCCTTCCCGGCAAGGTCGCTTCGGCGTCGGAGGGAGGAGGAGTCATACGGAGTCTCTTTCGATCATCTGACCTTATTTACGCTCGGGCTTATAATTATGCAATATGCTATAATCTATTGCGCGTGCTTTTTTCACCGCCGTATTCCGGCGGCTCGCCATGTCGACGGTTCCGCAGACACCGACAGGGTCAGATAAACGGTCGAAAGAATCGAAGCCTGTGCTATGAAGGCCCGGCAGGGCGACTACCGGGAAGGGAAGGCATTGGCGGCGAAGAAGGCGATCCCGCGCGACGAGCGGCTTCCCGACGCGGACGTACACTCGCAAGGCTTCCGCCTGACGCGCGAGGCGCGCCGGTCCGCGCTGGCGGAGGATTATGTCGAGCTGATCGCCGACCTGATCGAGGACGGCAACGAAGCCCGTCAGGTCGACATCGCCGCGCGTCTCGGTGTCGCCCAGCCGACAGTCGCCAAGATGCTGGCAAGGCTGACAGCGGAAGGGCTTGTGTCGCGAAAGCCCTATCGCGGCGTGTTCCTGACGCCGGCCGGACTGAAGATGGCGCAGGAAAGCCGCGAGCGTCACCAGACGGTGGAGGCGTTCCTGCGCTCGCTCGGCATCTCGGCCGAGACCGCGCGCATCGACGCCGAGGGTATCGAGCACCATGTCAGCGCCGAAACGCTCGCCGCCTTCCGGCGCGCGATGGCGCAGGGCGGCTGACAATCTGATTCCGCAGGCTGATTCCGCAGGCATTGATCCTGGACGGAACGGCGCGCGCGTCGGCGCGTTGATGGTGGTCCGCGCATCGGCTCGGACGGCCATCGATGGAGGACGACATGGGCGTTGAAAAGGCACCGACCGCGAAGGGCAAGCAGGCAGCGAGCGGATTGCGCAAGGCGGCCGCGAACGACGAGAAGAAGACCGAGCGCGAGATGGGCCACGATCTGGCGAAGGGCGCCAAGCGCTTCGAGGAGCGCGCCAGAAGTTCGGACGGAAAGAGCGCCGGCGCCAAGCAGAAATGAAGATCCGGAAGGGCTGATCGCTCCGGCGCGGCATCAATTGCGTGGACTCGCGCCTACGGCCGCGTTGCGCGTGATGCCCCGATCGCGCCGTGCGCGGAAAAATCCCTGTGACTCGACCGAACCCTTGCGGTAATTATCGGTTGAAGGGCACCGTTCGCGACGAGGAACCGACATGCTTTGGAGAGGCCGCAGGCAAAGTGACAATATTGACGACGAGCGCGGCAATTCCGGAGGCGGCTTCGGCATGCCCGGCGGCGGACTCGGCGGGCCGGGAGGAGGATTTCGCATCCCGATCGGCGGTCGTGCCGGCGGCGGCGGGCTTTCCACCATCGTCATCCTGGTGGTGCTGTTCTTCGCGCTCAAGGCATGCGGCATCGATCCGCTGCAGGTGTTGAGCCAGCTCGATGGCGGCGATGTCATCGGCCAGGGCAGCGGCCAGATGACCGACGACAGCGGGCAGGGAACAGGCGCGCCCGCCAATGACGAGATGAAGCAGTTCGTGGCCACCGTGCTCGCCGAGACCGAGGACGTGTGGTCCGGCATCTTCCAGGCGAACGGCATGACCTACAAGGAGCCGACCCTTCTCCTGTTCTCCGGTGGCGTCCGTTCGGCCTGCGGCTTCACCAGCTCGGCGGCGGGGCCGTTCTATTGCCCCAACGACCAGAAGGTCTATCTCGACACCGATTTCTTCAAGCAGCTTTCACAGCAGTTCGGCGCTTCGGGCGATTTCGCCGAGGCCTATGTGATCGCGCACGAGGTCGGCCATCACGTCCAGAACCTCACGGGCATCCTGCCGAAATTCAACCAGATGCGGCAGTCGATGGGCGAGGCCGACGCCAACCACATGTCGATGCAGGTCGAGTTGCAAGCGGACTGCTTCGCCGGGGTGTGGGGCCACTACACCGCGCAGAAGGGCATTCTCGAACAGGGCGACCTGGAGGAAGCGCTCAACGCCGCCCAGCAGATCGGCGACGACACGCTGCAGAAGAAGATGCAGGGCTATGTGGTGCCGGAGAGCTTCAACCACGGCACCTCGGCCCAGCGCGTCAAATGGTTCAAGCGGGGCTTCGATTCGGGCAAGCTTTCCGACTGCGATACCTTCAACAACCCGATCTGACCCACCCCAGACAGCGCCGGCGAAGGTTAACGCCGGCGCTAAAATTGCGCGGTGCGCATTCAGCGATCCGGCAAGGAACTGGTGTTAACGTGCCGCTGCAATCAGGGGTGGCACATGCACGACTGGCTTCATCGCTTCGCCGGCGACCGCGGCGGTAACTTCGCGCTCATGTCGGCCGTGCTCGCCACGCCGCTGCTGCTCGGCGTCGGCATGGCGCTGGACTATTCCACCATCACGCGAACCCGGTCCGACCTGCAGAACAGCCTCGACGCCGCGGTGCTGTCCATCGCGCGGGAAGGCAAGAACATCTCCGACGAGCGGGCCAACGAGATAGCGCGGCGCTTCCTGCGGGAAAACAGCGGCTTCGACGTGACCAACGTGAAAGTCGCCCACGACGGCACGGCCTTCAGCGTCGGTGGAACGACGAACGCGCCGATCGCCTTCGGCGGGCTGTTCGGCTATGCCGGCTGGCCGGTCGCGGCGGTATCTTCGGCCGACATCGCCTATGCCTCTTATGAAGTCGGGCTGGTGCTCGATACCACAGGCTCCATGGCCGGCGGCAAGCTGGCGGCGATGAAGGACGCCGTGAACGGACTGATCGACGACATGTCGAGCCAGGTCGACAATCCCGACAAGCTGAAGTTCGCGCTGGTTCCGTTCTCTTCCTTCGTCAATGTCGGACCCGGCTATGGCCCGTCCTTCGACGGCAACGGCAAGCAGATCGACGGCACCGGCGCGGCGTGGCTCGATCTCAAGGGCGCGAGCCCGCTCAAGCAATCCGAACTCAGTACCGGTGCAAGCCGTTTCCAGCTCAATGCCAATCTGGGGCAGACCTGGTCCGGTTGCGTGGAAACGCGCGAGCAGGCCGGCAGGGACTACGACATCAGCGATGCGCCGGCCGATCCGGCAAAACCGGAAACGCTGTTCGTGCCCGCCTTCGCGGTCGACGAGCCGGACAGCGGCGGGTTCCTCAACAGCTACATCAGATCCGAAGCTACGCCGAACGACCCGTCGACCGCGCAGAAGATCAAGCGCTGGAACAAATACGGCGTGCGGACCGATCCGGCTGGCAATCCGCTCAATGGAGGCCTGCTGGATGTCGTATGGGCGCTGCTGAACGGATTGCTGTTCGGCGGTCAGACGACCATCCCGATTTCCACCCATGCGATCAACGGATATGGCCAGACAGGTCCCGGCTTCGGCTGCGTTTCGCAGCCGCTGACGACGCTTTCCAACGATTATCCGGCGCTGAAGGCCAAGGTGAACGGTCTGAGGGCCGCAGGCAACACCAACATCATGGAGGGCGTCGCCTGGGGAATGCGGGTGCTTTCGCCCGGCGAGCCGTTCAGCCAGGGCGGCGACCCCAGGACCACGCCCAACCTGGAGAAGATCCTGATCGTGCTGACCGACGGCTCCAACGTGCTTGGCAATACCGGCAATTCGCTCGGCTCGACCTATTCCAGCCTTGGGTATCTCGTCGACGGCCGTCTCGGCATCACCGCAGGCGGCTCCAGTTCGACGGGATCGCGGATGAACGAGCGGACGCTGGCGGCCTGCACGGCGGCGAAGGAGCAGGGGATGGAAGTCTATACCATCCGGCTCGAGGAGCCCAATGTGGCGACAGGCAGCCTGCTGAAGGATTGCGCCAGCACGCCTGAGAATTACTTCGACGTGCCGTCCCGCAGCCAGCTCAGCGCCGCTTTCGGCAAGATCAGGGAGCAGATCGCTCGCGTGCGTATCTCCTCGTAGCGGCAGGCCGCTCCGGCCGGCCCGCACGCTGTACCGGTCCGCAGCGATACGGCTGGAACGATACGCTGGCCGCTGATGTCAGGAGGGCGGCAGCAGCGCGTTGTTGAAGCGCCTGCGCCGGCCTATAACCGTCGCCCGCCGCGCCGGACGGACCGGCGCGGATTCGCGAATGGTGACTGCAATGATTGACGAGGCAAAGGCCCGGCGCGGATTGGCGCTGGTCTTCACGACGCTGCTGCTCGACGTCATCGGCTTCGGCATCATCATGCCGGTGTTGCCGGCCTATCTGCACCAACTGACCGGCGTCAGCATCTCCGAGGCGGCGATCGAGGGCGGCTGGCTGTTCTTCGTCTATGCCGCCATGCAGTTCTTCTTCGCGCCGCTGATCGGCAATCTGTCGGACCGTTTCGGGCGGCGGCCGATCCTGCTCGCCTCGGTGCTGACCTTCGCCATCGACAATCTGATCTGCGCCGTCGCATGGTCCTATCCGATGCTGTTCATCGGGCGGGTGCTGGCGGGCATTTCGGGCGCCAGCTATTCGACGTCGTCCGCCTTCATCGCCGACGTCTCGACCGACGAGAACCGCGCGAGGAATTTCGGCCTGCTCGGCATCGCCTTCGGCATCGGCTTCGTCATCGGGCCGGTGCTGGGCGGCCTGCTCGGCACGTTCGGGCCGCGCGTGCCGTTCTTCTTCGCGGCGGGCCTGGCCTTTGTGAACTTCCTGGTCGGGCTGTTCCTGCTGCCCGAAACGCTGGAGCCCCGGCACCGGCGAAAGTTCGAACTGAAACGCGCCAATCCGCTCGGCGCCCTCAAGCAGATGCGCAACTACCCCGGCATCGGCTGGATCGGGCTCGTATTTTTCCTGATGACGCTTGGCCATATGATGTATCCGGCGGTGTGGTCGTTCGTCTCCACCTATCGCTACGGGTGGAGCGAGACGCAGATCGGCCTGTCGCTGGGCGCCTTCGGCCTGTGCGGCGCCGTCATCATGGCGACCGTGCTGCCGCGCGTCATCCCGAGGCTCGGCGAATGGCGCACGGCGACGATCGGGCTTTCCTTCACCGCCGTCAGCGCCTTCGGCTACGCCTTCGCCTGGCAGGGCTGGATGGTCTATGCGGTGATCGTCGCGGGCTGTCTCGAAGCCCTGGCCGACCCGCCGCTGCGGAGCCTGGCTGCGGCCAAGGTGCCGCCCTCGGCGCAGGGCGAACTGCAGGGCGCCATGACGTCGATCTTCTCCATCACGACGATCATCACGCCGATCCTCTACACGGCGATCTTTTCGTGGTTCACCGGCCCGTCGGCCCCGGTGGCGTTCGCCGGCGCGCCCTATGTGGTGGGCGGCGTCTTCCTGGCGCTGGCGCTGCTGGTGTTCGTGACGAAGGTCGCCAGGCCGACGCCGAAGGAGGTGGAGAGGATGCACGCGGCGGAAGGCGCGGGCGCAGGCCACTGAGAAGGGCTGCCGGGGCGCCGCCACATTCCGGCCACGGATTGGTCACGAAATAACCCGGATGGCGGCAGGTTCAGGACTCATTGCGCCTGTCTGGTGCCACGGTGGGTCGGGGGCCAACCGGAAAGGGACCACCCATGCGCACCGTACTCCTACTGGCGGCGAGCCTGAGCCTCATCGGCACGCTTGCGGCCAATGCGCAGACCTCATCCACGCAGCCGGCGCAGGCCCCGGCCGCGACGCCTGAAACCGCGCCCGCCGCGCCGGAGACCGCTCCCAAGATCCAGCGCTTCAACGTCGTCGACGTCAGCGAGCTGCCGCAGGACACGCAAAAGCAGGTCGAGCAGGTGATGGCGCAGTCCAACGACGATTCGCTCAAGCAGTTGCGCAGCACGATCGACGCCACCCCCGAAGCGAAGGCGGCGCTCGACGCCAAGGGCGCGACGTCCGAGCAGGTGGTGGCGACGGCGATGGGCACCGACGGCACGCTGACGCTGATCACCAAGAAAAAGAGCTGAGGCGCGCCGGGGACCTGCCCGGCGCTCCCCGCCGCGCGAGCGTTACCGTTCGGCCAGCGCGGGCTCGCCCTTCCTTTCCCGGATCAGGTTGACGAAACGCCGGAAGAGATAGTGCGAATCCTGCGGGCCGGGCGAGGCTTCGGGGTGGTGCTGCACCGAGAACACCGGCCTGCCGGTCAACGCGATGCCGCAATTGGAGCCGTCGAACAGCGAAACGTGAGTCTCTTCAACGCCTTCCGGCAAAGAGTCGGAGTCGACCGCGAAGCCGTGGTTCATCGACACGATCTCGACCTTGCCGGTGGTGTGGTCCTTGACCGGATGATTGGCGCCGTGGTGGCCTTGGTGCATCTTCCGGGTCTTGCCGCCGACGGCCAGCGCCAGCATCTGGTGGCCGAGGCAGATGCCGAAGACGGGGATGTCCGTCTTCAGAAGCTCCTGGATGACGGGCACGGCGTATTCGCCGGTGGCGGCGGGGTCGCCCGGGCCGTTCGAGAGGAAGATGCCGTCCGGCTTCATGGCGAGGATTTCGTCAGCGCCGGTCTTGGCCGGCACGACCGTGACCTTGGCGCCGAGTCCTGACAGCAGGCGCAGGATGTTGCGCTTCACGCCATAGTCGACGGCGACGACGTGCAGGGAGGGCGCATCCTGTATGCCGTAACCTTCGTTCCAGGCCCAGGGCGTCTCGGCCCACACCGAGGACTGGCCCGAGGTGACCTCTTTGGCGAGGTCCAGCCCGACCAGGCCCGACCAGGCTCTTGCCTGCCGTTTCAGGTCCTCGACGTCGAACCTGCCGTCCGGCGCATGGGCGATCACGGCGTTCGGCATGCCCTTTTCGCGGATCAGGGCGGTCAGCGCCCGCGTGTCGATGCCGCACAGCGCGACGATGCCGCGCCGTTTCAGCCACTGGTCGAGATGATCGCTGGCGCGGTAGTTGGAGGGGTCGGTGACATCGGCCTTGAAAACCGCGCCGACGGCGCCGGCGCGGGCTGCCGGGGTCAGGTCCTCGACGTCCTCGCCATTGGCGCCGACATTGCCGATATGCGGAAAGGTGAAGGTGACGATCTGGCCGGCGTAGGAGGGGTCGGTGAGGATTTCCTCGTAGCCGGTGAGCGCGGTGTTGAAACACACCTCGGCGACTGCCGAGCCGGTGGCGCCAAGTCCGCGTCCCTCGATCACCGTGCCGTCGGCGAGAACGAGCAGGGCAGTGGGCTTTTCGGTGGTCCAGGGCGTGGTGGCTGCCATCGGGGCTCTCCATCGGGGCGCGGCCCGGCAGCCGCGCGCAGCAAAGGACGCGGCGGCCGTCGCCGCGCGTCGTCGGTGTAACCAGTGTGGTTGCAGGGCCTGCACATAGGGGAAGGCGGGCGAGGGGTCAATTGCCGCGGGGGATTGTCTCCATATGCGTGGAGCGTTCCGTGGTCGGTGGGCGACGTTTCGGATTCGACCGGACCGCTTCGGCGGCATCCACTCTCGCCTATGCGCAATTCAGTGATTATCGATAGATTGGATCCGCAAACGGAGAGGGACGAATGCCGGCAACGATCGAACGCAGCGCTCTGGCGGTCATGGCAATATCGGCGGCACTGGTGGGGCTCGCCGCGGCGCTGCATTTTCTCGGTGCGGGGCCGATCCCCAATTTTGCCGCCTGCGCGCTGGCGCTGGCGGCCATCGCGCATCTGATCGGCGAGGCGACGGACGAATTGGGAAACTATCTCGGTCCCGCAGCGACGGGCATCGTCCAGTCGGCCGTAGGCAACCTGCCTGAACTGTTCATCGCCATCTTCGCGCTTCAGTCGGGCCTGGTGGCGGTGGTCCAGGCTTCGCTGATCGGCTCGATCCTCGGCAATGCGCTTCTCGTGCTCGGCCTCGCCTTCGTCATGGGAGGGGCGAAGCACGGCGTCCTGAAATTCGAGGGCCAGGCGCCGCGGATGATGGCGGTGCTGCTCCTGCTGGCGGTCTGCGCCCTGGTGCTGCCGACGCTGGCTCAGGAGATGCATCTTCCGGCCGGCGCGCATGAGCAGGCGCTGGCGGTGGTGTGCGCGATCGTGCTCCTGATCGTTTTTGCTGCGCAGACTCGCGCCATGCTCGCCCAAGGCCAAAGAACGGTGCCGGCCGAGGCGCGCAAGCGTGCGCATGCATGGCCGCTTGGCTTGGCCGCCGGCGTGCTGGCCATCTGCGGGGTCGCGGCGGCGCTGGTGTCGGACTGGTTCGTCGAAACCCTCGAGCCGGCGATCGAGGTGCTCGGCATCAGCCAGGTTTTCGCGGGTCTCGTCGTGGTCGCCATCGCCGGCAATGCGGTCGAGAACGTCGTCGGCATCCGGCTGGCGATCGAGGGCAAGGCCGATTTCGCGGTCAGCGTCGTGCTCAATGGCGCGCTTCAGGTCGCCGTGGCCCTGATTCCCATCCTGATCCTCGTCAGCTTCGTGCTCGGCGGCACGCCTTTCACGCTGGCGATCCCGCCGATCCTCGCCGTTTCGCTGTTCCTGTCGGTGCTCGTGGTCACTGTCGTGACGGTCGACGGGCGCGCCGACATCGTCGATGGGGCGGCGCTCATCGGGCTCTATGTCATCATCGCCACCATTTTCTGGTGGGGCTGACGGATGGTGTCCGGCCGACCCCCCAGGAGAGGATGTCGGCCGGGTTCGCCCTACTGCCTGATGTCCGGCTCGACCAGCTTGGCAAGGTTGCGCAGCGATTCCTGCCAGCCGAGATAACAGGCCTCGACGGGGATCAGGTCGGGGATGCCGGCCTGCTCGATGTTGATTTCGGTGCCGACGGAGACTTTCTTCAGCGTCACCGTCACCTGCATCTCGCCGGGCAGGTTGGCGTCGTCGAACGTGTCGGTGTAGCGCACCCGTTCGCCGGGAACGAGGTCGAGATATTCGCCGCCGAAGGAGTGGCTGTCTCCGGTGGTGAAGTTGCGGAAGGACATCTTGAACGTTCCGCCTACCTTGGCCTCGAACGAGTGCACCGTGCAGGTAAAGCCGTTCGGCGGCAGCCATTTGGCAAGGGCGTCGGCCTCGACGAAGGCGCGATAGAGCTTGTCGGGCGTGGTGGTCAGGACGCGGTGAAGGCGGACGGTTCCGGGCATGTCGTTCTCCTTATGGGTCAGTCTATGCACTGAGGACGGACGATGTCGCGGCGATCCTACAATCTCTCTTGAGATTGATGAAGAAATCCCATTTATCAGGGCCTGACCAGGAGAATGGCGATGCGCGACAGGCTGATGGAAGACGTGAAGGCGGCGATGAAGGCCGGCGACAGACCGCGCCTGTCGACGCTGCGCCTGATCCAGGCGGCGATCAAGGACCGCGACATCGCCAACCGCGGCGCCGGCAAGGACGCCGCCTCGGACGACGAGATCCTGCAACTGCTGGCCAAGATGGTGAAGCAGCGCGAGGAATCGGCGAAGGCCTTCGAGGACGGCGGGCGGGCCGAACTCGCGGCCACCGAGCGCGCCGAGATCGCGGTGATCCGCGACTTCATGCCGAAGCAGATGGATCAGGCCGAGACGGAAGCCGCCATCAGGGCGGTCGTGGCCGAGACAGGGGCCGCCGGCATCAAGGACATGGGCAAGGTGATGGCCGCGCTGCGCGAGCACTATGCAGGGCAGATGGATTTCGGCAAGGCGAGCGGCACCGTTAAGGCGCTGCTGTCCTAGAGATTTCCGGCGCACTTGCGGACGCAAGACCGCTACGCACTTTCGGGCAACACGCTTCAGACGTTTTCCGGAGCCTGTTCGCCGGGCTCTGGGCGGGGCGAGGCCTGCTGCTCGCGCCGGCCATAGGGGATTTTCAGCCAGGCCCGCTCATGCAGGTAATAGAGCACGGACTTGGTGACGATCTCGGTCGTTCCGATGGCGGCGGCCAGCTTGAAGCTGCCGGTGATGATCAGGGAAATGATCATCGTGTCGATCGAACCCGTCGCCCGCCAGGACAGCGCCTTGAGGAAACTGCGCGAGTGGGTGTCCAAATCCGTCGCTCCATGCTCAACCCTTTTCTGTTATCGCAGGCGGGCTGGCCGGCAAAGGAAGATTTTTTCCGCGGCACGGAACCGGCGGAATGGTTTTCTCCTGGTGAGGCGGATCTTTGAATGTCGGGAGGACGAGCTCTGGCTATCCTGTCTAATTGTAGTTACGCCGCCGCCGACGGCAGCGGCGGCCGTGATCCGCTGCGCCGTTCGGCGGTCTTCGACAGCACAGCGGCCACGACCGCCACCGCCATGGCAGCCACGCCGACCAGCGGCAGGGTGCGGTAGGGCAGGCCGGCGTTCAGCATGGTCGCGCCGACGAAGGCGGCGATGGCGATGCCGACGTTGAAACCGGACGGGATCAGCGAGGAGGCGAGGTTCGGGGCGTCGGCCGTCCAGCGCAGGATGCGGGTCTGGACGGCGGTGCCGATCGAGAAGTTGAGGGCGCCCCACACCATGACGACGAGCAGCATCGGCACAGGGTAGGGCGCCACGACATACATGGCCGCCATGACGACGGCCTGCATGGCGAGCATGGCGATCAGCGCCGTCATCAGCCGGTGGCCGGCGACCTTGCCGCCGATGAAGACGCCGAGCGTCGCGCCGACGCCGCTCGCCAGCAGGACCCAGGGCACGGTTTCGGCGGACAGGCCGGTGACGGTTTGCAGCAGCGGTGTGATGTAGGTGTAGGGCACGAACTGCGCGAGCATCAGCATCAGCATGACGATGAGCGAGGTCCACACCTGCTGGCGGCCGAGCACGCCGATCTCGCGCCCGAGGCTGGCCGGCCTGGCGGCGGCGACCTTCGTCGCGGGAATGAGGAGCGCAATGGCGAACGCCGCGACGACGCCGAGCGCCGTCATCGCCCAGAAGGTGGCGCGCCAGCCCCAGAGATTGCCGATCGCCGTGCCGGCCGGCACGCCGACGATGCCGGAGACGGTCAGGCCCGCCAGCACCAGCGCCACCGCCATGCCGCGCCGTTCGTCGCTTACCAGCCCCGTCGCCACCACCATGGCGACGCCGAAATAGGTGCCGTGCGCGACCGCCACCGCGATGCGCAGCGCCAGCATCGACGTGAAGCCGGGGGCCAGCGCGCAGGCCACCTGGCCGAGCGTGAAGACGGCGACCAAGCCGAGCAGCAGGGTGCGGCGCGGGACGCGCGGCGTGGCAAGCGTCAGCAACGGCCCGCCGATGGCGATGCCCAGCGCATAGCCGGAGACGAGCGTGCCGGCGCTCGGGATGGAGACGCCGAGACCCTTGGCAACCTCCGGCAGTACGCCCGCGATGACGAATTCCGTCGTGCCGAAGGCGAAGGCGGCCAGGAAGAGGGCGATCAGCGGCAACGGCATGGGATTGGTCCCCGATGTGAGGAGCGCTGAAAGACCATGGATGCGCGATAACCGCAATCGAGAAAATCTGCGTCGTGGTTCAAGCCTGGTGACATTGCCAGCCGGGCTGTGCCGGACGAATGATCTGCAAAGAAAGCTACGTCTGGGTGAGGGTCTTGTAACTTCATTTGTTATGTAATAAACGAAGTTACATGAAGCGAGACAGCCGCCTTTCTTCCGTCCTGCATGCGCTGCTGCACATGGCCGCGCACGGCAGACCGATGACGTCAGATGCGCTTGCCCAGTGCATGCGCACCAATCCGGTGGTGGTGCGGCGGACCATGGCGGGCCTGCGCGACGCCGGGTTCGTGAGGTCGGAAAAGGGCCATAGCGGCGGCTGGTCGATCGCCTGCGATCTCGACGCCGTCACGCTGCGCGACATCCACATGGCGCTCGGCGAGCCGGCGGTGTTCGCCATCGGCAACCGCAACGAGACGCCGCAATGTCTTGTCGAGCAGTCGGTCAACGCCGTGCTCGACGGCGCGTTCGCCGAAGCCGAGGACCTCCTGATGCGCCGCTTCGGTGCTGTCTCGCTGGCCGTGCTGGCCGCGGACTTCAAACGGCGCTTCGCAGGGCATGGCGACCACGAACAGTGAGGAACACAACCAATGGATTTCGATGCCATCGTCATCGGCGGCAGCTATGCCGGCATGTCTGCCGCCCTGCAACTCGTCCGCGCGCGGCGGCGGGTCATGGTCATCGACGCCGGCCGGCGGCGTAACCGCTTCGCCGAACATTCGCACGGCTTCCTGACGCAGGACGGCGCCGACCCGGCCGCCATCGCGGGCACGGCGCGCGCCCAGCTTCAAGCCTATCCCACTCTGTCATGGCATGACGGAGAGGCGCGACGTGCCGAGGTGCGGGACGCCGGCTTTCGCGTCATGACAGCGGACGGCGGACGGCATGAAGCGAAAAGGCTGGTGCTGGCGCACGGCGTCACCGATACGCTGCCGGAGGTGGAAGGCTTGCGGGAGCGTTGGGGGAGGAGCGTGTTCCACTGTCCCTACTGCCACGGCTACGAACTGGGCGGCGGGCCGATCGGCGTGGTCGCGGTGGGCGAGATCTCGCTCCATCATGGCCTCATGCTGCCCGACTGGGGACCGACCATTTTCTTCGTCAACGGCAGTTTCGATCCGACCGCCGAACAGCTCGCGCAACTGGCGGCGCGCGGGACGGCCGTCGAGCGCACGCCCATCGCCCGGATCGGCGGCAAGGCCGATGTCGAGCTCGCCGACGGGCGCGTGGTGCCGCTCGCCGGCATCTTCACGGCCAGCCGGACCTGCCCCGCCGGCGGGCTGGCGGATGATCTCGGCTGCGCGATGGAGGAGGGGCCGGTCGGCGTCTTCATCAGCACCAACGCGATGAAGGAAACGACGGTGCCCGGTGTCTTCGCCTGTGGCGACGCCGCGCGCGCGGCCGGCTCGGTCGCTCTTTCGGTCGGCGACGGAGCGATGGCGGGCGCGGCGACGCATGCCTCCTTGATGTTTCGCAGTTAAGCGCAAAGGAACGGACGCGTCCCTGCCCGCCGCCGCTGATTGCAGCCGGTCAGCTTGCCTGCAGGCGGGTGCCGCGCAGCAGGCCGCGCTCTTCGAGAACCGGATAGGCCATCGAGGTCAGCAGCGAATTGATCTGCTTGAGGTCGCGGATGGTGTCGAGGTGGATCGAGCTCGTCTCGATCGATTGCGGCGTGCCGTCGCGCAGGCGCAGGAAGTGGCTCTGGCTGGTCTCGCGCTCGCGCTCGCGCAGACGGTCCTTTTCCAGCACGAGCTGGCGCGCCGTCTCGGCGTCGCGCGAGATCAGCACGTTGAAGGCCATGCGCGCATTGGCCATGACCGTGTCGTGGAAGGCGGTCAGCTCGCGCCAGCCCTCGGGCGTGAATTCCAGGCCGAGATCGAACTTCTTGCGCACATGCGCCAGCATGTTGCGCACGATGATGTCGCCGACCTGCTCGAGCTTGACGCAGGCGCCCAGCAGTTCCTGGCAGCGCAGCGCCTCGCTCTCGCTCAACTGGTTGCGGGTGAGCTTGGCGAGATAGATCTTGATCGCGGCGTGCTTGGCGTCGACGCGGTCGTCAAGCGAGGCGAGTGCGCGGATCTTGTCGGCGTCGGCGTCCTGGTAGAGCTCGATGATGCGCTTGAGCATGATCTCGACCGTCTCGCACACGCGCACCACTTCGCGCGTGGCGTTGGCGAGCGCCTGCGAAGGCGTATCGAGGGCGGCGTCGTTGAGCGCCGACAATTCCACCACCTGCAGGTCGTCCCCGGCTTCCGGCTTGGCGCCGAGCGCCACGATCTTTTCGGACGCGCGATAGACGAGCCCGGCCAGCGGCAGGCCAGCAATCAGGATGATGACGTTGAACAGGATGTGGGCGTTGACGATCTGGTCGGAGGCGGTGGCGCCCAGGAAGGCGACCTGCGGCTTCATCGTCATGAACAGGAGAAGCATGACCAGCGAGCCGAGGCCGCGCATCAGGAGGTTGCCGACCGGCACGATGCGCACGCCGGGCTCGGCGCCGCGCGTCAGCATCGGTGCGATGACGGAGGAGCCGAGGTTGACGCCCAGCACCAGAACCACGCCGAGCTCCGGCGTGATCAGGCCGCGCCCGGCCAGCGTCGCCATCAGGAGCACTGCGGCGATGGAGGACTGGAACAGCCAGGTGATCAGCGCGGCGAGCAGGAAGGCGGTGAGCGGGTCGCCCGAGAAATAATTGATGATGACCGGCATCAACTGGCTGTCGCGCAGCGGCTCGGAAGCCTGGCCGATCATCTCCAGCGACAGGATCAGGAGGCCGATGCCGACCAGGATGCGGCCGATCTGGCGCCAGTCGCGGCGCTCGGTCGCCATGAACATGAAGGTGCCGGCGATCAGGCAGAGCGGCACCAGCAGGGTCAGGTCGAAGGTGAGCAGCTTGGTGACGATGGCCGAGCCGATCTCGGCGCCGCGCACGGCGAGCTGCCCTGCCGCGCCCGAAACGATGCCGGCGCCGGCGAAGGAGCCGACCAGAAGGGTCACGGCCGTCGAGCTTTGCAGGGCGATCGCCAGGCCTGTGCCGGCCAGCACCGCCATGATCGGGTTGCGCATGGTGGCGCGCAGCCTGTGGCGCAGCACATCGCCATAGGCGCGCTCGACGCCCGTCTTGACCATGCGCGTGGCGAACAGCATCAGCGCGACCGCGCCGGCGAGGTGGAGAAGGACGACCGAGCCGCTCATGCCGACAGCCGCGCGCGGACGTCGCCAAGGCGCGTCGGCGCGTTCCCGAGTGTCGGTGAAGGGGTGCGAATCACATCCAGTCCTTTGATTTCATCTTAGCCGGTTAATTTTTCCGGCCAAGTCAAACGCAGGGCAATAGTCCTTTTCGTTTCGCTTGGCAAGTACGTCAGGCCATGGATAAGCTGCGGTAATAATTGCATAATTTCGACAATCGAAACGGAATCGCATTTTATGCGCCCAGCCTTTTCACCATCGCCAGAAAAAACGCATTTGCGATCAGTTCGTTGCACGGCGGGCGACAGGAGGCTCCCGTCCAGGCCGATGACGCGGTCGCAATGCCATTTCTCAGGGCGCAGGCCTAAATGGCAGAATTCATTACAAAAACGTAATGCGGTCGTTCAGTTTCGGTTCATTCTCCCGGCGCTACTTCTCATGCCATCGACAACAAGGAGTACCGCACATGAAACGTCTCGTTCTTTCGGCTGTCGCCGCTTCCATGCTGGCCGCGTCGGCCCTGTCCGGCCAGGCCGCGCCGATCAACGCTCCGGTCGCGCCGCAGTCGTCCGTGGTTCACGTCGACTGGAAGAAACCGACCCATCGCGACGTCAAGAAGCGGGTCATCGTCAAGAAGAAGGTCGTCAGGCGTTCGCACTGGAGAAACGGCCAGAGGTACGGCGACTGGCGCAAGCATCAGCGTGTCGACTGGCGCCGTCACCACCTGCGCCGCCCCGGCTCGGGCCAGGAGTGGATCCGCGTCGGCAACGATTACCTGCTGGTCTCGATGATGTCGGGTGTCATCGCCGGCATCATCGCCTCGCAGTAAGCTCCAAGTCACCGATCATAGGGAAGGCGGCCTGCGGGCCGCCTTTTCGCATGATCAGCCGGTTTTCTTGTTCTTCAAGGTCTCCTGCATGAAATGGCGCAGCACCGCGTTGATGCGGGTCTGATAGCCTTTGCCTGTTGCCTTGAAGAAGTCCAGCACGTCCGCATCGAGGCGGATCGAGACGGGATTCTTGGGGACGGGACAAACAATGGTCGCCTTCGACCAGTCTATGTCCATGAAATCGGCCCAGTCGGGATCGTCGCGCATCTGCGCTTCGATTTCCGCGTCGGTCATGGCATCGACGCGCGCCCAGTCCGACTTGCTTTCGCCGGACGCAACCATTCGGCGAATTTCGTCAGCCGAATACCTGACTATATTCTTTTCGCTCATACCTTCGTGCCGGCCTTGCGGAAATGATTCGGCAGACGCCACCACGAGCCGTGTAGATAACCGCAATCACTCGTAGCGTGGCGCTACAGATCGCAAGAGTCCGGACTTCTCCATTTCTATCGGAACGCTCTTCCAGATGCGGTCTCAGCAAAGCCTCGGCAGCACTACGAAAGTCGATTCCGCGTTCGTTCAAAGTGCGAAGGCGCTTTGCCTCATCCCATTCAAATTCATCGAACTCGATTCTTTCCACGGGTTGCATGATGCATTCCTAGTTTGCCGACGTTTGATAGGGCAAGCCATTGTCGAACTCCGTGGTAGAGATGGAATTTGCAGCCTGTATATACATCTGTATTTTGCGGGTTGCAACCCCGTGAAAATCGAGCGCTCGCTGTAATAGGAGTCGTCTCGGCAGAGCGTCGCGACTATATCTGGCTCAAACGAGCCTTCCTCCATGCGCTTTTCGCCCACCTTCCTCGACGAGATCCGCGACCGGGTGCCGATTTCCTCGGTGATCGGCCAGCGCGTGTCGTGGGACCGCAGGAAGACCAATGCCTCCAAGGGCGACTACTGGGCGTGCTGCCCGTTTCATGGCGAGAAGAGCCCGTCGTTCCATTGCGAGGATCGCAAGGGTCGCTACCATTGCTTCGGCTGCGGCGTGTCGGGCGATCATTTCCGCTTCCTCACCGAACTCGACGGGTTGAGCTTTCCCGAGGCCGTCGAGCGCATCGCCGACATGGCGGGCGTCGCCATGCCGGCGCGGGACGAGCAGGCGGAGGCCAGGGAGAAGCAGCGCGCCAGCCTGACCGACGTGATGGAGATGGCAGCGAGCTTCTTCCAGGAGCGGCTGCAGGGCGCCGACGGGGCGAAGGCGCGCGCCTATCTGCGCGACCGCGGGCTGACGCCGGCCACGCAGCAGTCGTTCCGGCTGGGCTATGCGCCCGACAGCCGCAATGCGCTGAAGGAATATCTGGCCTCAAAGGGCGTCGCGAAAGAGCAGATGGAAGCCTGCGGGCTGACCGTGTTCGAGGACGTGCCGGTCTCCTACGACCGCTTCCGCGACCGCATCATGTTCCCGATCCCGGATTCGCGGGGGCGCATCATCGCCTTCGGCGGGCGGGCGATGTCGCCGGACGTGGCGGCGAAGTACCTCAATTCGCCCGAGACCGAGCTCTTCCACAAGGGCAACGTGCTCTACAATTTCGCCCGCGCCCGCAAGGCCGTGGGGAAGGAGGGCGCCGTCATTGCCGTCGAAGGCTATATGGACGTCATCGCGCTGGCGCAGGCCGGTTTCGAGAACGCCGTGGCGCCGCTCGGCACCGCGCTGACCGAGAACCAGATGGAACTGCTGTGGCGCATGGCGGGCGAGCCGGTGCTGTGCTTCGACGGCGACCAGGCCGGCCTGAAAGCGGCCTGGCGTGCGGCCGATCTGGTGCTGCCGGCGATCCAGCCCGGCCGCACGGCGCGTTTCGCGCTGCTGCCGGAAGGCAAGGACCCGGACGACCTGGTGCGCGCCGATGGTCCCGATGCGTTCCGCGCGGTGCTCGCCGAGGCGCGACCGCTGGCGGAACTCCTGTGGATGCGCGAGACCGCCGGCGGCGTCTACGACACACCCGAGCGGCGCGCCGAGCTGGAGCGGCGGCTGCGCGAGATCACCAGCCGCATCCGTGACGAGAGCGTGCGCTTCCACTACCAGCAGGACATGCGCGAGCGGGCGCAATCCTTCTTCGGCGCGCAGCGCGGCGGCGGACGGGAGCGCGGCGGATCGGGGCAGGGCGGCGCGGGGCGGCAGGGCGGACAATGGTCGCGTGCGGGCGCTGCACACCGCAGCGCCATCACCGAAAGCCTCGGGCGCTCGGCGCTGGTCAAGCGCGCGGGAGAGGTCATGTCGGTGAAAGAGGCCACGATCATCGTGGCGCTCGTCAACCATCCCGCCTTGATCGACGACTACTTCGAGCATGTCGAATTCCTCGATCTCGCCAACAGCGATCTCAGGAAAGTGCACGGCGCCCTGCTCGACGTGCTTGCCCATGATCCTACCGTCGACCGCAACGCGATCGTCGAGACGATCGATCGCAACGGCTGCCACGACGTCTGGGAACGGGCCGTGGCGCTGGTCAGGCGGGCGCGCCAATGGCCGGCGCTGGAAGGGGCGGCGATCGAGGACGTGCGCGACGCTTTCCAGCAGACGCTGCACTTGCACCGCACCCAGCGCATCTTACATAGGGAGCTGAAACAGGCCGAGGCCGCTCTCGCCACGGACCCGACGGACGAAAACCTCCGCCATCTCGTCGAAATTCAGGCGCAATTCCGCGACGCGCAGGCGACCGAGGCGCTGATCGAGGGGTTCGGCATATCTTCCGGGCGAGCGGGACGAAGCTGAGATGAAGCCGCGCAGGACCGATTCGGCTAATTGATTCGCTTTTTTGGCGCGAATCAGGTCTTAGGCGCTTGACCTTATGGGTGAATGACGGAATCAGGACGATTCGAGAAGCATTATACCCGCATCGGATACAGGCCCGGGCGCCGATATCCGGCGCAAGCACTGGACGGGAAGGGGCCCCCGCCACAGATATCAGGGTTAATCTGGACTTAACGCAGATGCGGATACTGGCTTTTTAGGAACGCGCTTGAAGCGAACGAACCTGATTTGCCGGCGGTGAAAGCAAAGCGGCCCTTCGATGCGGCCGCGTGGAGACGATAAAGAATGGCGACAAAGGAAAAGGAAGAGGCCGAGACGGAGCGCGAAGGCACGACCGACGGCCCGCTGCTGGACCTTTCCGACGATGCTGTCAAGAAGATGATCAAGGCCGCCAAGAAGCGCGGCTACGTGACCATGGACGAGCTCAACTCAGTGCTGCCTTCGGAGGAGGTGACCTCCGAGCAGATCGAGGACACGATGGCGATGCTGTCCGACATGGGCATCAACGTCGTCGAGGACGACGAGCAGGGCGAGGACGGCGAGAAGGAAGAGAGCGGCGACAACGAGGAAGACGCCAACGAGATCGCCGAGCAGACCGGCACCGCCGTCGCCACCGTCGCCAAGAAGGAACCGACCGACCGCACCGACGACCCGGTGCGCATGTATCTGCGCGAGATGGGCTCGGTCGAACTGCTGTCGCGCGAGGGCGAGATCGCCATCGCCAAGCGCATCGAGGCCGGCCGCGAGACGATGATCGCGGGCCTGTGCGAGAGCCCGCTGACCTTCCAGGCCATCATCATCTGGCGCGACGAGCTCAACGAAGCCAAGATCCTGCTGCGCGAGATCATCGATCTCGAGGCGACCTATGCCGGCCCCGAGGCCAAGCAGGCGCCGGTCGTCGAGCGCACCGAGGAAGCCGAGAAGCCGAAGGAGGAGCCGCGCCAGGGGCGCCGCGCCCGTTCCGACGACGAGGACGACATCACCAATGTCGGCGGTGAAAGCCGCACCGAGGAAGACGACGACGACGAGGACGAGGCCAACCTGTCGCTGGCGGCGATGGAGGCCGAGCTCCGCCCGCAGGTGATGGAGACGCTGGACGTCATCGCCGACACCTACAAGAAGCTGAGGAAGCTGCAGGACCAGCAGGTCGAGAACCGGCTGGCCGCTGCCGGCACGCTGTCGCCCAGCCAGGACCGGCGTCTCAAGGAACTGAAGGACCAGCTGATCACGGCGGTGAAGTCGCTGTCGCTCAACCAGGCGCGCATCGAGGCGCTGGTCGAGCAGCTCTACGACATCAACAAGCGCCTGGTGCAGAACGAGGGCAAGCTGCTCAGGCTCGCCGAAAGCTACGGCGTGCGCCGCGAGGAGTTCCTAAAGGAATATCAGGGCACCGAGCTCGACCCGAACTGGATGAAATCGATCGCGAACCTCACCAGCCGCGGCTGGAAGGAATTCTACCAGAACGAGAAGGACACGATCCGCGAGCTGCGCGGCGAGATCCAGAACCTCGCCACCGAGACGGCGATCTCGATCCTGGAGTTCCGCAAGATCGTCATCCAGGTGCAGAAGGGCGAGCGCGAGGCTGCGATCGCCAAGAAGGAGATGGTGGAGGCGAACCTGCGGCTCGTCATCTCGATCGCCAAGAAGTACACCAACCGCGGCCTGCAGTTCCTCGACCTGATCCAGGAAGGCAATATCGGCCTGATGAAGGCGGTGGACAAATTCGAGTACCGGCGCGGCTACAAGTTCTCGACCTACGCGACGTGGTGGATCCGGCAGGCGATCACCCGTTCGATCGCCGACCAGGCGCGCACCATCCGCATTCCGGTGCACATGATCGAGACGATCAACAAGATCGTCAGGACCTCGCGCCAGATGCTGCACGAGATCGGCCGCGAGCCGACGCCGGAGGAACTGGCCGAAAAGCTCGCCATGCCGCTGGAAAAGGTGCGCAAGGTGCTCAAGATCGCCAAGGAGCCGATCTCGCTCGAAACGCCGGTCGGCGACGAGGAGGATTCGCATCTCGGCGATTTCATCGAGGACAAGAACGCGCTGCTGCCGATCGACGCCGCCATCCAGGCGAATCTGCGCGAGACGACGACCCGCGTGCTCGCTTCGCTGACGCCGCGCGAGGAGCGCGTGCTGCGCATGCGCTTCGGCATCGGCATGAACACCGACCACACGCTGGAGGAAGTCGGCCAGCAGTTCTCGGTGACGCGCGAACGCATCCGCCAGATCGAGGCCAAGGCGCTGCGCAAGCTCAAGCATCCGAGCCGCAGCCGCAAGCTCAGGAGCTTCCTGGACAGCTAGCGATCAGGAGCATCCGCTTGCCAGCGTGAATCGAAAAGCCCGGCCAACCCATTGGCCGGGCTTTTGTTTTCGGCCTTGTCTCGGCGTCTTATTTCGCGCCAGCGGGGAAGGCGGGAAGCTTGGCGATGTCGTCAGCGTCGTGCTGGACCACCAGCGTGGCCTTCAGCGTCTTGGCGATTCTTTCCAGCCGGTCCATCGACGCCAGCGATTCGGCGCGATCGGTATTGAAGGGCGGGACGCCGTGGTTCTCGAACTGCCGTTCGAAGTGAACCGTGTCGCCGCTCAGCAGGACCGGCCCCGTCGCGGCAAGCCGGACGAGCAGGGAGTGGCTATCGGCGGTGTGTCCCGGCGTCGCCAGCATCACCACGGAACCGTCGCCGAAGACATCCTTGTCGCCGCTTACGGGTTCGAGGGCGCCGCCGCCGGTCAGCCACGGCGCGACCAGCGCGCTCTCCACGCCGAAGGGCGGCGGATCGGCCCTGAGACCGTCGAGGTCGCCCTTTCCGATCAGCATGCGCGCCTGCGAAAAATCCGCCGCCTGGCCGAGATGGTCGAAATGGTTGTGGCTGATTCCCACGATGGAAATATCGGCCGGTTTGACGCCGATCTCGCCGAGCTGGTCGACGACCGTTCTTGCCAGCGTCGGCGCCATTGCCGCGTCGGTGTCCTGTGGGGCGCCGAGCAGGGAGGCGGGCAGCCCCGTGTCCCAGAGCATATAGGCCTTGTCATGGCGGATCAGGTAGCAACTGTCGGTCAGCATCCGGGACATGCCGGCGTAGTCGAACGTGTCCGAGAAGGTGCTCAGGTCCTTGACCTTGATCGAGCCGCAGTCGAGCCGCCACAGTTCCATGTCAGCGGCATGGGTGATCGTGGTGGTCGTCGTCAGCGCCGCCGCGATCGCGAATATCCTGAAATTCATCATTGGTCTCCGTTGGCTGGCGTCTGTGCGACGCTCCGCGGCAGGATGATCGGCAAAGCGGAGAGGATGCGCCGGAAAGGGCATATGGATGTGCCCGAAACGCTCGATCCGGTGTTTGCCCGCGGGCAATCAGGCGTTAAATTCTGGATATGCTGACCGATGGACACGCCACCAATCGCGGCCTTGCAAGGCTGCTGCTCGAGCGCCTGAGGCCGCTGGCGAGCCGCATGGACGCCCTGGAGCCCTCGCAGGTGCGGATGCGCGGGCCGCGACTGTTCGGCTATTGCTGCGTCATGCGTGAGCGGTTGACGCGCATCTCGACGCAAAAGCCGCGTATCGGCATCGTGCTGAGCGGAGAGAAGGAGTTCTGGCTGGGAGATGCCGGTCAGCATTTCTCGGCAGGCGACGTCTTTGCCCTGCCTGCCGGCGTCGAATTCGACGTCGTCAACATTCCTTCGGATACGAACGGCCTCTACGAATCCGTCCTGGTCGAAATCGATCACATCCCGGCCGCCCTTCGGGAGCATGCGGTTCGCGTCCGCCAGCCGCGCGGTTTCGACCTGCGCATTCCGCTCACCGCCGAACTGGTGGATGCATTGAGCCATGCCGCGATCCTGCTCGGCGCGTCGGACCATGCGACGGCGCTTGCCGAGCATCGGCTGACGGAAGTGCTGATGCTGCTTGCCAGAGTGCCGGCCGCAGCCTACCTGTTCTCGCGACCGCTGGGTGAGCGCATCGCCTGGCTGGTGATGGCGGACCCGATGAAGCGGTGGACCGCCGAAAGTCTCGGGCGCGAATTGGGGCTGGCGGGATCGACGCTGCGCAGGAAGCTCACCGAGCAGGGGATATCGCTGCGCGATACGCTGGCGGCGGCGCGCATGGCGGTCGCGCACCGCCTGCTGCAGGAGGGGACCGGCAGCATCACCGAGGCCGCGGCGGCGGCCGGATACGCGTCGCGTTCGCATTTCGCGCGTCGCTTCAGGCAGGTTTACGGCACGCCGCCCGCCGCCGTGCGCCCGCTGAACAGCGCTTCCACCTGACTGTTTCGGGTTCGGTAGGCCCAATCGTTCTATTTTAATTGCGACATTGATTGAATAAAAGCGACATTCCGGGTTGTGCCTGCCGGCCCTGTCGCTATGCTTCCGCTCGTTCACAATCAAATCCGTCAGCCACTCTCCGCGCCGCTGTTGCGCGGGGCTGACCATTTCATCGGAGAGGAGAAACCGAACCAGATGGACCATAGAACCGACGCGTTGAACTACGACCAGACCGGCAAGATCAGTCTCGACCATGTCTATAACGAACCGGATCCCAAGGCCTATTTCTCCACCTTGAGAAAACTCGGCTACCGGGTGCCGGAGGAAGCGAAGCCGGTGTTCCAGCGGTTGCTGAGCGCCAAACGGGAAGCGACGGGCGAGGACAAGGCGAAGCTGGTGGATGTCGGCTGCTCCTACGGTGTCAACGCCGCGCTTCTCAAGCATGGCATGTCGCTTGAGGACCTCTACCGTCTTTACGGCAGCGACGCTCCCGATGACCATGGCATGATGCTGACGCGAGACCAGGGTCTGTTCACCGGCGCCGTCGATGACGCGCTTTCGGTTGTCGGCGTGGACGCCGCCGAGCGCGCCATCGCCTATGCGGTCGATGCCGGCGTGCTGGACGCGGGCGTGGCGACCAACCTGGAAAAGCGCCAGCCGACTTCCACCGACGTCGAGGCGGTGGAGAATGCCGACATGATCATCTCAACGGGATGTGTCGGCTATGTCACCCGGACCTCGCTGGAGCGGCTGGTGGAGACCAGCCTGGAGAACAATGTCTGGATGGCGAATTTCGTGCTGCGCATGTTCGACTATGAACCTGTCGAACAGATGATGGCGGAGCGTGGCTACGTGACCGAGAAACTCGCCGGCGCCGTCTTCCCGCAACGCCGCTTCGCCTCCGAACAGGAGCGCCAGAGGGTGCTGGACAATGTCAGCGATCGCGGGCTTTCGCCGGACGGCCTGGAATCCACGGGCTGGTATTTCGCCGAACTGCACGTCTCGCGCCCGGCGAACGACGGCACGCGGCTTCCGCTCGAAACGCTGTTGGCGGCCTGATCGGCGGAAGGTGCGGTCGCAGATCTGCGCCGAATGCTGCTGCATTGAATCGATAAGTCCGGCTAAAGGATTGGCCGGGCTTTATTTTGGATGGTTGGACGTCAAGCGGCGCGTTCGTGCTCCCGGACATGTTCGCGACCTTCAGTCCGGTTCGTTCTCGGCGTTCGTGACCTCGGCGCGGGGGTCGCGGGAATCGGCCTTGCCGGTGCGCTGCGCTTCGGCTTCCGTGTCGTCGCGGCGGGCGCGCTCGGCGGCCACCAGTGCCACCGGGACGGTGATATTGGCGACGACGCCGGCCGCGGTGTCGCCGAGCAGCAATTCCTTGCCCGATCGCTGCGCCACCCCCATGACGACGAGCGCCGCGCCCCTGGCGGCCTCCCGGCATATGCTGTCGGCGGCGCCGCGACGCGTGCGCATGTCGGTGCGCACCGGCACGCCGTAGCGTTCGCCAAGGTCGGAGATGTCCTTCAGCGTCGCCTCCTCGTGCCGGTGGGAGAGTGAGGCGTTGCCGGCCTTGCCGGCAAGCGACACGTAGAGCGCGCGCACCGAGGCGCCGTTGGCGCGGGCGATGGCGAAGGCGACGTCGGCTGCGCGGCGCGACACCTCGGTGCCGTTGACCGGGACGAGGATGGTCGAGCGATCGTCGATCGAGGGGATGTTTCTGCCCTTGCCGCGCGGCTTGAAGACGAGGCAGAGCGGGCCGTCGAAGCCGCTGGTCAGCTCGTTGAGCTTCTGTGAATAGGCACCTTTGGGTGTCAGGGCATGGTCGATGCCCACCAGCATCAGATCATAACCCTTGCGCGCTTCATCGGCGATGGTTTCCGGCGTCGCTTCCTTCTCCTTCGGGGCGCTCAGCTGCATCTTGTCGACCGAGAGCTTCTCGCGCTCGCGCGTGGCGGCGGCGCTGATCCCGGCGCCTTCCTTGACGGCGTCGAGGGCTTCCCTGGCGACCGTCTCGATGTCGTTGCGAGCGGTGGTCAGCGGCAGAACTGTCGTCGGCATGCCCTTCGCGCCGCCGAGCAGGCCCGTGAGATAGGCCGTGTAGCGGCCGATGGGGCTTTTGTCCGCCACCAGCAGCAGGCGCTGCAGCTTGGCCACGAAGCCGCGCTCGTCGAGTGCCTCGCGTTCGAGCCTCTCCTTTTCCTTCTCTCCGAGCGGAATGCGGCCGAGCGCCCAGCGCAGCATCGGCGGCATGATCAGCGTCGTCACCACCGCCATTGTCACGATCATGGTGAAGAGGTTCGGGGACAGGATGTTCATCGACAGGCCGATGGTGGCGACGATGACCTCGGTGGAGCCGCGCGCGTTCATGGCGCTGCCGACCGCCATGGCTTCTTTCCAGGAAAGGCGCGCCATGCGGCTGCCAGCGAAGGCGCCGGAGAACTTGCCGACGCTGGCGACGATGACGAGAGCGACGGTCAGCAACGCCAGTTGCGGGCTGGCGAGCACCGTCAGGTCGGCCTCAAGGCCGGCGATGCCGAAGAAGATCGGCATGAAAAGGGCGGTAATCACGCCGCGCAACTGGCTTTCGATACGATCCGACAGGATCGGGGATTCGCCCACCAATATGCCGGCGACGAAGGCGCCGAGCACCGTATGCACGCCCAGCATGTCGGTGATCAGCGCCATGACGCACATGACGACCAGGATGACGGTGATGACGGCGTATTCGCTCAGCAGCGTGTCGTTGGCCCAGCGGATCAGGAAAAAGACGATGCGCCGGCCCAGCGTCAGGCTGAACGCCATGAACAGCAGCACGCCGCCTATGGTTCCGATCAGCGACAGCGGCTCCAGCCGCCCCTTGGTGGCAATGCCGAAGGTCATGGCGATGATGACCCAGCCGATCGTGTCCTCGATGATCGCGGAGGCGACGATCACCTGGCCGAGGTCGCGGCGCATGAAGTTCATCTCGCGCACGATGATGGCGACGATCTTGACCGACGAGATCGACAGCGCCGTTCCGAGGAACAGCCCCACCACCAGGCGCTGGTCGGGCTCCGGCAGCAGCGATTGCGGCAGGACCTGCGCCAGGGCGAAACCGCAGGCGAACGGCACCAGGATGCCCGTCGTGGAGATCGAGACGCAGGCGGCGCCCACCCGGCGCACCAGCCTCAAGTCGGTTTCCATGCCCGTCAGCAGCAGCAGCATGAGGATGCCCACCTGGCCGACCGCCTTGATCATGCTCATCTGGGTTGGATCGCTTGGAAAGATGAGGTGCTGGGCGGACGGCCACAGCCAGCCGAAGAAGGAGGGGCCGAGCAGGATGCCGCCGATGAGCTGACCCATCACGGCGGGTTGGCCAAACCGTTCGAGGATCTCGCCGAAGCCGCGCCCGACGACCAGCAGGAGCAGGATCTGGGCGACGAACATGGCTTCGCTGGCGCCTGAGCCGATCTTGGCGCCTTCCGCGCCCCAGGCGCTCGCCGATGCGAGCGCCAGCGCTGTGCCGAGAAGAACGATAAGCCCACGGACGGGCAGCGTGCCATGATTGTTCGTCTGCATGACCCCTCAATACGCCGAACGGCTTGCCGCATAAACGCATGAAGGGTCGGGAATGTTGCCTCCATGCACAAGTGAAAATTATTCGGCGGAGGCGCGTGTGCCGACAATCGGACGCGCGGTCTTTACGCCGACGAGCCGGCGGGTATGCTGGCGGGCATGGCGGCTGGAGGATTGGCATTGTCGATCGAATTCCTCATCACCACTCTGGTCATCGTCGCATCGCCCGGAACCGGCGCCCTGTTCACCATCGGGGCAGGGCTGTCGCGCGGCGGCCGCGCCAGCCTCGTGGCCGCCTTCGCCTGCACGCTCGGCATCGTGCCGCATCTTCTGGCCGCGCTGACGGGCCTCGCGGCGCTGCTGCACGCCAGCGCGCTGGCCTTCGAGATCGTGAAATACGCCGGCGTCGCCTATCTGCTCTATATGGCGTGGGGGACGCTGCGCGAGCACGGCGCGCTGAAGGTCGAGACGAAGCCGGACGCCCGCAGCGTGCTTCAGGTGGTGCGCGACGGCGTTCTGGTGAACCTTCTCAATCCGAAGCTTTCCATCTTCTTCGTGGCCTTCCTGCCGCAGTTCATCGCGCGCGACGAACCGCATGTCGTGGCGCGCATGCTGGAACTGTCGGGCGTGTTCATGCTGGCCACCTTCGTCATCTTCTCCGTCTATGGCCTGTGTGCTGCGCTGATGCGCGACCGGGTGATCGGCAGCCGGCGCGTCATGACATGGATGCGCCGTTCCTTCGCCGCCTGCTTCGTGGCGCTCGGCGCGCGTTTGGCGCTGCAACAACAATAGGATCGGACCGCTGGCCGGCTTTCAGACACGGTTTTTCATTTCGACCACCGGGGCGCGGCTCTACGAGTTCACGGACGAGGCGCGGCGGTTCGTGCGCGAGGCCGGCGTCGAGACCGGATTGCTGACGGCGTTCGTGCGCCACACGTCCTGCTCCCTGCTCATCCAGGAGAACGCCGACCCGGACGTGCGGCGCGATCTCGACGCCTTTTTCGAGCGGCTGGTGCCGCCCGCCGACGATCCGGCGATGGCCTATCTGGTGCATCGCGACGAGGGGCCGGACGACATGCCGGCGCATATCAAGGCTGCGTTGACGGCGGTTTGCCTGTCGGTGCCGGTCGGCGGAGGAAGTTTGCTGCTCGGAACCTGGCAGGGCCTTTATCTGTTCGAGCATCGCAGCCGGCCGCACCGGCGCGAGATCGTGCTTCACCTGAACTGAGACCCGGCGGACCGGGACCGCTGCGGCAGCCTTCGTTATCTCGCTCGATACATCGTAAGATATATCTTGACATGGTGACGGGTCGATCGTAATTAAGATATATCGTAAGACATATCTAAGGAGTTTCGAATGTTTGGACACAGGCACAAATTCAGGGGCGAGCACCCCTTCATGCACATGGCCGGCCGCTTCGGCGGGCGGGGCGGTTTCGGTCCGTTCGGCGGACACGGCATGCGCGGCGGCGGCGGCCGCGGCGGACCGGGCGACATGCTGCGGGCCGGCCGGATGCTGGGCGACGGCGACCTCAAGCTGATCACGCTCGCGCTGCTTTCGCAGACGCCGCGCCACGGCTACGACATCATCAAGGCGCTCGAGGACATTTCGAGCGGCTTTTACGTGCCGAGCCCGGGCGTCGTCTATCCGACGCTGACCTTCCTGGAGGAGGCCGGCTATGCGGTTTCGGAAATGGACGGCACCAAGAAGGTGTTCTCCATCACCGATGCCGGGCGCGCGCATCTGGAGGAGAACCAGCCGCTGGTCGACCGCGTTCTGGAGCATCTCGAGCGCTTCGGCGCCAAGATGGCCAAGGCGCGGGAATGGTTCGGCTGGGACGATGACGAGGACAGGCGCGGCGCCGGGCGCCGTGGCCACAGTCCGCAGTTCCGCGCCGTGCGCAAGCGGCTGAAGGCCGCGCTCGCCGACATCGCCGAAGGCTCGGACGAGAAGCAGGCCGAAGCCGTCAGTATACTCGACGGTGCGGCGGAAGCCCTGGAGGCGCTGGCGCGGCGCTGATCCCGTCGACAAGGGAATAGGAGAGTAGGGCAGTACGGCAATAGGGGGATGGTGGACAGCAGCCGGACGATCGGCGATTGTTTCCTACTGCCCTACTGCCCTACTGCCCTACTGCCCTACTGCCCTACTCCCCTGTTGTCGCCTTCCCGGTTGCGCAAAGCGTGCCCAAAGGCCATCCTGTTCGCGAGGAGAAGAACCGATGTCCTTTTTGAAACGTCTTTTCGGCGGCGGCGGCTCCGAAGAAGGTACGGCCGAGGCGCAAACCGCCAAACAGGTCGAGCACAACGGCTTCACGATCAGCGCGACGCCCTTCAAGGCCGAAGGCCAGTACCAGACCTGCGGCGTCGTCTCCAAGGAGGTCGGCGGCGTGGTGAAGGAACACAAATTCATCCGCGCCGACCGCTTCGCCGGACTGGACGACGCGGTCGACATCTCGATCCGGAAGGGCATCCAACTGGTCGAGGAACAGGGCGAGAAGCTGTTCGGCTGAGACGTATTGGGCGGCGGGACATTCACGCGATCCCGGAATGACGTCATAGCGTTGTTCGCGTGCTCGGCTCAGCCTCTCGCGACCGGCGTCAGCGTCATCCGGACGACGCCGGAGCGGCGCACGATGGTCAGTTCCGTTTCCGTGTCGATGCGTCCGGCGTCCAAAGCCCTCACGAGGTCGTCCACGCCGGCGATGGCGCGGCCGTCAACCGCAGCGACGATGTCGCCCTGCTTCAGGCCCGCTTTCGCTGCAGGCCCGTTTTCCTCGACCGAGCGCAAACGCACCGCCGTGGTGCTGGCAAGCTGCGCCATCAGCGCCGCGCGGCGAGGCAGGGCCACCGTGTCGGCCGAGACGCCGATATAGGCGCGGCGCACGCGGCCGAAGCGGATGATCTCGGAAATGACGAAATTGGCGGTGTTGGAGGCGACGGCGAAGGCGATGCCCTGCGCGCCGCGGATGACGGCCGTGTTCACGCCCACCGCCTCGCCCGCCGTCGAGACCAGCGGGCCGCCGGAATTGCCGGGGTTGAGGGCGGCATCGGTCTGGATCACGTCGTCGATCAGGCGGCCTGTCGAGGCGCGCATGGAACGGCCGAGCGCCGAGACGACGCCCGCCGTCACCGTCCATTCGAAGCCGAGCGGATTGCCGATGGCGATGGCGATCTGGCCGCGCCGAAGCCGTCCGGAATCGCCGAGCGGGGCGATGTCGGCGAAATGCCCGTCGGCGCGCACCAGAGCGATGTCGGTATCGGGATCGCTGCCGAGGACGCGGCCTTCTGCGACCGCTCCGTCCGGCGTGGTGACGCGCACCCTGCGCGCATCGCCGACGACGTGGAAATTGGTCACGATCAGCCCGTCCGGCGCAATGACGAAGCCGGAACCGTGGCCGCCCGTCTCGCGCCTGTCCGGCACGGCCGCGCGCTCGATGCGGCAGACGGCTGGGCCGATGCGATCGACCGCGTCGGCGACGCTCGCGGAATAGGCGTCGAGCAGGGCGGAATCGTCCGGGTGAGGCAAGGGGGCCGGCAGGGCCATGACGGGATCCGTGCGAAAGTGAATTGCGATGCCTATATGTGCGCAACGCCTCTTCCGGTCGCGACCTCGCCAGATGGTCAGTGCCCAGCTAGCCTTCAGGCGAGTAGGATCGACGGGACGATGCGGCAATATCGGGGGCAGTGGGCCTGACGGCTCAAAACCCCGATGCGGGCAGCGATGCCCAGGAGAACCAGGATGAACGACTTCAATCCCGCCGCCTTTTCCAACGCCGTCGCCGACGTCGCCGAACAGGTCGCGGCGGTCACCGCCAGTTTCGCCACCCATCACGGCCGCACGGCAAGCGCCTTCCACTGGCGCGACGGCCTGTTCGTCGCCGCCGAGGAAACCGTCGAGCCTGACGAACAGGTCGAACTGACGCTCGGCTCGGGCGAAACCGTGCAGGTCGAGCTTGCCGGCCGCGATCCGTCCACCGGGATCGCGCTGTTCAGGCCGGCTACCACGCCGCATCTTCCGTTGCTGCAGAAAGCGGGCGCGGTGCGGCCCGGCAATCTTGTGGTCGCGGCGGGGCGGGACGGCGACAACGAACTGGCGGTGCTCGGCACCGTCGGCGAGGTCGGTCCCGCATGGCGGTCGCTGCGCGGCGGCGCGATCGACCGGCGCATCAACCTTGCCGTGGCGGCCGGCGGCCGGTTCGAGGGCGGGCCGGTGACCGATCTCGGCGGCGCGCTGGTCGGCATGCTCGTGTTCGGGCCGCGCGGGCGCGCGCTGGTCATTCCCTTCGAGACGATCGAGCGCACGGTGGCTGTCCTTCTTGAAAAGGGCCATGTGTCGCGCGGCTATCTCGGCGCCGGCCTGCATCCCGTGCGCGACGGCGAGGTGCGCGGCGCGATGGTGATGAGCCTGGACGATGCCGGGCCTGCAAAATCGGCGGGCCTGGCGCTCGGCGACATCGTCACCGCCTGGAACGGCGAGGCCGTGCGCGGCCCGCGCGAGCTGATCCGCAGGCTGGGGCCAGACAGCGCCGGCACGACCGTCACGCTCTCCGTCGTCCGCGGCGGCGAGGCGCGCGACGTCACCATCACCATCGGCGAAAAACCATTGAGCTGAGAGGACCCATGCTGGCGAGAAACGAACTCGGACACAGGCTGGCGATCCTGATCGTCCTGGAGGATGCGCGGCGGGCGGACCGGCTTGCGGTGTCGCTGTCGGGATCGGAAGACCTCATTCCCATGCTCGCGGGTGAATTGCACACGGACGACGCGGTGGACGTCGCCATCGTCGATGAGGCGGCGGTCGGGCATGTTTCGCTGGAAGGCACGCCGCGGGTGCTGCTTTCCAGCGGGCCAGTGGAGCAGCGGGAGCGCTTTGCCGCCATCCTGCCTGCCGGCGCGGAGCCCGCGCTCATCGCGGCAGCCGCCCGGCTCGCGGCGGCCGGCTATCATATCGTCGCGGGCGCTGCGGCGCGCCGCCAGGACATATCGGTGCCGGCCGATGGCGAGCGCGAACAGGATGGAGCCTATTCCGGCCAGCCGCCCCTTCATCTGTCGCCGCGGGAGGCGGAGGTGCTGGCGCTGCTCGCCGAAGGCGCGCCGAACAAGGTGATCGCCCGGCGTCTCGACATCTCGGTGCACACGGCGAAGTTCCACGTCGCCGCGATCCTCACCAAGCTGGGCGCCGCCAACCGCACCGACGCCATCGCCACGGCCATGCGGCAGGGGCTGGTGCTCGTCTAGCTCGAGCGCGCGGCGACGCAGCGTCAAGCGGCCAGGCCGCGCTTGCGCCTTGCATGGCCCGTTCATGGCGGGCAAGGATGCCTCATCGCAAACGGAGGCTCCGCATGTCGCTCAAGGGAAAGACGCTCTTCATCTCCGGCGGGTCGCGCGGCATCGGGCTGGCGATCGCGCTGCGCGCGGCGCGTGACGGGGCCAATGTGACGATCGCTGCCAAGACCGCCGAGCCGCATCCGAAATTGCCGGGCACCATCTACACGGCCGCCGAGGAAATCGAGGCGGCGGGCGGCAAGGCCCTGCCGCTGGTGTGCGACATCCGCGACGAGGCGCAGGTGGCCGAAGCGGTGGCCAGGACCGCCTCGGCCTTCGGCGGCATCGACATCTGCGTCAACAATGCGTCCGCCATCCAGCTCACCGGCACGCTGGAAACGGACATGAAGCGCTATGACCTGATGAACCAGGTCAATGCGCGCGGCACCTTCCTCGTCTCGAAATTATGCATTGAGCATCTGAAGTTGGCGCAAAACCCTCACATCCTGAATCTGGCGCCGCCGCTCGACATGAAGGCCAAGTGGTTCAAGAATCACGTCGCCTACACGATGGCCAAGTTCGGCATGTCGCTGTGCACGCTTGGCATGAGCGCCGAATTCGAGAAGGACGGCATCGCCGTCAATTCGCTGTGGCCGCTGACGACGATCGACACGGCGGCCGTCCGCAACCTACTCGGCGGCGCGACGGTGGCTGCGATGAGCCGCTCGCCCGAGATCATGGCGGATGCGGCCTACGCGATCTTCAATCGCCCGTCGCGCGAGGCAACCGGCAATTTCTATATCGACGAGGAGGTGCTGCGCGCCGAGGGCGTGTCCGACTTCTCCAGATACGCATCGGATGCGGGAGGACCGCTGGCCGGCGATTTCTTCGTTCCCGATGATGCGTTCGAGCGCACGGATACAAAGGTGACGCGAGCGTTCTAGGCTGCATCGTCGGGGTCCTCAAAGAACAAGGCTCCCCGGCGTAAGCCGGAGAGCCTTGCGTCCCGCTGGAGTCGGGACGGGGCAGGGAACCCCGCCCACGAATCTGGGGAGGAAGACGCCGCGATTCAATAAGCTCGCGGCGTCTCGCCGCTATTGCGCGCTGGCCACCGGCGCCACCAGGGGCGTGATGCGCCTTACCGCCACACGCCGGTTCTCGCGGTTGGCGTCTTCGGTATCGATCTTCAGATACTCCTCGCCGTAACCTTGCGTGGTCAGGTTCTCGGCGGGGATGTTGAAAACGCTGGTCAGGGCCTCCGCAACCGACTGGGCGCGCTCGTCGGACAGGACGAGGTTGGACTCGTCCGACCCGACGGCATCGGTATGGCCTTCGATCAGGAAAGTCTCGGCCGGGTTGTCCTTGAGGATCCTGTTGATGGCGTCGCCAAGGGCTTCCAACTTGTCGACCTGGTTCTCGCCGATCTCCGCCGAGCCGGTGTCGAAGGTGATCGTGTCGAGATCGACACGGCGCACCTTGTCGCGGATGCGGGCCGAATGGACCACCTCGTCGACCGAGTAGATACGTTCGACCGGCTCGACCGGCGGCGCGTCGAGGTAGGTGTAATAGTCGTCCGGTTCGGCCGACTGGGCATCCAGGATGTACTGGTTGGCCGGAATGTCGAGCACCAGCGGCGGAAGGTCCGCGCCGGCATCGACATAGCCGCGCCGGATGTTGCCGTAGTCGTCCTCGGGTACGTAGTAGAGAACGATCTCGCGGTTGTCCGGCATGATGCGCGAGCGCCGCACGATGTCGCCGTCCGCGTTGCGGATGGTGACGACGCGGGCACCGTCATCCTTGACGATGGTGTAGCGGGAGAAGCCGTCCGGCAATTCCTCGACGTAGGAATCGCGGGCATGGCGTTCCAGCCGCCGGTTGGTGCCGCGGTTGTCGACATAGATGTTGTCGCCGTATTTGACGATGACCCTGTTGTCGATCTCCTTGACGACGGTGCCGTCGTCGCGGTCGTGGCGATCCTCGCGGCGCTTGCGCCATTCGTCGCGCCAGCGGTCGCGGTCGATCCGCTTGCCCTGAACGGCTTCCACCGACTCGATGCGGTCATGGCGCCGAATCCTGTCCTGCGCGGCGGAATCCGACTGCGGCAGCGGTCCTGGCTTGCCCTCGGGAGGCTGGTTGCGGGGGCGCTCGCCCCGCTCGTTCTTGCCGCCGCGCTCATGCCTGTTGCCGGCGCGCTTGCCGCTGTCGGTCAAGGGAGCCGCGTTGTCAGGCAGAGGCTGGGCGTTGGGCGTGCCCTTGGGCAGAACCTGAGGCCTGGTGTCTGCCGGCAGTTCGGGTTTGGCGGGCTTGCCGTTGGCCTGATTTCCGGCGGCCGGCTTTTCTCCGGCGGCCTTGCCCTGACCAGGCTGAGGCGGCTGCGGCCTGGCGCCGTCGTCGGGTTGCGCCTGTCCTCCGGGTTGCTCCTGTTGGCCGGGCTGCGCCTGTTGGCCGGGCTGGCCTTCCTGCCGCTGTCCTTTTTCGGGCCGTTCGCCGCGCTTCTTCTTGTCCAGATAATCGCGCAGCTTCTCCTGCTTCGATTCCGGCTGCGAGGCCTGGCTGTTGTCCGGCTGTTGGGCAGGCTCGCCCTTCTGCCCGGGTTTCGGCTTCGGCTGGGGGGTTGCCTCTCCGGTCGAGTCGCCACTCCCGGCCGGCTTGCCGTTTTCAGGCTGCTGCGGCTTCGGTTGCGCCTGCTTTTGCGCGGGCTGCTCGCCGTTCTTCTTCTTGTTCAGATAGTCGCGCAGCTTTTCCTGGCGGGTGGCCGGCTTGGCGCCGTTGTTCTGTTCGCCGGTTGGTGCCGGCTGGGCCTGGGGCGCCGGTTCGGCCTGCTTCTGGCGCTGCTTGCGCGGCTTTGGCTGCTCAGCCTGCGGCTCCGCCTGTTTTTCACGCGCGGGCTGCTCTTTCGCGGCGGGCTGCTGCTGCTGCGCGGGCGCCGGTTCGGCTTGCTTCTGCCGCTGCTTGCGCGGCTTTGGCTGCTCGTCTTGACGGGGCTGCTCGGCTTGCGGAGCGGGCGCCTGCTGCTCGACGGGAGCGGCCTCGCGCTGCTGCTTCTTGCGCTGACCGCGCTCGTTCTGACGTGGCGCGGCGCCTTCATTGTTGTCGTTGTCGCGATGCTGCCGCTTCTTTCCGTGTTGTCCCTGTGCGCAATCCTCGGCGCCCTCCGGGCAATCTGCTTGGATGCGGATGATCGGGCGTGCATCGGACCGCAAGGGGGCTATATCGCCCTGAAGCGGGTATGCGCCAAGCGGCGCGGACGCCATCAAAAGGCCGAGCGCGCTGCCGGCCAATATCCAGGGGTGGCGTTTCATTGAGCGTCTCCTTGTAGCAGTCCCTATCCGGGTCCCAAACCGATTCCCGCCAGTTTGGTTCCTTCCCGGCAGCGGCTAGCGCGGGGACGCGGCAGGTTGCCGGCGCTTTGATGGCGACATCGTGTCGGGCGGCCACGATTGGCGACGCGCTGTCGCAATGGCGTGAGGCGGCGGGCGCATTCGACCCCCGCACTTGACCGGATGGCGACGACGGGCCACATGCGGCCGATGGAGTTGCCGTTCTGGAAAACCAAGACGCTCGAGGAGATGAGTGCGCGCGAGTGGGAATCGCTCTGCGACGGCTGCGGCAAGTGCTGCCTTTCCAAGCTCGAGGACGAGGACACAAGCGAAATCTACTGGACGAGCGTCGCCTGCCGCCTGTTCGACGCGAAGACCTGCCGATGCGCGGACTACGAGAACCGGCTGGCGCGCGTTTCCGACTGCGTGGGGCTGACGCCGGCGAATGTGCGTTCGATTACCTGGCTGCCGCGGACATGCGCCTACAGGCTGGTCGCCGAGGGGCAGGATCTCTACTGGTGGCATCCGCTGGTGTCCGGCAGCCGCGAGACGGTGCACGAGGCCGGCGTCTCGATGCGCGGTCGGGTCCGCGCCAGCGAAACCGATCTCGCCGAGCCGGAGGACTATTTCGACTATGTGCTCGATGAGGAACCCTGAGCGGGGCCGGCCGACCGGCATCGGGGCGTGCCGCATGGCCGCAAAGCGGACACCGGGTTTGACGTTCAAGCCTCCAGGCGATGATGTCGTGGCCTGAACGGCCGATGAACGGGCGGTTCGCGAAGCGTTCAGGCGAGGGGCTGCAGAGTGCGACCATCAACCGGGCGGTCCGCCCGCAACCCGTGGAGAAAACAACATGTTGAGCACCATCCGCACCGTTGCCCTGTCGGCTCTCGTCGGATTAGGCGCGATAGCGTCGGTTCCCGCCATCGCCCATGCGGACGGCATCTACCTCAATCTCGACAATCGCGGCGACCAGCGCTTCGGCGTCTATACGGGCGAGACCGTTCGCGACCGGCATCACCACCGCGACTGGCGCCGTGATCGCGACTGGCGTCGCTCCTGCTCGGCGCGCGACGCGCTGAACAAGGCGCGCCGCATGGGTCTGCACCGCGCCCGCGTCGTCGATGAGGGCCGCCGCACCATCAAGGTGTCCGGACGCAAATTCAACGAGCGCGTCGTGGTGGTGTTCGGCCGCAGGGAAGGTTGCCCCGTCGTCTATCGATGAGTGCCTGCCATCGTTCATCGTTCCTATTCTCAAAGAAAAAACCCCGGAGTGCGATCTCCGGGGTTTTCTTTGTGGCCGCTGGTGAAGGCGGTTATTTGATTTCGAAGGTCACGGTGAGCTGGACCTTGTAGGAGTTTTCGCCAGCCTGGACCGGAACGGCGCCGCCGGCGGCGTCGAACGCCTTGGCGCGCATCGGCATCGGCACCGGCTGGACGTTCTGGTCGGAGATTTCGAGGACTTTGCCGAGGCTGACGCCGGCGGCTTCGGCCAGGGTCTTCGCCTTGGCCACAGCGTCCGCCACCGCCTTCTTGCGGGCCTCCGTCAGGGTCGCGGCCGGGTCCTCGTTGGTGAAGGAGATGTCGCCGCCCTGGTTGACGCCGAGCGACACCGCCTTGTCCAGAATCTCGCCGGTCTTGTCGATGTCGCGGACCCTGACGGAAAGCGTGTTCGTCACCTGGTAGCCGACGAGGTCCGCCTGCTGGGAACCGTCCGGCTTGTTGGAGTAGTTGTAGCGCGGGCTGATCTGGATGCCGGCCGTCTGCAGGTCGCGCTCGGCGACGCCCGCGGATTTCATCGCCGCGATGACGGAGGCCATGGCATCGTTGTCGGCGTCGAGCGCCTCGCGCGCGCTCTTGGCCTCGCGCATCACCGTCAGCGACAGGATCGCCATGTCCGGCGCCACGGTCGATTCGCCTTCGCCGGACACGACGATGCGCGGCGGCAGGGGCTCGGCGGCACGGGCGGCGGCCGGTGCCGCCATCGCCGCGGCGAGTGCGAAAGGCATGGCGGCCAGCGCGAGAGGCAAAAAGGGTTTGGTCATCAAGGTCTCCATGGGATGCGGTCGACGCTTCCGCAACTAGGCGGCGAATATGGCTGAATTGGGCGTGAGGGAGATCATACGCGAAAGCCTTGTACGAACCGACGAAAAACATTATCCAGCCGGCGTGGGGCCTGTAGCTCAATGGTTAGAGCCGGCGGCTCATAACCGCTTGGTTGGGGGTTCGAGTCCCTCCGGGCCCACCATTGTCAACGAATACTGTAGAAACAAATTTCGAGCGGTTCAAAACCAAACCCGAGCGGTTCAAAACCAAGGTTGAGCGGTTCAATCCCTTTGTGCCTTAGATGCGTAGAGTGCTGTTTCCAATATATTTTTTGTCGTGTCTGACTGTGATACGGTGATTTTTTACAAGCCATGATGGCCATCGAGCCTCAATTTTGACGCAATTTGAAGCGGCCGTCAGACAACTAAAAGCGATTCAAAACGACATTCTGTTTTTGACAGAAATCGGTAGATCGGCTCGTCTGGCGCCTTGGTCCTCGCACACGTGTCTGAGTTAGCTCCCACCTCCAGTCACGCTTCGTGCTGGTCGTGTTGAGGCGATATATCCGCTTAATATCGAGAGTGGCCAGTAACGTTCGAGCCCAGACCACTTCCGTGAGAACGGCTGGGATCCGTCGATATGGGTGTTTAGAACCTCAAATTGCCCTGCTGAATGAGATCCCTGCGCATTCGCAGTCCCGGACCGGACACGCCATCGTCCGGAACGAACGTTACGCCAGCCTTCTCGAAGGCATCCTGCAGGCGACGGCGTGATTCAAGCGTGACCGTCTCGTCGTTGCGTTCGATGCGCAGGATGGTGCGCTGACCGACGCCAGAGAGCTTGGCGAGTTCTCGCTGGCCGATGTTCAGGGCGACACGCGCTGCGCGCAGGAGTTCGTTGGGGACATCCATGGCTTCATTCCTAGCGCCCGCCCCGTCGGCACTCCAGATGGCACCGGCGGCAATCCATAGGTGAATCTTTGTGCGGCGTCGTGGACGCCTTAATCGACGTCATGGACGCCGATTGCACGACGCCGTATGTCTGTCCCGCTGATTCCAGCGAATCACAAGGATCCAAGCGCAGCGGATCCTTGGAGACAGACGGAGGATTGCCGATGCTGCTGTTCGACCAGCACGATGAACCCGATGCCGACTTCGTGCGCCAGATGGAGCGGCTCACCGCGCTGGTCGCTGACGTGGAACGCATTCACCATGGCATGCCGCCGGAAGCGATGGCAGGCGAGGATGCTCCGATTCTCGACCGATGGATCCTTGCGAAGAGAGCGGTGCCTTGCCTTGCCGGCCTGTCGACGGGCCATCCAGAGCTTGTCGGCAAGAACCGGTTGATCAATACGTCGGACCTGTGGCTGCTGTCGAAGGATCGTAGCTGGGCACGCACGCTTTCCCGTTGGTATCGGCTTGGCCGCCCTGCTGAGCATTCCGGACTGAATGGCTGAGCCGTGGCCATGGATTCCGGGGATTCGCAGGATCGTCATTTCAGCCGCCGGCTGAAGGCAGCCGTCGAGGGGTTGCACCTGCCGAGCGAGGAAGAGCTGCTGCGCGGCATGGCCTTCTTCCGGGGAGACCTCGGCGAGGATATCCGGGAATATGCCGAACGGCTGTGGCGACGGGTAAGAAAGCGCGGTGATCTTGCGTTCGCATCCCTCGCCGCTGCCCTGGAGGAACTGACCGTCGAGCAGAGCGATGACGGCGTGCGGTCCCTGGTGAAGGCCCTCGATGGCGTGGAAGAGGTAAAGGGCGTCCCCATCGAGGCATGCCGGTTGCGGTGCCGGTTCTATCTCGCCTCCTCCGGGGACTCGAATGCCGCCGCATCGATCGCAGGCGAAACGGCAAGTATCGCGCTGCGGGACATCAATAAACGGGACGATCTTCGCATGGCCGGGCGGGCGTTGGCATGGGCGGTGATGGCGTACTCACTCGCCCATACCGCCAAGGTCGGCAATCTTTATGCCTCGCGCCGATCGCTGGCGCGCATGCTGCAAGGCTACGAACGCGATTTCGAGGGGGCGATCAAGCGCGCGTCGAAAAGGAGGGAGCCAGAGGAGGAGGAACTTTCGGTTGATGACCTGGTGGAGGTCACCGACAACGATACGCTGGACGTTGCCGATAGAGACGGGTCGGTCATCGTTTTCACCTCAATCGGCAACGATGCGACGTCGGAAGGCAAGCGCGTCGTCAAGGAGTTCGAGGCATTCGTGCGGCGTCGCTTGCCACTGCCCGGCACTCCCGACCTTGCCGCCGTGCGAACGCAGATGGCAACGGAGTTTCCCTGGGCCATCTCGATTGCCGACGAGATGCTGAAAGGGCTGGTCGGCAGGGACCATGTGCGTTTGCGGCCAGCCATTCTGCTTGGAATCCCCGGATGTGGCAAAACCCGCTTCGCAAGGCGGCTGGTCGAGGAACTCAGAGTTCCCTACGAACTGGTCTCCTGTGGCGGACTGAGCGACAGTGCACTCGGCGGCACGGCGCGCCGTTGGTCGTCGGGCGAGCCGAGCCTCGCCGTCATGGCCGTGCGTCGCCATGAATGTGCCGGTCCCGCGATCATCCTCGACGAGATCGAGAAGGTGGCAACGAGCCGGCACAACGGCAATGTTCACGACGTACTGGTCGGGCTTCTGGAGAAGGAAACCTCTACCCGCTGGTTCGACCCTTATGTCGAGTCGAACTGCGACCTGTCGCATCTCTCCTGGCTGATGACGGCAAACGAAGTCGACAGCGTTCCGGCTGTCTTGCGCGATAGGTGCCGGATCCTTCGCTTCCCGGAACCCGGGCAGGAACACCTTCCGTTCCTGGCGAGCCGCATCCTCGAGAAGCTCTATCTCGAACAGGGTTACGACCCGCGCTGGGCGACGCCGCTCGAAGGATTCGAGATCGAAGCCCTGGCTCGTGCCTGGACGGGCGGCTCGATCCGCAAGCTGGAACGCCTTGTCGAAACACTCGTGGAAAGTCGTGAACGCCACCGGGAGCCGCAATGAGCGTACCGCAGACTCTCCAACGGAGAAAGGATCAGGGATGACGGCAGCAACACAATCAGCGCCAGGCATGAACGCTCGGCTCGCTCGGCACTTCGTGCGGCGGCTTCGCCGGGAGGCCGAGCGCCGTGCCATCGATGCAGCCGTCGAGGCAGGCTTTCTGCGCGAAGAATTCGTCGACAGTGGTGGCCGCGTTCTCCAGGTCTTTTACCGCGGGTCAGACCTTCCGGACACCGCGTCAGGCCGACAGGTCGTCGCCATGCTGGCGCGCCAGAGGCGCAGGCTGATTGGCGAAAGCTGTCATCCGGTCCTCGGCAATGGCGATATGTTCATTGCCGAAGACGGGTCGGAACCGTCGTCATCAGCCTCCGCCACGAGGATTGCAATCGATCATGCATCTCGGGACCGCGCTGCATCAGCAACGGAGATTGTGCGTGCCGTGCGCGACGCCGCCGAACCGCCCAGGGCATCCGAGGTGGCGTGCCTGCTGCTCGTCGCGCAAGCGGTCGCCAATGGCGAACATGCCGAACGCAAAGTGCTCGACATCCTTCGCCAGCGGCAGCCGATCATCGCCATCCACTGCGGGACGCGGCATTTCGAGACGTGCTTTCTCGATCTCCTGGGACGGGGCCTGATCCTGCCGGGGGAAGTCACCCGCTGCAACGGCTACGATATCGATCGGCGTAGAAACTTCTATTTCCAGAACATGCCTGCCGCGAAATGGCAGATCGTCTGCTTTGCCGGCAAGGACCGGGACATGGACGGCGAAGGATGGCGCGTCGGCCTGGCGGCGCAAGGACCCTACCCAATCCTTGTCGTTTCGGAACGTGACAGGGAGGTTCCGGCAAAGCTCGCAGCCGCCGCACAGCTCAAGCTGGATTGCGGCGACCTCAATGCGGAGATCGTCAGGCAGACCATCGAGGCGGTGCTGGGCAAGCCACCAACAGAAGAATTGGACGACATCGATTTCGGCAGGCTCGACCTTGCCGACCTGTCTATCGCCATCCGGCCGGGCGTGACGCCGTCCTCGGCAGCCGCGACCCTGCGCATTCTTGCCTCCGATCCCGATGACGGCCCGCCCGACGACGACGGGCCAAAAGCGTCCAGCCAATCCAAGGATTCGAACAGAGCCAGTTCGGGCTCATCTGGGCGTGGCAAGGACCATGTCTCCGGAAGTGAGATCGTCCAGCCGAAAGACATCTCGGGCGCCGACAGCAATCGCTTCATCGAGCGCATCGAGACCTTCTCCGGCTGTGACGAAGCCCGCGATTGGGCGCTCTCCCTGGCCGTGGATTTGCCGCTCTGGCAGGCCGGAGAACTTCACTGGGAGGAGATGAGCACAAAGCTCCTGCTTTCCGGTCCTCCGGGCACGGGCAAGACCATGTTCGCCCGCTCGCTCTGCAACTCGCTGCAGATTCCGATGTTCTCGACGTCGATGGCTACATGGCTCGAACCCGCCTATCTCGGCGATGTCGTCAAGCGCATCAAGCGGGCCTTTGCGGAGGCAGTTGCGCATCATCCGGCGATCCTGTTCATCGACGAGATCGACGGCATCGGTCGCCGCATCGATTTTACCCGAGACTACGCCGATTACTGGAACGCCCTGGTCAACTGCCTGCTTGAACTTCTCGACGGTGCGGCACGAACCACCGGGGTGATCGTGGTCGGCGCGACCAACCACCCAGCGATCATCGATCCGGCGCTGCTGAGATCGGGCAGGCTTTCGCCGCACATGAAGATTTCGCCTCCCGATGTCACCGCGCGCATGGGGATCCTGCGGCACCATTTGGGTGGCGATCTCGACACCATCGTCGCCTCCGCGCCGAAGCCGACAGCCCTCCAATCGGAGGAAGATCTTCGCAGCTTCCTCCATACGCTGCCCGACGCGGTCCTGCGAGACCTTGCCGCCAATGGAATCGAGAGCATTGCCTGGAAGGAGGCGCCATGATCCAGTCCGACACTGCTAGACCCAAGGCAGCCACATCCGAAGCTTCCCCGTCCGACGCGGCCATGATCGAGCGCGTGCTTCGTCCTCTTGCCCGCAAGGCGGGCGGGATGACGGGCGCCGACATCAGGGAGATCGTCCAGAACGCCAGGAGGAAAGCCCGACGCGAGAAACGGGCCATCACCTATGACGACATCGAATCCTTGCTGGCGGCGTCGAGGCCGGCGCGGTCCGCGAAACTGTGCCGGCGCATGGCTGTCCACGAGGCTGGGCATGTAATCGCCCGTCTTTATCTCAAGCTCGGCCCGATTATCGAGATCACCATAGACGCGCCGGAGGGCGGCTACACTCTGGGCTCGGTCAGCCAGGACGAGCACACCGAGGAATTCTTCACCGCACATCTGGTTGCCTACCTCGCTGGCCGGGCGGCCGAAGAGGAAATCCTCGGGTCCGCAACATCGAACTCCGGCGGCTCCGAGCAGAGCGACCTCGCCATTGCCACCAACCTCGCCCTCGACATGGAGACGGTGCTGGGCTTCAGCCGCAAATGGCCGCTGCTTTACCGCAAGCCCGGGGACGGCGCCGCAATCCTTGGCGCGGACCTGGAACTCGCCCAGCGTGTCCATGCCCGGTTGGCAACCGCCCACAAGGCCGCCCACGACATCGCCCGTAAGCAGAAGACGGCGCTTCAGTTCCTGGCGAACATCCTGCTGGCTGAAGAAACGCTGGAGGGACCGGACCTTGACGCGGTGCTCGAAAAGGTCAGGCAGAAGATGGTCGACCTTCCGGTGCGACGATGATCCAGACAAAAGGATTCAGCCTGCAAAATCGCTTGTCAACAATTGCGCGAATCCTTCGTGGGTCGCCTTGCCCCAGAATGTCCGCAAATGGATGTCCGACGAAGACAGGCTCATCCATCACCATCGTCCGCCCGATAGACCCCCAACTGGTTCTATGACTATGAAAATCTGGCTGCTCTCCGACCTGCATCTCGAATATGCCGACCTGCGGCAGTCTCTTGCCATTCCCGACGCTGATGTCTGTGTCATGGCCGGAGATCTTTGCCGTGCTCCGGCCAACGGCGTGCATTGGCTCGCCACGCACATCGCCCAAGCCATGCCCTGCGTCTATGTCGCCGGCAACCACGAATTCTACAAGGGCTCGATCAAGGAGGGTCTGGAAGACGGGAAGACAGCAGCGGCGCAATTCCCCAATGTCCATTTCCTCGAGAACGACATCGCAGTCATCGACGGCGTTCGCTTCATCGGCGCCACGCTCTGGACCGACTATCGGATCGAGGGACATCCGGAGGTGGCCATATTCCATGCGCGCGAGCGCATGAACGACTATCGCCAGATCGCCAGGCAGCGAAATCCCTGGCAGCGCTTCGTGCCGGAAACGGCACATCGGATGCACCAGCAGTCGCGCCTGTTCATCGAAACCGCCCTCAAGGCGGATCCGACCAAGACCGTCGTGGTCACGCATCATCTGCCGCATGCGCGGTCCGTCCCGTCGAGATTCCGGGGCGACCTGCTTAACGCCGCCTATGCATCCGACCTGTCCGGCGTGATCGAGAGCGGCCGCCCTGCGCTTTGGGTGCACGGTCATACCCATGACAGCTGCGACTACCGCGTTGGTGACACGCGCATTGTCTGCAATCCGCGCGGCTACGACGATGAGAACAACAAGTTCGAAGCTGGAATGGTGATCGAGGTTTGATGCTGATGTGGGGAAGATTGACCCGCCACAGCCTCTAGCAAAATGATATCGCCTACGACTGCTTTGCGCCCTCCATTAAGACGTTCAGGCAAACTTTGCCTTTAGCCGAAAGCGGATAGTCCGCCTGAGTGAGAAGGTGGCGGCTCTGCACCTCGTAGCAGCAAAGCCGCTATTTCTCACCATCCGTTTCGGATTGCCCCTTTTGAGAAATGTCTTCAGCCGGCCTCCTTTTCGGCTTGGCCAGCTTCAGGATTTTTCTCAACCCATCCAGTTCAGGGAAAGTTTCCTCCGCTTCCTCGTAACCGGCGAAGTATTCGTTAAGCTGGGAGCGCACTTCTGGGGGCACATCCCGTACACAGTTCATCCATGCCGCTCGCCGAGTGCTGACGAATTCAAGAGCTCGTTTCGGATTGCCCGAAAGGAGAGGCATAAGCACTTTGGTGACGGCTGTCTCGGGGCGATCCTCGAGCGGCAACTCGGCGAACACCTCGGGGAAAACCGACATTGCAACATTCAGACCATCGAATATGACCGGCTTGTCAGCGATGCGTTCGAACACATCTCCCGAAAGTGCCTTACGACTGCTTCGGGACAGGGCAGACCAGAATGCGGCGAGTCCATCCAGGTTTTTGGCAGGCTTTTCTTTCGACACGACGATCGCCGAGATGAAATCCGCGAGCGGAGCTCGAAGGCTATTGGGAGGTATCAGACCGTCGAGTTGCTTGCCGCGTGCGAAGAGCAGTTTGCGATTGTAATTGTCATTTTCTAGCGCCTCCTCCCAGTCGGGCGCTGAAATCGATTTGAGATGGCGATCAGCAAGAGCGAGGAGAGCGCTCCATGTCGCTTCTTTCAAATCTGTGATGTCAGCAATCAGCACTGGCGGTACACCAGCGAGATCGATCTGCTCAACTTGCCCGGCAGCCGATTCTCTTCCGACCCGCTTGACCATCGCTTCTACAGCGTCGTCCGCGAAGCGGTCCTTCAAGACCGGGTAGCACTCGATCAGCGTTCCAAGCTGAAGTGCCGGGCAATTCTCTGCGGCAAGGATTTCGGTCAGAACGTCTTTGTACAAGATATGTTTGGGGGTTTTGACGAATGCGGACACCCATTCATCAATGCTGTCATAATCAATGACGAGCTTGGCGATGGTCGCGAGGCTATCGCCAGGCAGCGCTCCGGCATAGCATTCGCTGAACCACGTATGAGCCTCACTGACATCTCCAAAGGGTTCTTTGGATGTCGATGACAGTGCCGGAATCGCGCCGGTTTTTGCGGCAAAGTGAGCAAGCCAGACAGAGTTTGCCACGCTTTGCCAATCTTTGGCCTTGTTGGCTTCGGAAGCATGCCAAGGCAGCGTACCATCGGCCAGCGCAGCCTTGACGTTTGTCCCGATGCCAGCCGCGCCATGTGCAACGGCAGCGATCAGCACTAGATTCTCGAAGTACGTCGAGCGCTCATCCTCTTCATCGAGAACGCCGGCTTGCATTTGCGCCAAGAGTTGGGCGAAGACGGTAACGTTCTCGGGCCCCTTCAGCGCATGCTGAAGCTGTTTCCACACGAAGTGGAAATGATCAGGTGTCTCTTTGCCACACGATGCCAACGCGGTCGCGATTTCGGACGATTTCTGCCGGGCAATGTTGGAGAGGCGAGAGAATGACACATCGACTTCATCGCAATCGAGCGCTACGCCCAAGTAAAACTCCGGCGAGTAAGGAACCGAGATCATGGCCGCCGCTCCTTCGGCGGCATCGTCACCATGTACTTTTTTGATCTCCTGGATGAAACCACCAATGAAGCCGATCCAGGCACGACCGAGATCCTGTGTCAGCTCCTCGGGCAAGCTCTTGCTCAGCCATTCAGCAAATCCCAGCACATGCTGTTTCAGCGAAGCTGCGGGGATGCAGGCAGCAACCTTGAAAAGCTTCTGATGTAACTCCCCGGCAGTTACGTCGATCTTCGCCAAGCTGACAATAGCCTGTACGAAATGTTTGTTGCACAGTTCCCTGATTGAAGGATCCAGCGTCAGTTCACAGTAGTTAGACAAGGCCGCTTCAAAGTCGCTTAGCGACGAAGCTGCCCACTTGGCACAGTGCTGACTGAGAATACGATCGAGCTGGTGGCGAAACCCAGGCGATAAAGCCAACTCCGAAAGACGGTCGCTTTTCGGGTTTCGCAAGGCGGCCGTGATATCCCGCTCAAGCAGCACTTCCAAGGCGACGTCAGGCTCGACATTGTAAGCAAGAGCGGCCAATTCGCTGTCAAGCTCATCCGTAACAGCAAAATGTCGGTAGCGGGCATGAATTGTCTGCGGGTTTTGGAGCGATCTCGGATCATGCTCCAGTACAGACCGATGCAGAACGAATATCGCTATCGCCTCGATGGAAATCCGGCCGTACCATTGAAGCCAGAGCATACCAACATCGTTGACAAAAGACTTGACCTGTCTGGGTGTCGGATTGGTGCCCTTCTCGGTAAGGAATTCATCGAGTATCTGAAACAGCCTATACTTTTGCCCGCCGTCAAACTGATCAGGCAATGCCGCTTCCAGACACTTTTCGAAAAACGCCTCCACATCAGAGGTCACGGGGGGCGCAACTGTTACGATTGCGCTGAACGTTTTTCGGAATACATCTTCACGCTCATAGACGGTTACCGGATCAATCTTTCCATCTTCCCGTCTGCCGCCTTCGCTAGCCTTTGAGCTGTCAAATACAGACAGGATGTGGGCTCGATCGTACGGCACTACGGCGGTCACGACGGCCTCGGCCGGTTTGGTTCGAGAACTGTCTCGGGAAAAGACGGATCTGACGTTCGACCACATGTCCTGAATGAGGTCGGCAGGTAGGCGATCGATGTTGTCGAAAACAAAGATTACACGTCTGCCCGCACGCTGCACGGGCGAGAGGATTTCAGTGAAAATCTGATGAAATTCGTACTTTGTCGGATCGCCGTCCCGGATTGTCTCCGTGACAGTATCTTTTTCCGACTTTCGAACAAACAAGGAGAAACTACGGTCCAGTGCCTTTCGCAGCGACCCTTTATTCCTCCACAACCAGCAAGTCTGGATGATAAATCCGATAACGACAATGCCGATAACGGCAACCGCGGCCCAATGGCCGTAATCAAGGAATACCTGGAAGAGCCAGGGAAGGTCTCCCTGAGGTCCCCCTGGATATACGCTTGTCCCCGCGCTGCTCCTATGTAGATTCGCGGAGAAAGGGCTTAACCAGAGTACCAGGAATGGCAGAAGGAAGAGCGCGCTAATCAATATGTACCCGAAAATCGAGTATTCGCGCTCGTTTTCGGTTTCGACGATTTTCGTCTTCCCTTGGACGCGCTTCGTCAATTTGTCATATTTTTTTGGCGGAAGATGCGGTTTCGACCAACCCAGAAATTCTTCGAGGAATGCTCGCCGGAACTCGACGCTCTGCGAAGCCCAGAGATCGAACGTGAAAAATGCAAACTTCTCGGAATACTTTGCTTCCAGTTCTTTTTCGGCGATAGTGACAACGTTCGTCTTCCCGCTACCCCATCTTCCTTCTAGGCAGAATCGACATTCATCGCATCCACAGCATTGCGGCGGCGAGTTGCAGGAAGCTTAGGAAGTAGGCCGCGCGGCGGTCGAAGCGTGTGGCGATGCGTCTGAAGTGCTTGAGCTTGTTGAAACAGCGCTCGATCGTGTTACGGACCTTGTAGGCCTCGAAGTCGTAAGGGATCGGCGTCTTTCGGGTCGG